>JAKIWQ010000021.1 GCA_022749935.1 Thermoplasmata archaeon | reverse complement strand
GGCGTACCCTGGTCCGTGGTCGTGAACGGGACCGTGTACCGTTCCACGACCAACACCATTAACTTGAACGCGCCCAACGGCACCCATTCGTACGCCATCGGGGTCGTCCCCGGATGGACCGTGTCGAATTTCCACGGCAATTTCACCGTGAATGCCGCGGCGGTCGCCGTCGTGGTCAATTGGACCCGCGTGCTCTACCCCCTGACCTTTGCCGAAAGCGGGCTCAGCAACGGCACGAACTGGTCCGTCGTGGCGAACGGCACGAACCTCAGTTCCACCGGCCTGACGATCTCGTTCTCGGAACCGAACGGCACGTTCCAGTACTCGGTGGGGTCCGTCGCCGGCCTCACCCCCGTGACCTATTCCGGGGCGGTCACCGTCGAGGGGGCAGCCGTCGTGGTACCCATCTCCTGGAACGCAACCCCGTCCGCGCTCTGGTTCAACGAGACGGGACTTCCGATCGGCAAGCCGTGGTCCGTGACCTTGAACGGAACCCCTCAGGCCGCAGCGACGGCGAGCTTCACCTTCTATGAACCGAGCGGGATGTATTCGTACCTCATCGGCACGATCCCAGGTTGGTCCACCCCGAGCTACCACGGGGTGGTGACACCCTCCGGAGCGAGCCTGACGACGAACGTGGTGTGGACCCAAGCGAACTACACCGTTACGTTCAACGAGACGAACCTCCCGCTCGCGACGAGCTGGACGGTCTCCCTCAACGGGACGAACCAGTCCTCCCCCACCAAGTCCATTGTGTTCTCGGAGTTGAACGGCACCTACCCGTACGTGATCCATGGGGTCACGGGATACCACCCCCAGTTCGGGTCCACCGGCTCGGTCGTGGTCAACGGAAGCTCCCTCGTCGTGTCGGTCCCCTGGAAGCGGAATGTCTTCACGGTCAACTTCAACGAGACCGGACTTCCCGTCAACGGGTTCCCCTGGTACGTCAATGTTACCGGGACGTCCTTCAGTCCCCACGCGAAGAGTTTCGGCTCCACTTCTCCGGTGTTCGTCTCGAACGGCTCGTATACCTACTCCGTAAGTCCGAGCGTCGCCACCTTCGGGGCGACGGTTCCCTACGGCAACTTCACGGTCAACGGAACGTTCGTCGATGTGAACGTGACGTTCGCCGCTGTCTACACCCTCACCTTTACGGAGACCGGGCTCCCGAGCGGGACCAACTGGTCGGTGACCATACAAAACCAGGTCAGCGAGAGCTCCACCACCACGACCATCGCATTCAAGGAGACCAACGGGCTCTACAACTTCTCGTTCCGACCGATCCCCGGGTGGAGCCCCTCGACCACGGGTCGGTCGGTGACGGTCTTCGGAGCCAATGTCGGTGTTTCGGTCAGCTGGTCCGTCGCGATGTACTCCGTTACGTTCAACGAAACCGGCCTGCCGTCGGGCACCCCCTGGTCCGTGACCCTGAACGGGATCCTCCAATCGGGTCCAGGGGGGAACCTCACCTTCTCCGAACCGAACGGGACGTTCGGGTGGTCCCTCGGCGTCGTCCCCGGATGGACAACCTCCAGCTTTTCCGGGTCGGTCACGGTCCAAGGAAACTCGGTCGTCGTGCTTGTGACCTGGACCCAGGTCACGTACACGGTGACGTTCACGGAATCGGGGCTGACCGCAGGAACGAGCTGGTCGGTCAACCTCAGCGGGACGGTGAGTTCCTCCATCTCCACCACCATTCGATTCAACGAACCCAACGGGACCTACGCGTATGCGGTGGGACCCCTCGCCGGCCGTACCGCGCACCCGGCCTCTGGAAACGTCCCGGTCAGCGGAGGGAGTGCCTCCGTCGCGATCCTCTGGACCCTGAAGACCTACGGCGTGACGTTCATGGAGTCGAACCTGACCGCCGGCACGACCTGGTCGGTGACCTTTAACGGCACGACCAATTCCTCGTCCACTTCCTCGATCGGGTTCTATGCGCCCAACGGGACCTACGGGTACACGATCGGTGCCCTCGGCGGGTGGACCACGCCCAGTTACACCGGCACCGTGACCATCAACGGAAACGGCGCGACCGTTACCCTCGTCTGGACCGGCGTGAAATCTACCGTGACATTCAAGGAGCGGGGGCTGCCCTCGGGGTCGCTCTGGAACGTCACGATTGGAGGGATCACGATCACGAACACCACTTCCGGAACTAGTGGGTGGATCACGTTCTCCCTCTACGATGGGTCGTACAATTTCCTCGTGGGGACGCTTCCGAATCGCTCCGCGAGCCCGAGTCACGGCACGGTCGTAGTCTCCGGTGTCGATCAGTCCATCGCGATCGTGTGGTCGCACCTGAAGGCCTACTTCGTCACGTTCACCGAGTCCGGTCTCCCCTCGGGAACCCGGTGGTCGCTCTCCCTCGGGAACTCCACCCTCTCCTCCACGACGCCGACGATCGTGTTTTCCGAGTTCAACGGAACGTACAACTACTCGGTGCCCGCGGCGTCGGGCTACACCGCCACCCCCGCTCGCGGGACCCTGCAGGTCACGGGGGCCGACCTCGCGGAGACCCTATCGTTCTCGCTCAGCACTGCACCGACGTACCCGGTCACGTTCCTGGAATCCGGGCTGTCGGGTGGGACCCGTTGGTTCGTCACGATCGGCGGAACCACGGAGAACTCGACCACCGATCAGATCGTCTTCCAGCTACCCAACGGGACCTCCTCGTGGCAGGTCCCCCTCGTGGCGGGCTATCAGGCGGGGACATCGTCGGGCACCGTAAACGTCGTGGGAGCGGGGCAGACCGTCGACGTCGTGTTCGTAGCCACTCCGATCCTGTACACTTTGACCTTCTCCGAGAGCGGGTTGCCGAGCGGCACCAGTTGGTCCGTGACGATCGGAGGGGTCACCCACGAATCGAACGGGAGCGGGAGCGTCACGTTCCAGGAGCACAACGGCACCTATACGTACCAGGTCGGGTCGGTCTCAGGGTACTCGGTGTCCTCCTCGACCGGGTCGACTACGCTCTCCGGTGCGGCGAAGGCGGTTCGGTTGACGTTTACTGCGAATCCGGGGACACCTCGTGCCTTCGGTGGTCTGTCGACGCTGGACTGGGGGATTATCGGGGGTGGGATCGCGATCATCTTGATCGCCTTGCTCGTCACCCTCGGCCTTCGCGGGAAGGGCAAGGAACCCGCAACCTCCCTAGGAACACCCCCACCCTCCGGGGCATCGGGCCCTCCGAGTCCACCGTGATTCGCCCCGAGCCGCAGGGATGTGTCCGGGCGGTGGCGCCATGGATAGAGACTGGGACGATCGAAGTATCGGGACTCCGCGGCGAGAGTTCGACCCCCCCTCCCCCCCGGTGCACACGACCGGTGCGCCAACCGAATATCCTCCAGAGGAGTGCCCGGATCGATGTCGCAGAACCACTACGCCATGGAGCAGAATCCCGTTTCCCAAACGGTGCGCGGGGCGTTCCTTCGGGTCGTGCTGACCGTTCTCATCCCGGTGTTCTGGGTAAGTCTGACCCTGCTCTACGTCGCGTTCTGGGCCCCTTCGTTCAGCTTTTTTCAAGACGTGGTCCTGGTGATCGTATCGCTCTTGGCGATGGTGGGCGCGATCGTGGTGATGTGGATCGCCTTCGGGATCCGCCTCTATCACCGCTGGATCGACTGAGCGCCGCTACCTCCCCGGCGAGTGGCAGCCCCCCCTGGGCCACCACCGGGGGCCTCTTCCCGCACCGCCCGCTCCCAGGGTAGCGGCCCGCGGGTCCCGGAGAGCCTCCGCCAGAGATCTCCGGCCCCGCACTTGGCCGGGGGCCCGGCCGATCTATCGTCGGCCCGACCTAGGCCTTCGTCTCGTAGTCGAAGTAGATCCGCACGAGCGCTCGGAACTCGGTGACCTTGGTGCCCTCGATCGACCCCTCGAGTTCCGACACCCGGAACCATTTCAGACCCCGAAGAGTCTTCGACGCCGTCGTCACGGCGTTCTGCACCGCGTTCGCAAAGCTCTCCTTGTCACTCCCGACCACTTCTGTCACTCGCTGTACCATGGGGACCACTGGAGGTGGGCACACCGGCCCGGGATATGAGCGGATTCGGAACCCGTCGGGAGCGGTCCCGAGGGGGGCCGTGGAGCTCCCCCCGGGGAGAGGTTGAACCGCGGTCGCGCACCGTGCAGGACCGAACGGTCCCGCCGGCCGAAACCGTGCGTTGGTTCGCCGGCGCGATGGGCCGCGCGGGCCGGGTTTTGGGGAGGGGTTACCGGTGGCGCTCAGTCGGTCCGAACATGTTCGTGGACCTCGACGTCGTCGGCTCGCGTGTCGATGCCCATGCGCGACAACGATCCGAGGGTCTCGGAGAGTCGTTCGGTCGCCGGTCGGACGAGGACCAGGTCGAGATGGGGGATCGAGACGTGGTTTTCCCAGATGTGAATTCGCTTCATGGTGTAATGAGCGGGGGTGCGCATTTGAGCTTATAGTGGGACAGGAACCCACGTTGTGCCGTAACACGGCGTGGAGCGGGCGGGGTCCCCGATTCCTCCTCGACCGGAGAGGACGGGGCCCTCTTCGGGGTCGACTCGAATCCGTGGCGCGAGGGCGCAGCCGCGCCCGGCCTCCCGGTAGCGGCTCGATACGCCTATCTCGGCGGAGCCCGTTTCGCCCGAGAGGAACCATGGGCGATATCGACCGAGCCGTCGAATTAGACCAGGTCGAGCGGTACCGGTTCGAGGCGAGGTACCCGGGACAACCGTTCGGCCCTGCGGTGGTGGATGAACCGGCGCCGACCGGGGGGAGCGCCGGACCGGGCCCCATCCGGTCGCTCGCCACGGCCGTTGGCCACTGCATGAGCTCCACTCTATTGAATACGCTCGAGCGGGCGCACGTGCCGGTGACGACGATCCACTGTGTCGTCGACGTCGAGGTGGGGCGGAACCCCCAGGGGCGGTTGCGCGTCCAGAGCCTTCGCCTCCAGATCCACACCACACCGGTCCACCCGGAGGATCAACCCCGGTTCGATCACTGCGTTGCGATCTTCGAGGACTTTTGTACGGTAAGTGGGGCGGTCCGGGTGGGCATCCCCATCGAGACCCACGTCGGACCGGGGGCCGGATAGCCGCTCGTGCCTCCTCGCGCCCCTCGCCTCGGGGCGCTTCCAGTGGGTCGAAAAGAACTATACCCCGGAGCCCAACCGGAACCCGTGAACAGCCCCCTCACCGTTCCAGTTTTCGTAGGACGTCGAGCCGGCGGGTGGGTCTCGCTCCCGTGACGGTGGACGAGGTCAAGATCCGCGACCTGAGCCGCCCCCTCACGTCCGAGTGGACCCCGCCCATCGGTGCGATGGGCGGACCGCCGGCCCACGAGCTCTACCGGGACCTGGTGGCCCACGGAGGACTTCGTCTCCTCCGCGACCGGGACGGGAACCCGTGGGTCGAAATGCAGGACGGGGTCCGGCGCCGGAGCTTTCGCGTCCCCGGAACGGCCCTTCGGGGTGCGTTCGACCGATTCCGCATGCGTCGCAACCTGCGGCCGGTGCCGGAGTCGGATCTCGATGACTTCGCCCGGGTCGTGGCCGCGCGAATCTCGGACCCGGATGTTCGGCTTCCGGTCTTTGATTCCAGCGCCCTCGATCGGGCACCGCCGGCCCCCGAACCAGAGTCGAGCTTCCTCGACCTTTCCTCGTCCCAGGGGTCGGCCCCGCAGGCCCCACCCAGCGCGTTGGAGCAGGAGCTCGAAGCCGTGCTCAGGGAAGTGGACCTGGTCCGGGGGGCTCCCACCCTAGCGCCGCTGCCCGCTCCCCCCGTGGCCCCACTGCCCGCTCCGCCCGCCCCCGCGTTGGAACCCCCCACCCCGACGGCCTGGCGAGAGGACGAACCCGGGCCGGTCGTCTCGGACCGTCCGCTCTCCCTCCCGATGGACGCGTCGATCTCGGGGGGTCATCAAGACATCGCGGCTGCCGACGATTCGCTGCCACGGTACCTGAGGGTCCTCCGCGGACTGGTCGAAGGGGGCGGGTGGATCGGCACGCTCGGGGAGCTGGGCCGGCTTACCGGAGAGGAGCCGGACGTCGTGTTCGGTTCCCTCCTCAAGTTTCATACCCAACTGACCGGCAACAACCTCGTGGTCGCACCGGTAGAGGTCGAGGACGGATGGCGGTGGTTGGTCGTCGACCGAAGCCGCCTCCACTCCTCTCCTTCTCCGCTCGCGCTTCCGGAGGACGAGATCGTGCCCACCTCGCCCGACTCGGCCTCGCTCAGCTAGCACGTTTCCGGTCCTGTTCGCCCGATCCCGACCCCGTTCTTCGGGTCCGACCGATCTGCGGTGGTCGGTCGACCATGCCCTCGAGAGTCGTACCGGAGTCGTTCGTGACCCCCCCTCGGCCGCACCGTGACCTCGCGTAGCCCTCGAGGCCGCGGGCCGGGAATCGGAGCCCGATCGTCGCCCCAAGTCCGCCCCATCTACGAGCCGATTCGGTGAAGAATCGTGAGCGCGGTGAGCGTGATCATCTTGCTCGGCTTTCCCGGTTCCTCGAGACCGAACGGGGTCGGGCGGTCCCGTGGATGGGCTTTCCAGAACGCAGCGACCCCTCCCGCGGCGTCGGGGTGGAGGGCGTCCAAGTTCCACCGACCGTCGGGCCGCCGTTTCTTCTTCAGGAGCGCCAGCCCCACCCGAAGGCGAGGGTCGTCGGTGTATCCGAGGGCGGTCAAGAGGTCGAGGCCCACGAGGAGGTCGTAGTAGTAGTGGTTCGGATAGTGGAACCGGAACCACGGAGCGTACCGGTCGCCCTGCCGGTACAACTCCCGCTGGAGGAAGAACTCCGCCCCCCTCTCCACGGCGAGCGTCATCCCGGCGTTCCACCGCGACTTGGGGACGAGGGCGAACGGGCTGAGCCCTTCCCAGGAATCGAGGTTGCGGCCGGAACCGTAGCAGGACCACCCTCCCTTGGGGTCGGCGTGCGTGGCGAGCCATTCGAGCGTGGTCCAGACCCGGGCGTCGTCCCCGTACCCGAAGCGGAGGAGCGCGCGGGCCATGTTGCCCGCGGTACACAGGTGGCTGGTACCCTTCGAGATCCCGCCCACACCGCCCTCCTTCGTACCCATTCGACCCATCCACCGCTCGCATGAGGCTCGGATCTCCGGTATGTCGCGGGTCAGCCCGAGGTCGGAGAGGACCAAGAGCATCCAATTGGTTGAGAGGTATTTCGGCCAGTAGAGGCTCTTTCCGTCGACCCACCATCCTTCTGGGTGTCGCCCCGAGAGGATCTCCGCCGCCCATCCTTGGGTGGGGATCCGGTCCTTCGTCTCGCGAACCTCGGAATCGCTCTCGGGACGGTCCAGGAGCTGGGTCAGCGTTCGGTACCGGACTGCGGGTTGTTCCGGTTCGAGAAGCCAGTGGAGGACCTTCTTGGAGACCATCGAGCGCGGAACGTCGGCCCTGGATATGGAGAGCGCGCATCCCGGGACGGGGTGGGTCCGGAGTACGGCGCCCCCTCACTTGGCAGCCCGCCTCACGAAGGCGAAACACGCAAGTGTGCCCGTGGCCCGTCCGCGCCATGGTTGGCTCGTATATGGCTTACCTGGGAATCCGAGTGACCGATGTCGAACGCGCCCTCCGGATTTACGGCGGTGTCCTGGGGCTCCGAGAGGTCGCCCGTGGGGACAACGCCGCTTCGGGGGGAGGAACGACCGTCCTCCTGAAGGATGAGTTCAGCGGTCAGAAGCTCGAGCTGAACTGGTACCCACCCGGATCCCGGTTTGCGACGGAGTACTCTGCCGGTGAGGGGCTGGACCACGTAGCGTTTCGGTCGGGGGACCTCACGGCGACGATCGCACAACTGCAAGCGGCGGGGTGCCGCCTCGCCCTCCCCGAGTATCCCATCGAGCCGGCACCCGGATTCCGGGTGGGCTACCTGGTCGACCCCGATGGGAACTGGCTGGAACTCTGGGAACAACCGGGTCCGATGCCGGACACGCCGCCGGAAACCTACTAGGCGCTCGATGCGACGCCTGCCCATCGGCTGCGGGGGGTCCAACGGAGTGGGCTTGCGCCCCCACCGCGGGTCCGGACTGTTCGTACGCGCGGGGGATGAAGGGGGATGAGCACGGGAGGTGGGAGTCGGGACGGATGGGGCCGAGTGGGTCGGATTCCGCCGAGGGCTGAGCCGGGGAAACCATGGTGAGTGCGGAGTACTACGCGGTCGCCTCCTCCCTCGTCCTGCTCTCGATCCTGCTGCTGGTCCTATCGGCGCGGGCCCTGTTCCGCTACTGGGCGGCGCCCACGCGCTCCCAGTTGATGTGGGGCGGCGGGCTCGTGTTCGCGACCGGCGCGATGATCGTCGAAGCCGCCGTCTACCTCGGTTCGGTCTCGAGCCTGCTCCTCCAGACCTACGTGTTCTTCTCGGCCGCCATCGTGGGCGTACTTTCCCTGGGAGCGACGAAGATCCTACGAAGTCCCCGGGTCGAGAGGGGCTACACGGTTTACATCGCGGCGACGGTGGGGTTGGTGGGAGTCTTCAGCTACCTGACTCCCCTTCCCCCCGCGTCGATGGTCACGGGCGGGATCATCACCGGAAACCCTCCGCTCCTCCTCCTGATCCTCTCGTCGGTCGTGACGGGCCCGGCCACGATCGTCCTCCTCACGGCTTCGTACCTCGCCCTCCGCCGTGCCTGGCGGTGGCAGACCCTCCTGATGATCGGGGGCGCGCTGATCCTCGGTGCGGGGGGCACGCTCTACATCGCCTCCTTCCCCGTGGCGCTCTACTACGCCGAGTTCGTAGGGATCATCCTGCTCTTCCTCGGTCTCGTCAGCCTGCCGCAAAGTTCGAGTACCGTGACCCCCGTCTCTGCCGGACAGGCGAGCTAGGGTCGCGCCGCCCTCGGGGGACCCGAGGTCCGGTCGGGACTTCTCGAACTCCGCGCGCGGCTCTTTCGGTTCCTCCGACGCGGAGCCACCGGCATGGTCGTGAACCGACTCCGATGGAGAACCCGGGTCCGCGACGAGGAACCGTCCTAATGACCCCGCCTGACCCTCGCGCTCGAGGACCCCGTCGGGCTCGATGAAGATCTACGACCTGAGAGGATTGCCGAAGTCGCTCCTCCCCCAATTGGCCGCGTTCGGGGTCGTGGAAGGGGATCCATCGCAAGATATCGTGTTCATTCGTCGGCTCCTTCAGTTGGGTTTGCCGAGCTCGAAGTACTTCGCGGTGTACGCGGTCGACCAGGGGCAGGTCCTCTCCCGCGTGGAAACGCTCTCCCTCGGCTTCGTCGGGCACGGCGGGCCGCAACCGGTCGTCGGCATCTCGGATGTCCTGACCCGACCGGACGGGTCGGGCCGGGGGTTCGCCCGCGCCTTGCTCGAGGAGGTACACCGGCGGGAGGTGGCCGCCGGACGGAAGTGGTCGTTCCTGTGGACCCATCCGAGCTGGGGCGCCCACCGCCTCTACGAGAGCCTAGGGTACACGGACGTCTATTCACCGCCCGTCGCCCTCCGTCCGGTCCGTTCGGGACTGCGGCGAACCCCCCCTCGTGGCTACCACTGGACGGTGGCTCGAGCGGAGGATGCCTCCCGCCTCGAGCGGCTCCTTTGGAGCGCTACGGCGCAGCGATGGGGATTCGTCCCCCGATTCCCGGGGTCCTTCCGGCTGCGGTTCGGTGTCGGCTGGAGAAAGCCGGCCAACCACCGCATCCTCCTTCGCGGTTCCCGCTCGGTGGGGTACGTGCACCTCGGGGCCGTGGACCGCTGGCGCGTGGTCGCCAACGAGGTGGTGGTGGTCCCCGGAGAATCGGCCGAATCGATGCTCGATGCCCTCGAGGGAATCGCCCGCGGCCGGTGGCTTGTCCTCGGGATGACCTCGTTCACACGCGACGCAGCGCCGCTGCTTGAGAGTCGAGGGTACTCGATCCACGCGAAGACCCACGAGACCTTGATGGCCAAACGGCTGGCCTCCGGATCGTCGCTGGGGGACGACGTGGGCCCGGATTGCGAAGACCCACGTTTCTCCTCCCATCGCGGGGACATGTTCTAGCGCGGGCGTTCCTTCGAGCGACCGGTCGAGGGGGTGGCCCTCCGCTTGGGGCGGTGGGTCACGGGCGCCGTCCACGGGAGTTATCGGGGACGGTCTGCTCCTCCCGGAGGACCATCATGAAGGAGGAGCCACCGGTCGCCGAAAGTTCGCGCGCGGGCGGCCGCGCGAAACGTGTCCTCGTGGCGGGTGCGAGCGGGTTCTTGGGCCGAGCGGTCGTGCGCGCGCTCTCTGCGGCCAACTACGAGGTCCGGGGCTTGGTGCGGGACAGTGCCAAGGCGGACCGGGTGAGGGAGGCCGGAGCCATTCCCGTGCGAGGCGACGTGTTGGACCTCCCGTCCTTGAAGGACGCCGCGGCCGGCTGTTCGGCGCTGGTTCACCTCGCCGCGAACCCATCGGGCGGGGAAGCACCGGCGGTCGTCCGAGTGGTCGGGGCCGAGAACTTGGTGCAAGCGGCCCGTTCGGAGCGCGTGCCCCGCCTCCTGATCGGTTCCGGCTACTGGGTCTACGCCGACCAGCCGGGCTCGATCACCGAGGAATCTCCGACCGACCCCCGAGGAGAGTCTCGGGTGAATTTCGACACCGAGCAGGTCGGGCTGGCGGCGAATGCTGCTGGCGAGCTCGACATCCTGATCCTCCGCCCCGCCATGGTGTATGGGAACGGGTCCTGGTTCCGGGGGATGGCTGAATCCATTCGCTCGGGAGGATACTCCGTCATCGGCGACGGCGCCAACCGATGGTCGCTCGTGGAGCTCTCGGACGCGGCGGCGGCGTTCCGGACGGTTCTGGAGGCCGGAAGGGCCGGGGCGATCTACAACGTAGCGGACGGTCACCCGGCGCCGCTCCGGGAGTTTGTGGATTTCGTTGCCGCGCAGATCGGTGCCACTCCTCCCATGACGATCGACCCCTCGGCGGCCGAGGCCGAGTACGGAGAGGACATCGCCCACCACCTGGCGGCCACCCGGGCGGTCGGTCCCCAGCAACTGCTCGGGCTGGGATGGGTACCTCGCTTCCCTACCTACCGCGAGGGGATCCCCGGGGTGCTCCGCGACATGTTTCCGAGGGGCCACTCGGGCCATGGATGAACTCCCCCTCCGAAAGATCCGGGCGATTTTGGGTCCGCGGAGGGGGCGCTGAAACCTTGTCGGTATCTCGCACCGCCTCTCTCGCCGCCGGGCCCTTCCGTCCCCGGAGCCGTTGGCGAAACCCTGGGTCGAAGGCTGTCGCTGGGCGGTAGACCCGCGAGTCTCGAAGAAATCGGTTCGCACGGGGGGCCGGAGGACCGCGGACCCCCTAGGCGAACGTTCATGGGGAGTCGCTTACTTCCATCCGCATGATGATCCGACTGGGCGCAACGCTCGTCGTAATCCTCTTCCTGCTCGGATCGCTCGGGTCGGGGGCCGCCGTGCTACCGCGGGCCGCCCCTCCGGTACTCGCGAGCCACAGCACTCCCGGGACCGCCGGGCCCCCTGGTCCCGCGCCGAGCCAGGTCGTTCCGGCGCCGACGGACTGGGCCATGTATCAGGACAATCCGGAACGGACAGGAGCCAACCTGTTCGAGCGGACGATCGCCCCTTCCAATGTGTCCCAGCTGCACCAGCTCTGGACGGTACCCTCGAACGGCTCCGATTTCAGCGCGCCGATCGTGGTCAACGGGACCGTGTACTACGGGTCCTGGAACGGGTACGAGTACGCCGTCAATGCCTCCAACGGGACCGTGAAATGGAAAACCTTCCTGGGCACGACCGGCTGCGGGGGATACGACCCGATGGGGATCTCCTCGACGCCCGAGTACGTGAACGGAACGCTCTACGTCGGGGGCGGGAACAAGTATTGGTACGCTCTGAACGCCACCAACGGCAGCGTGGACTGGCGGATCCTGGTGGGAACGCTCGTCGACAACTACTACAATTGGGAGAGCGCCTTCGTCTACAACGACTCCCTGTTCATCGGGACCGCGAGTTGCTTTGACAACCCGCTCATCTTCGGCCAGCTCTTGGAGGTCAATCTAACGGGCAACCACAACGTCAGCCACACGTTCAACGTGGTCCCGACGGGCGATGTCGGTGGGTCGATCTGGACGACCCCCGCCGTGGACGCGAAGAACAATACCCTCTGGGTCGCCACGGGGAACGAGAACCCCCCCGGGTATCCTCGCTACACGAACGCGATCGTCGCCCTCAACGCGAGCACGCTCAATGTGACCGGCTCCTGGCAGGTGCCGAACGTCCAGGGCCAGGACTCGGACTTCGGAGCCACTCCGAACTTGGTGAGAAGTGCTTCCGGTCTCCCCCTCATCGTCGCGACAAACAAGAATGGGGTCGCCTACGCCCTCAATCGCAGCAACGTCACCTCCACCGGCTCTTGGGCCCCCATCTGGTCCCTCACTACCGGGGGCATCTACTCCTCGGGAGCGTTTGACGGTACGACGCTCTACCTCGATGGGAGCAGCGCCCTCTACGCCGTGAATCCGGGCACGGGGAACGTCACCTGGTCGAACGGCCAAGCCGGCGGGGCGACCGGGTCGCTTGCCTGGGCGAACGGCCTCGTCTACGTGGGAGCGAACTCGGAGATCGTGGCGGTCGACGCCGCGAACGGGACCCAGATGTGGAACGCCACCTTGCCCGGGGGACAGTCGACCGTTACCGAACCGGTCGTCGCAGACGGCCAGTTGTACGTGGCGAGCGGGGACTACGGAATGCTCGGCTACCTCACCGCGTACGGGCTGACGTTCAACGCCAGCGCCACGGCCGCGCCCCTCAACGGCACCGCGCCGCTCTCCGTGAACTTCACGGCGGAGGGTCAGGGCGGATTGTCGCCCTACTCATTCCGTTGGGTCTACGGAGACGGTACGACGGGCACGGGGCCCGCTCCCACGCACCTCTATCGCGTGGCAGGGAACTACACGGCGCGCGTCTGGATCAACGACTCCGCAGGCGGGTCGGCGGCGCGGGCGTTCTCGGTGTCGGTCCACCCGTCGCTCGGAGACCCCAACCTGACGGCCTCGATCTCCGCCTCCAAGACCCTCGGCGTAGCGCCCCTCACCGTGCTCTTCACGGGGACCGAGCAGGGCGGGGTGATCCCGCCCTACAACTTCTCGTGGGATTTCGCAGACGGCGCCCGGGGGTTCGGTCCCGGGGTCTCCCACACGTTCCGGACCGCGGGCCCCTTCAAAGTGAATCTCCTGGTGCGGGACAACGCCTCGAACGGAGCCCCCGCCAACGTGACGGTCGACGTGGTCGAGCCGTTGGCGGTGGTCGCCCACGCCGGCCCCAACCCCACCGTGCCCTCGGTGGCCGTCGGCTTCAACGCCTCCGTGACGGGGGGACTCGCTCCGTTCGCGTTCCTCTGGGATTTTGGGGACACGACGCTCGGGACCAACGTCAGCAACCCGTCCCATATCTACACGGTCGCCGGCAACTACACGGCGACTCTCGTGGTGACCGACGCGTTGAACGAGAGGGCTTCTTCGGTCGTCATGGTGGGGGTCGCCCTCGTCGTCCCGCCGCTCTCCGCGACGCCCAGCTACACGTATACCGGCGGGTCGGCCTGCGGCTACGACTCCGGTAAGCCGCTCCAGATCGTTTTCGACGCGGGCGCGACCGGCGGCGTGCCTCCCCTCACGTACAATTGGTCGTTCAGCGACCACACGACCGCCACCGGCGCGATGGTGGTCCATGCCTACGTGCTCGGCCTGGTCGCAAACCTCACGGTGCGCGACGCCGACCACCACATGACGAACGCCTCCGTCACCAATTCGATGCCACCCAGTTCCAGTTGCCCGCCCTCATTGTCCACCCCGAACAACGTGCTGCTGTGGGTGATCCTAGGCGGTGCGGTCGCCGTGGTCGCGCTCCTCGTCGTGGCGCTGGCCGCCCTCGGACGCCGAGGGCGAAAGGGGCCGGGCGACGGTCCGGTCGCCCGCTAGGTCACGATCGCCGTCGGAAGAGGAAGACGAGGCCCGCGACCGCCACGGCACCGAGGGCCAGCTCGCCCCCGACCACGACCGCGGTCGAGTCGACCGAGGAGGTGGAGGTTCCGGTGTTCGTCGACGGGGGCGGGGACACGACGGCGGCTGCGACGGAGATCGAAGCGTTGGCCGTGGCCGTATGGGCGACCGCGTCCACGATCGTCACCGTGGCTTCGAACGACCCGGCCCGAGTGTACAGGTGAACGACGGCGGCGCCGCTCCCCGTGCCACCGTCCCCGAAATTCCACAAGTAGTAGAACGGCGCCGTGCCGGTGCCCGGGGTCGCGGAGAACGTGACGTTCATCGGCGCACGGCCGGCCGTGGCCGACGACGAGACACTGACCGAGACCGGTGGCGTCACCGTGACCTGCAAGGACACCTGTTGCACGGACTGGGCCGAGTCGTGGACCGCGAAGGTCACGAGGAAGTTTCCGGAGAAGTTGAACCAGTGCGTGGTGGTCATCCCGACGGCGGTCGGGGAGCCGTCACCAAAGTCCCAGGAGGGGGCGTAGGGCGCGACTCCGCCCGAGGCCGAGCCCGTGAGGGTGACCAGGAAGGGCGCCTCCCCGGTGAGAGCCGAAGCGGTGGCCGAGACCTGGAGGGGCGGGGGCGTAGGCTGGGTCACGGTGATCACGAAGCTCTGGTTCGCGACCGCGAGGCTCGAGTCCGTCACCTGCGCCACGACGGTCCGGGTTCCCGCGTTGTAGAAGGTGTAGGAGAAATTCTGCTGCGTGGACTCTCCGGTCCCCGCGACGGTCCATTCCCACGTGTACGGCGCGGACCCTCCGCTAGCCTCGGCAGACCAGGTGACCGTGAGCGGCGCCGGCCCGCTGGTCGACGAGGCCACGGCGATGAGCGCGAGCGCGGGGCTGACGATCTCGAGGAGGGTGACCGTCCCTTGAACCCCGTTGAGGTCGGTCGCGGTGACCGTGGCGAGGAACTCGCCGGAGCGGGTGTACGTATGATTGGCCCAGGCCCCGGAGCCCGTCCCCCCGTCCCCGAACGCCCAGTTGTACCCGCCGATTGCGAACGGCCCGGAGGCGGTCGCATGGAACGACACGGTGAATGGTTCCGTGCCCGCGACGGCGCTCGAGCTGGCACTCGTGTTCATGAGGTAGAGCACCCAGGTATCGTTGTAGAAGTTGACGTTCCCCTCTCCGCCAAAGAGGAGGAGGTACCCGTCGGCCGGGTCGGTGGCCATGATCCCAAACTCGCGGGCGGCGGGGGCGTTGGAGACGGCCAGGAACGTCCACGAATCGTTCGCGAACAGCCACGTGTCGGACAGGAACCCGCCCGAGGCGGCCTGACCCCCGAACAAGACGATGCCGCCGAGCCATGGGTCGTAGGCGAAGGAGGGCGACGTCCGGGCCGGAGGGGAGACCGCCGGATTCAGCAGGGTCCAGTTTCCGGCGTGGAAGGTCCACGTGTCGTTGTAGTATCCCCAGCTCGACCCACTGTCGTACCCGCCGAAGAGAACCACGACCTGGGACGCCGGGTCGTAGGTCATTCCGGCGTCACCCCGCGTGGCCGGAGCGGGCGAGGGGTGGAGCTGGGTCCAGTTGCCGCTGAGATAGGTCCACGTGTCGTTCTGCTCGCTGCCGGAGTTGCAGCCCCCGAACATGAGCGCATATCCGTCCGACGCGTCCCAGGCCATAGAGGCCGACCACCGTCCGGAAGGGTGCGTCGCGGGGCTATGGGACGTCCACGTCCCGTTCAGGTAGCTCCAGGTATCACCATACTGTCCGCCGTTGCCCGAGCCCCCGAACATGAGGAGGTACCCGTCGGTAGGGTCCCACACGAGGGTCGAGTGGTCCCGATCGGAGGGGTACGACGTCGGGAACCGCTCCGTCCACGTGCCGTTCGCGAACGTCCAGGTGTCGTGAATGTAGCCCTGGTCCGTGTACCCACCGAAGAGCACCACATAGTGGTCCATCGGGTCGTACGCCATGCTTCGACCGTAACTTCGGGGGATGGGAGACGAGGACTGACGACCGGAGATGTTGCCCCAACCGACGACCGTGCCGCCGGCGGATGGCTGGGCGCTCGACGACGAGCAGCTGAGGCTGCCCGTGGCGCTCGAACAATCCATGGTGTGACCCGCGGCCGGGCCCTGCCCCAACGAGAGGGAGTGTTCGGCGGCGGCCAACGGCGACGCGGGGTGCGCCGAACTCGAGAGGGGTGCGGGTGAAGCCCCCGCGTGACCTCCGAGAGCGAAGAACGACAGGGTAAGTAGGATCACCACCCCCACCGGCATCGCACGAGTCCGGAAAGTCGGGCGAATCGTCGGGCGCAATGTCTCGGTCACGGTGGGCTCCCCCGAGCGGGGACACCGTGCCGTTACTTGAAGTCGCCCGGTCCGCTCGCCGGTGGTCGTCTCGCTCGAGCGGCCGGATAAGCGAGCAACTACTAGGGAAAAAGGGGCCCCCTGCGGAGAGGCGGTGCCCGCGGGTCGCCGGGGGGGCGACCTCAGGGTACGTCGAAAACGGAAATAGACTCAAGTCGTACCCTCTTGGGGGAGTCCGAATGTTCTGCCGTTGGTGCGGGTCTCAGTTACCCGATGGAAGTGGGAGCTGTCCGAAGTGCGGAAAACCGACCGACGGGGCCACGCCCCCCAACCGGGACACGGTCTCCCAAGTCCTCGAGGACACCAAGCGAGCGGCCCTGGAGCTGATGTCCGCCACGACCCGCCTCACAGAACGGGTCGCCTCCAAGTTCGAGGAAGGCGCCCACGACCCCAAGGGGACCGCCACGCGGGCGGCCCGGCGGGTCGCGCACGAACTGGATGTCGCTCGAGAAGAGATCGAGAAGGCGTTCCGAGAACTCTAGCCGCCGGTCGCCGGGGGGCGTTCGCACCTACGCCCGGTGTCGGCCCGCGGACCCCTCGGCCACCGGAACGTCCCCGGGCGGAGTGGCGTCGTCGTTCTGCTCCAGGTCCAGGATGTGTCCCATCTTTCGTTGTTTGGTCTCAAGATACGATAGGTTCCGGACGGTCGGGGGGACGACGACGGGAATCCGGTCGACGATCGTGACGCCGTGGTTCTGCAGGTCCCGCACCTTGTCCGGATTGTTCGTCATGATCCGGATCGACTGGACATGGAGCGACCCCAACATGTGGGCTGCGATCCCGTAGTCCCGTTCGTCGGGTCGGAACCCGAGCATCTCATTCGCTTCCACGGTGTCCGCACCCGCGTCTTGGAGCTGGTAGGCTCGGATCTTGTTCGCGAATCCGATCCCTCGACCCTCTTGCCGCAGGTACAGGACGATGCCGGCCTCCATCTTGCCGATCTTCTCGAGCGAGTCGATCAACTGGTCGCGGCAGTCGCACCGGATCGAACCGATCGCGTCGCCGGTCAGGCACTCCGAATGAATTCGGACGGGAATTGCGGAGCCCTCGAACACGTTGCCGTGAATGAACGCGGCGTGTTCCTTGTGGTCCCAGTTGTTCTGGAACGCCACGACCTGGTAGTCCCCGAAGCGGGTAGGGAGGTCGGCGATGGCGCGGACCCGGACGCATATTTCCGGAGCGTCGGGGCACTCATGGTGCTCATTCTCGCGGAGCAGCTGGTCCACGAGTGGTTTTGGGATTCCCATCAACGTACGCATCCGGGGTGCCGATTAAAGTTTCCGGTGGCGCCGGCTTAACTGCCCCGCTTGGGGGTCGGGATGCCCCTCGGAAGCGGCCGATTCCCACTCCTCGTGGGAACTCCCGCACCTCCGAGACCCGTGTGATCGGGCCGCGGGCGCGGCATCACCTAGGGGTCCCACCGCTCTCTCCGGCGACCGACCGCTCACGGAGGGGCGGGGGATACACCCCCGTTTCAGCACCTCAGAGTCCCCCCTTTTAGGCTCACGTTCCTCGGGGAGTTGAGTCGACCATGGGCGGAGATGTCGTGCACTTTGAGATACCGTTGGACAACGTCGAACGCGGGCGCAAGTTCTACCAGGAAGCTTTCGGTTGGCACCTCGACGTAATGCCCCAAATGGATTACACGATGGTGCAGACCACGGCGTCGGACGAGAACGGGAGGCCCAAGAACCCGGGCAGCATCAACGGCGGGATGTGTCTACGCCAAGATCCGGTCCGAGCCCCGGTCATCACGATCATGGTGGACGACATGGTGGCCGCCGAGAAGAAGATCGAAAAGCACGGTGGCAAGATCGTCCGGAAGAAGACCCCGATCGGCGACGGCAGCATAGGTTTCTCCGGATACTTCAAAGACTCCGAGGGAAACATCGTGGGCCTGTTCGAGCGGATCCGGAAGTAACGGGGTCGAACTCTCCGCCGACCGGCTCGCCGGTCTACGCGGACTCCCCGCCGGATGGTCCATTCCCCCGGTCCTGGCCGCCGACCGGGGTCGTCGCGCGCGCCTCCCACGTGAGCCCCCGTGCGAGCCTCCCGCACCCGGTGCGGAGGGCTCATAAACGGGTCCCCGCATCCTCAGGACAGCCGGACCCGCCATCGACCTACCCAGATCGGGGCGCCCGAAGCGAAAATGAGCGACCCCGAGAGCACTGTGAGCCCCACCGCCAAGGCCCGATCGACCTTCGACGACCTTCCGCTGAACCCGCGCCTTCGGGCGGGGATCCGCGAAATGGGCTACTCCGAACCGACCGCGATCCAGCAAGGGGCCATCCCCGATGCCGTCCACGGCCGCGACCTGATCGGGACCGCGCAGACCGGCACCGGCAAGACCGCGGCGTTCCTTCTACCGATCCTCGAGCGCTTGATGAACCGGCCCCGTGGCCGGATCTACGCGCTCGTCCTGACCCCTACCCGGGAGCTCGCGCTCCAGGCCGAAGGGTTCCTTCGACAATTGGGCCGCCACACCGGACTCCGGGGCGCCGCAGTCTACGGCGGCGTAGGCATGCGACCCCAGGAGGAGGCCCTCCGGGGGGCCGCCGAGATCATCATCGCGACTCCGGGCCGGCTCCTGGACCACATGAGCCGGGGGTACGTCGACTTCCGCTCCCTCGAGATCCTCGTCCTGGACGAGGCGGATCGGATGCTCGACATGGGATTCCTGCCCGACGTCCGCCGGATCCACGACCGCCTCCCGCGGAACCGGCAGACGATGCTCTTCTCGGCGACCATGCCGCCCGAGGTCGTCCGGCTCTCGCGGGACTTCCTGCGCGACCCTCGGATGGTCCACGTTGCGGAGAAGACCGTCGCGGCCGTCGGAGTCTCCCACCTCGCCGTCGCCGCCCCTTCTACGCAGAAGACAGGGATCCTAGTGCAGCTCCTCCAGGACGCGACCATGGCGAGCGTCCTCGTATTCGTACGTACCAAGCGGCGCGCGGATCGGCTCGTGCGGGACCTGCAACACGCCCGGATCTCGGCGGGCGTCATCCACGGCAACCGGAGTCAGAGCCAACGGGTCCACGCCCTCGAGAGTTTCCGGACCGGAAATCACCGCGTCCTGGTCGCCACGGACATCGCCGCGCGAGGCGTCGACGTGGAAGGGGTCTCGCATGTCGTCAATTTTGACGTCCCTCACGAGCCCGAGATCTACGTTCACCGGGTCGGAAGGACCGCACGGGCCCAACGTCGCGGACAGGCGATCACCCTCATCGCACCCGAAGATTCGCCCGACTTCACCCGGATCGAGAGGTTGCTGGGAGAGACGATCCCCCGCGCCACGTTACCCGGCTGGGATTACTCGGCCGCACCCCCGCCCTCGGCGCCGTCCCCTCAGGGGCGTGGACGGAGTTCGGGCGGACGGGACCGGTTCCAGAATCGACGGGGTCGAGGGCCACCCCCGCGGAGGATGGAGCGCCGGAGCGAAGGCCGTCCCTCGGACTCGGGGAGCCGTGCCGGACACTCGCGCCCGCGGTCCAACCGCTGGTAGTTCCTCGATCGTTCGCCGCCCGCTCGACGCGGGAGAGCAAAGGGTCGCTCGGAGTACAGCCTCGAGCGCCGCTGTTAACCACGTCCCGGAGAGGGCCCGGGAAAAGGTGCCGTGAGGCGGACCGGGTGGATCCACGGGCGACGTATCCCACGAGAGGACCTGCTCGAAGTTGGGCGAGCGTCCACGGTGCTCACCCTCACCCGGCGAGTTCCGACCCGATTCGGAGGCCGCGACGATATTTGACCGACGGCGGCTCATCGCGAAGAGAACTCCCGACACCAGCCTCCACCGTCTCGCGGAAGAGACGAATTTCGAGAGAGCTCCGTGCCCTAAACGGAGGGGAACGGGTCACACCCCGCGACGTGGCGGACCCGAAATCCCGCGAAAGAACGTCGAAATGTGCCGCGGGATCGCTCGCGGGGCCGACGCGCGACCAGAGGATTTATTGAAGTAGGTTGGCGACTTACCCTATATTGCCATGGCGAAGAAGACCAGCAAGGCGAAGGCGAAGAAGAAGAAGCGGTAACGCCTCCGCTTTTGCTCCGGCCAACCCGGGGGATTGCGTGCACGGACCTCTCACCTCGGTCGTGCGACCGAGGGATATCCGTGGATCCCCCACCCTCGCCGGGAATCGGTCCCTGTAGTCTCAAGGGGCTTACCAGAACAAAACGAGTCTAGGGTCTAAGTTGTGGGGAGCGGTGCGTCCCCGGGTCCGAGGACCGCCAACACCGGCCAGGATGATGGGATGAAGTTCCGAAGGATCCTCTTTGCCTGGGTCGCGGTCGCTCTCTGCCTCACGGCCTCCGTCGCGGTAACTGCGAGTGCGTCGGGGTCTCACGCGGGTGCGACGGTGCGCGTCTCCACTCTTTCGACCTCGGGGAGTCGATCCGAGCCCGTCCTCCCTCGAGCGGCCGCACCCGGGAGCACGATCTCAACCCTGACTCTGTTCAACAACACGATCCGTGCGGGCAACTTTTTTCCCGATCCCACCCGCAACCCCGTCGCCGTGGCGTATGACACGAAAAATGGGACCGTCTGGTTCACCGCGACCGGCGTGGTCGGGATCGCGAACGCGAGCACCGGAGTCGGCGAGCGGTACCTGACGATCCGGTACGAACCCTGGGGACTCGCATACGACAACCGTTCTGACCGGATGTTCGTCACCCAGTTCACGAGCTCGACCGCGAGCTCCAATGTCTCCGTGTTCAATGCCAGCACCTATCAACTCCTCGGGAACGTCAGCGTCGGGATCAACCCCGACGCGGTCGCATACGATTGGCAGACCGATCAGGTCTACGTCGCGGCGCACTCTGGGTCTCCGGGCTATGAGAACGTGACCGTGATCAATGCGTCGACCCTGCAGGTGCTCGCGACGTTGCACGCGGGATCGGAATCGACGGGGGTGGAATTCGCGCCCTCCGAGCACGAGGTCTTGGTCGCCAACCATGGGTCCGACAACCTCACGGTGATCGACCCCGCGACCCTCTCGGTCGTCGGGAGCGTCAACTTCGTCGCCGGAGGCACCCCCCAGTCCCTGGCGTACGACCCGCAGGATCATTTGGTCTACGTCACGGGGGTGAGCCCCGGGGTGGTCGGTGTGAACCTGACCCGAGGCGTGGTGGTCGTCAACATTACCGTGGGAACGAGCACCGACGGGATCGCGGTCGACCCGGCCAGCTCGACGCTCTATGTCTCCGACCTCTCCGCCGCCGTGGTCTGGTACCTTCAGACCGTCGGGGGCGTGGTCGTGGGGTCGGTGAATCTGGGGACCTACGCTTTTCCCGACGGCGTAGCGTACGACCCGGGCGCCCAACTGGTCCTCGTCCCGTGCGAGGACGCGTTCTACTACGCGGGATCGAACATCACGGAGATCTCGGCCCGGACGAACTCGACCGTGCGGAGCATCGGTATCGAGTACCTGCCCGGGACCGAAGTTTACAGCGCGGCGCATCACGCGATCTACCTCTACGACGGAGGGACCGGCCGAGTGGAGGAGATCAATGACACCACCGACCACTTGGTGAGGTCCGTATTTGTCGGCTACACTCCCCATACCATCGGGTATGTCTCGGGGGGTCTCGCCCTCGACACCCTCTCCAACGGCCTCTACGTGGACTTCGCCAACGGCCTCGTCGCCGGCCTGGACTTCATCGACCTCGCGACCTTTACGGTCACCCGCTCCTTGCCCGGCACGGCGTTCGGATCGCCGGCCGGGATCGTTTTCGACCCTGCCGACAACCGTACCTTCGTGGCGAACGTCAACAACAACACCGTCACGGTCCTGGACGCCGCGACCAACACGGTCCTCGGTTGGACGACCGTGGGGGCCCGCCCGATCAGCGGGGTCCTGGACCCCGTGACGGATGAGGTCTACTTCGCCGATGAGTACGCGAACTACGTTTCCGTGCTCGACGGGGCGACGGGCGCCTTCGTCACGAACGTGGGCGTAGGGAGCGGTCCCCTGAGCCTTGCCTACGATAGTGCGAATCACGAAGTCTACGTCGCGAATGCGGGGGGCTCCAACCTCACCGCCATCAACGGAATGTTGAGGACCAGTGTGGCGAACATCTCGGTCAACGCGGGTGGATACCCGGACTGGGTCGCTTACAATCCGACCAACAACACCATCGAGGTCGCCGCTTCGGCGGGAGGAGCGTTCGAGCCCGGCGAGCTCGCGATCGTGAACGGTTCGAATCAGTCGTTCGCCGGGTCCATCTACGTCGGGACGGCCCCGGGAGACGTCGTGTACGACCCCGCGGTGGGCGAGACGTTCGTTTCTGACTACTCGCCGGGGTCCTTGTCCATCGTCACGCTGGGAACGTCCCCCTCGGGGCCCCCACTTCTGGTCACTTCGCTTCAGGCGGAGCCCGCGACGATCAGCCTTGGCGCGACGTCCAACCTGGTAACATCCACCAGCGGCGGGTCGCCCCCGCTCTCCTACGCGTACTCGACCCTTCCCTCCGGATGCAGCTCGCAGAACCTGGCTTCACTTCCGTGTACACCGAGCTCGGCCGGCACCTTCCACGTCGGGGTGAACGTGACGGACTCGGCGTCGGGGCACGGGGCCGGGGCCGCCCTCCTGACCGTCCTGGCTCCCTCAGGGTCGTTCCAGGTAGGGTTGACCGCAAGCCCGAGTTCGATCAGCCTCGGGCAGACGACCACGCTGACGGCGACCCCTGCGGGGGGCGTGGGCCCGTACTCGTACACGTACCAGGGGCTCCCGACGGGATGCGTGAGCGCCAATTCGTCCTCGCTCGCCTGCGATCCGAGCGTCACCGGGGGTTTCACCGTAGATGTCGTTGTGGTGGAGGCGAATGGCACCAGCGCGACCAACAGCACGTCGTTGACGGTAACCGCGGCCGCGGGATTCCAGGTCACGTTGGTCGCGGACCCATCGGCGGTCGCCGTCAACCAGACCAGCGATTTGGTCGTCACCCCGATCGGAGGCTCGTCGCCTTTCTCGTACGTCTACACCCAGCTACCGGGGGGGTGTGTTTCGGCGAACACCGCGCGGCTGGCGTGCGTGCCCACGCAGGCGGGCACGTTCCACCCCCACGTCACGGTGACCGAGGGGACCCTCCAGATGGCCTCCGCGACGACGACCCTCAACGTCACCTCCTCCGGCGGGAACTCGCAGCCGTCGGGGAACTCCTCCTTCCTTACGTCCGACTGGTGGATTCTGATAATCCTCGGAGTCGCCGCGCTTCTCCTCATCTTCTTCTTCTTCGCCCGACGCAGGAAGAAGGACGACGCGCCGGCCCAGGACTCCACCCCGATGGCACCGCCGGGGCCGGCCGGGGTCCCGCCTCCCCCGCCACCCCAGGGTTGACGACGGCCGGGCCGAACTTCACCGGTCGCCGCGCGGCCGAAGTTCAAGTAACCGGCCGCCCGGTCGACCGTTGTGCGACCTCTGTTAGTGCCGGCCCTGGTGGTTGCCGCATCGATTGGACTCGTGTTCTCCTCCTTCGCTCTCGCGGATCTGCGCGGTACCTCCACCGAGTCGCCCGGGCTCCTCTCGGAACTACGAGCGGATCGGGCGGACTTCCTGCCCAGCGACTCCGGACCGTTGCCGCTCCGAGGCGCTATCCAAAGCCTCTCTCGGGGAGAAGGGCCGGCGTACGACCGCCCGATCGAGTGCGAAGCATCGTCCATGGACCACGCGCAGTGCGGTCCGGCCCGAAGCCCTGGCCCTGGTGCGCTGACACGGCCGACGCCTCGGGCCGACCTCCCCTCCAATCCCGTCGCCCCGTCCGCCCCACTTCATCCACCCGCCTTGCACGGAGCAGTCGCTGCCCCGAACCTCATCGCCGTGGTCAGTGCGAGCTCGATGCGACCATCCTCGACGGGCGAGACCGGACCCGCATGGGACAACGTCAGCGCGAACATCTCCGAAGCCTCACTCTTCAATCCGGGGAGCCCTTCGCTGCCCACCAATGTCGGCGGTTCGGAGATGGCCTACGACCCGGTGATGCATTCCGTCATCCTCTGGGTCGGATGTTCCTCGACGGTGTGCCCCGACGACGAGACATGGGAATACAACGGGTCGGGCTGGCTAAACCTCACGGGAAATTTGGGGGGTGCCCCCTCGGCCCGAGAATTCCCCGGGTTCGACTTTGATCCGGCGCTTCGTGGCGTGGTGCTGGTGGGCGGTTTCGGGTCCGGCGCTACGGCGTCGGGAGAGACTTGGCTTTTCGATGGCGCATGGACCAACCTCACCTCGACGGTAGGGCCGATCCCCAACCCCATGGGAGTTCCCCTCGGGGCCGGTGTAGCGGGGAACCCGATGGCGTGGGACCCCACCCTCCAGGGGATGGTGATGGCGGACGGATGCACCGTGTTGGTCTGCGGGGCGAACGGTGTCAGCTTGACGTGGCTCCTGAGTGCGACGGGTTGGCACGTCATCGATTTCGGGCCAGGAGACGGCAGCGGAACCGTCGTCGCGTTCGGCTCGATGGCGTTCGATGTGGCGGACGGGTATCTCGTGTTCTTCGGTGGTCACGATCTCGGGATCGAGTCGAGTGAGAACTGGACCTTCACCTACGCTCCGGTGGCCGGATGGGTCAACCGGACCGGAAACGATAGCGCCTGCATGGTCGTATGCGACGGAACCCCCCCCGGGCGTGAAGGGGCGGTCATGACCTGGGACGGCGGGGTCGGAGCGATCCTGATGGTGGGGGGGTACAATTCCACCTCCGGAGCCCTCTACAACGATTCGTGGGAATTCTCGGGTGGGGATTGGTATCCTGCGGGCGCTTTTGGGCCGCGCCCCCCGGCGGCGTTCGTCCCGGTGGCCTTTGCCGCGATGGGGCCCAACAGCACCGCGATTTCCCCCTTTCTCGTCGGAGGACGGACGACGGCAGGCGGTTCGAGCAACGAATGGGTGTGGGAGAATTCGCCGCGACCGGTGGTCGAACAGGTCGCCCCCGATCCGGTCGATGCCCATGCGACGACGGTCGTAAACGTCTCATTCTCCCCGAACACGGGCTCCGGCCCGACGGTGTCCACCCTCGTGTCGTTCGGGGACGGCACGCTCTCGTACTTCGCGACGTCAGCCATCGATGTTTCCCTTCCCCCTTCGCTGGTCGCCCGTCACGCATATTCTGCCCCTGGACACTTTCCGGTCGACATCCACGAATCGGACTTCTTCACGGTCGCCGGGCGGAGTGGGGTGGCCAACGTAACCGTCGTTAGCAATCTCGCTGCGACGTTGAATCTTCGTCCGACGGCACTCGACGCAGGCCAGGCGGTGACCTTTCGGTCCGACCCATCGAACGGAACGGCGCCGTACATGTACGCTTGGGAGTTCGGAGACGGGACCGGAGGTCCCCTCGGGCCGGCGCCGACCCACGTCTACCCTGCGGGGGGCTCGTTCGACGCGCAGGTTACGGTCACCGACGCCGGGGGCGGCCGGGTCGCACTCTCGCACGTGATCTTGGTGTATCCGACCCTCTCGGTGACCGCGAGCGCGAACGCGACTTCAATTCCGGCCGGAGCTCCGTTGAACTTCAGCGCGGCGGCCGGTGGAGGATCGGGAGTGTATGCCTACTCCTGGGGGTTTGGAGATGGCACTCCGGGGTCCACGCTCCGCTACGCCCACCATGCCTACGAATCGTTGGGGACGTTTTCGGTGACCCTGTCCGTCAGGGACTCGCTCGGCTCGTCCGTGACGACATCGCTCCGGGTGACTGTGACCCCCTCCTCCCCCGACCCGGGGGTTGGCGGTCCCGTCCTAGCCGAGATGGGTGGGGCCTGGCTCCTCCTCGTCCTCGCGGCGATTCTGGGTGGGTCCTCCGCCGTCGTTCTGCGGTGGAATCGGCGGCGAACGGAGTTCTCCCCGGCCCCCCGGGCCCTCCCAAGTCAGAGTCCCTCGCCGTCCGTCGCGGCGGAAGGTGCACGGACGACTCTGGAAGAACGGCCGTCCCCGAACCAACCGTGATGTGAGGCGGGCGTCGAATTCGTTTCCGCGACGGGCCAACGACTAAGGACTGGTACGAGGTGGTGGGTCGAACATGCCCCTCCTCAACGAAGCGATGAAGCGCCTCGTCCGCGAGCAACGGCTGGGGTATGTGGCGACCATCTCTCCCGAGGGTGCGCCCACGTTGTCCCCGAAAGGGTCGCTCACGGTGTGGGACGACGACCATCTCATGTTCGCCGACATCGAATCGCCCCACACGATCCGAAACCTTGGGAAGAACCCACGAACCGAGATGAACGTCGTCGACCCGTTCACCCGGAAGGG
>JAKIWQ010000020.1 GCA_022749935.1 Thermoplasmata archaeon | reverse complement strand
GTTCGCAGGCGAGTTCGTCGTGGACGTCTTCCAGGCGGGAGCGGGCACGTCGTTCCACATGAACGTCAACGAGGTCCTCGCGAATCGGGCGCTCGAGATCCTCGGGCGGCCCCGGGGCGAGTATGCCACCGTGAGCCCGAACGACCTCGTCAATCGAGGTCAATCGACCAACGACACCTACCCCTCGGCGGCCCAGGTCGCGGTCTTGCTCGGGCTCCGCGAGCTCCGCGCGGCCGTCGGGGTCCTGGTCGCGAGCCTTCGGAAGAAGGGCACCGAGTTCGCACCGATGGCCAAAGCGGGTCGGACCCACCTGAAGGACGCGATGCCGGTCCGCCTCGGCGCCGAGTTCCAGGCCTACGCGAGCGCGCTCGACCACGTACTCGAGACCTTGCCGGCAGTCGAGACGGCGCTCGCCGAGATCCCCCTCGGAGGGAGCGCGGTGGGCAGCGGGATCAATTCGTTGCCGGGGTTCCGGGTTGGTGCGGTCCGCGAGTTCGCTCGCCTGACCGGATTGCCCCTGCGTCCCGCTCGGGACCCGTTCGAATCGATGCAGAGCCGCTGGCCCCTCGGCGCGGCATCGGCCTGGCTCCGCACCCTTTCCCTCGAACTCATCCGCATCGCCAACGACCTCCGATTGCTCTCGAGCGGACCGGCGACCGGTCTCGACGAGATCCGTCTGCCCGAGATCCAGCCCGGGTCGTCCATCATGCCCGCCAAGGTCAACCCCTCGGCCGCCGAGTGCCTCGACATGGTCGCCTTCCACGTCGTGGGGGCCGACCTCGCCACCGCGTTCGCCGTGCAGGGGGGCCAGCTCGAGATCAACGCGATGATGCCGCTCGCGGCCTTCGAGGTCCTCTTCTCGATCGAGATCCTCACGAACTACCTGCCGGTCTTCGCCCGGACGTGCGTCGACGGGATCTCCGCGAACGCTCCGCGCCTCGAACGGTACCTTCGGGAGTCGGCGGCCCTCGCGACGGTCCTGACCCCCCGGCTCGGTTACCAACAGGTCGCCGAACTCCTCCATGAATCGGAGCAGCTCGGTCGTCCGATCGAGGAGCTCCTGGTCGAGCGGAAGCTCCTGACGCCCGCCGAAATCGAAGCCTTGCTCGGCCGGGCTGCGCTCTCCAAACTGACCGACCCGGTCCCGTGACGGGAGTGTTAAGACCCCTCGCGCGCGTCCACCGACGGTCCCGATGAGCTCGATCGAAGAAACGGCGGTCGCGCTCGGAAACCCCACGAGCGAGGAGTTTCGGCGCGCGACCGAGGTCCTCGGCAAGGTCGGCCTGACCCAGTACGAGGCCCGGGCCTACATCGCCCTGGTCGCCCGGGGCGTGGGCGACGCGACCACGCTCGCGACGGCCGCCGGCATCCCGCGTACGAGCGCCTACAAGGTCCTCGAGTCGCTCGCGGCGAAAGGGTATGCTCAACCCACGGGCGGGAAACCGATCCTCTTCCGCCCCCGACCCCCCCTCGACGTCGCCGAGTCGTTGAAAGGGGCGATCCAGGAGGTGTTCGAACAGCTCGCGACCCTCCACCGGGAGGTCGCCGAGCACGGCGAGCCCCAGCTGGTCTACCTCTTGTCGGGTCGGGACAAGGTCGTCCAGAAGATCGGCGACCTGTTGGACCAATCGGCCCACACCTTCATCCTGACCACACCCACCCTCGCCGAGGTCCGGGACGACCTCGGCAAGAGGATCCAGCACGCCGTGAAGCGGGGGATCCGGGTGACGTTCGTCACGGCGCCACTCCAGCGGGTCCCGGAGGGGGTCGAGTACGTCCCGCGCGAGAACCTGCTGGCCACCGAGGTCCTCGCCGATGGGGAGCACGCTCTCCTCGCCGCACCGGGCCTGGACGCCTGCGGCTTTACCGACAACCCGATCCTCACGGCCCACCTGAAGCAATTCCTCGAGGTCGTCCTCGAGAAGGGCGGCGGGGCCCCGACGTGAGTCCGAAGCTCGGGCGGGGTCCCCGGCGTCCGCCGGTCGAGCGGGTCCGTGGGGAACTGGCCGAGGCGGCCGGGCCGGATCTTGCCCGAGAGCTCCCCTCCGGGTATCAACGCCTCGGGCACGTCCTGGTCGTCCGCTGGCCCGAATCATTGCGCCCGTACTATCCGCTCCTGGCGGACGCGTTCCGTCGGACGCTCGGAGTCCGGACCATCCTCCGACACCAGGGACCGATCGAGGGGGATCTCCGGACGCCCCGGATGGAGGTGCTGCTCGATGGCCCGACCGAGACGGAAGTGGTGGAACACGGGGTCCGGTGGCGCTTCGACGCGGCGCAGATCATGTTCTCCGCCGGGAACCGGACCGAACGGCAACGGGCCGGACGATTGGTACGCCCGGGGGAGGTGGTCGTCGACCTCTTCGCCGGGATCGGGTACTTCACGCTGCCCGCCGCGAAGATGGGCCACGCGGCCCGCGTGGTGGCGGTCGACCGAAACCCCACCTCCCTCCACTACCTGGAAGAGAACGCGCGCCGGAACGGGGTCGGGGACCGGGTCGAGTTGCTCCTGGGAGACAACCGGACCGTGGACCTGCCCTCCGGAAGCGCCGACCGGGTGTTCCTCGGATACCTCCCATCGGCGGTGCCGTGGGTCGCGCGGGCCGTTCCGCTCGTCCGTCCGAGCGGAGGGTGGTTGCACGTCCACACGGTCGCGGATGCGCACGGGGCTTCGACGCGAGCCGAAGCCTCCGTGACCCACGCGCTGGAGGCGGCGGGGGCTCACCTCGTGGGAACGGCCCGCGGCCGAGAGGTGAAAGCGTATGGCCCGGGCCGCACGCACGTGGTGGTCGACGCGCAGGTCGTTCCCGGACGTTCCTAGACGGCTGCCGGCGCCATCGCCCGGGCCCGGAGCGCTCGGAGGGACTCGGGGAACGCCGTCGCGAACCGGTCGATATCCCCCGGCGGGTTCGAGAACGAGGCCCGCACGAACTTCCCGCCGTGGGTCGCCGAGAGGTAGTTCCCCGACCGGACGAACACGCCGTGGACCCGGAGCATCTCCTCCTGGATCGCTTCGGGGGAGAGTCCGGTCCCGGCGACGTCCAGGATCGTCATGTTCGCCCAGGACGGATGGACCGGCACCGTGACGCCCTCGACCGAGGACGCCGTGGCGGTGACCCGCTCGCCGTTGGCGCGGGTCTGGCGGACGACCTCGCCGATCCACTTCGACTTGGACCGGAGGGCCGCGAGCGCCGCGACCTGGGCGAGGACGTTGACCCCGAGGTCGTTGGTGTTGTATCGGGCGATGGCCCGGACCCGGTCGGGGGTGGCGGAGAACCCGCCGATCCGCAGGCCGGCGAGACCGCAATTCTTCGAGACCGACCACACGGTGACCGTCTCCTCCGGAGCGAACTCGGCGGCGAGCGTGGGTTCTCTCGAGAAGTCCCGGTAGGTCACGTCGTTGAGCAGGGTCAAATGGTGGTCGTGCGCGATCTCGGCGATCGCGCGCACCTCCTCGCGCGGGTAGCCCGAGCCGATGGGGTTCAACGGGTCGATGAGGAGGATCATCCGGGTCTTGGGTCCGATCGCCTCGCGGACCCGGTCCGCGGTGAGGCGGTAGGGCGGGGCGTAGATGTCGAGGTTCCGGGTCCGTGCCCCGGAGAGTTCGATGAAGCGGTGGATGATGAAGTAGCTCGGGTCGCTCGAGACGACCTCGTCGCCCGGGCCGAGGAGGGCGCGGGCGATCATGTAGAGGGATTCGGTACCGCCCGCGGTGAGGAACGGGGGGAGCCCCGGGATCCCGAGGTCGGCCCGTACCAGGTCGAGGAGTTCGGGGTCTCCGCTGGCGTACGGGTACCCTTCGTAGCGTCGTTCCCGCAACGCCCCCTCGACGGCCTCGCGCACGATCTGCGGGGGAACGAGGTGGTTCGTATTCTGGCTCATCCACGCCACTTCGCGGCGGTGGGCGTGGGCGTACCGGAACGCGTCGAAGGGAGGGGTCGCCACGATCCCGTGAACGGGTCCTTGCGAGTTTAACGGCTTTGGTCCGAGGCGGCCCCGGCCTCGGCGAGGTAGGTCGTCACGATGCCGAACGATTGGGGACGCGCGACGACCCGACCGAATCCGGCGTTCCGCAACAGCCCCACGAAGGCCGACCGGGACGGGAGCGAGCGAAGCGATTCCGGGAGGTATCGATACGGTCCCTCCGAGGCGACCGCGGCCCCCATCATCGGCACGACCTGGTCGAAGTAGGCGTGAAAGATTGGCCCGAACACGGGGGAGGTCGGTTCCGTGATCTCGAGGGTCACCAGGACGCCCGGCGGTCGGAGCACTCGCCGCATCTCCGCCAGTGCCCGCGACAGGTCGGAGAGGTTGCGCGCCAGGAAGGCGTTCGTCACGAGGTCGAACGACGCGTCGGCGAACGGCAGATGGAGGGCGGTCGCCCGGGCGAGGCCGACGCGTCGACCTTCGGCGGCGTGACGCCCGCGGCGGAGGGCGTTCGCGAGCATCGGTCCGGTGAAGTCCACGCCGACGACCCGGGCCGCGGGGTACCGGCGGGCCGCGAGCCGGGCGAGGTCGCCGGTACCGCAGCCCACATCGAGGATCCGTCGCACGGGGCCGGGCCGCCGGAACCGGTCGAGTTGGCCGAGCGCTCTCGGTCGCCAGAGAAAGTCGTTGCCCATCGAGGCGACGTGGTCGAACCAATCGTACCGCTCCGCGATGTGCCCGAACATCTGGCGCACGTCGCGCTCGAACGTCGGCGTCGTCCGGTCGGGATAGGGGGAACCGTCCGGCGCCCGGCGCGAGGGGGCTGCCGGGGCCGACATTTCCGGTCGACGGGCCGCCGTGGCTTAAGCGTGGGGGTGGGACGGCTCCCCGAGCGCTTCTTCGAGGAGCTTCACGCGGGCGACCAGGTCGGGACGGTGCGCGAGGCCGCCGCTCGACCAGGCCTCGGCGAGGCGCTCTCGGGTCCCGGGAGTATCCCCCTGGCCGTGGGCCACGTGGGCGAGGTGGAAGAGGGATTCCGCGACCTCCGCGGTGGTCCCGAGCTGTTTGGCCTGCTCGAGGGCTTCGACGTAGTGGATCTCCGCCGCATCGAGGGCTCCCTCGGCCTCGGCCACCATGCCGCGGGCCATCGCCACCTGCTGGGACGCGAGCCGGTCCCCGAGCGGGTTCACCGATTCGACGCACCGGTCGAGGGCTCGACGGGCCGAGACCGGCCGACCCTGCTCCGCCTCGATCTGGGCGAGGTTGAGGTAGCAGTACCCGATCCAGACCGGGGAGTGGGAGCGCTCGGCGGACGTGACGGCCGCCTGGAGGTCGACGAGGGCCTCGTCGATGTGCCCCGCCGTGTACCGCAACATCGCCCGGTTCATGAGCACCCGAGCGCGGGCCCCCTGGTCGTCCTCCGCGGCGAAGATCTCCGCCGCCTGACCGTACAGGGCGAGGGCCGTATCGATCCGCTCGGCGCCCTCCGGGACGAGCGTGTTGGCGAGATCGATGAGGGCGTGGCCCACCTCCGCGCGCGTCCCCTCCCGCTCGGCGATCTCGAGCGCCGAGCGTTGATGCGCTTCGGCCTCGGCAGGGCGGCCGAGCCGCCACGAGACGGTCCCGAGGACCCGGTGGGCGAGGATCAAGTCCCGAGTCGTGCCGACCCGGTCGAGGATCTCGGTGGCCTCGGTCGCGAGCCCTGCGGCGGACGCGTACTCGCTCTTGTCGGACCGGGTCTGCGCGAGGCCGAGCATCGCCCGTCCGAGTTCGAGCTCCATGCCCGCCTGGTCCCGCGCCTGGTTGACCGCTTCCGTGTAGATTTCGTCCGCACGATGGAACCTTCCAATTTCGTCCAAGAGCCGTCCGAGTTCGGTGAGGAGACGGATCTCCGAACGTCGACTTCGATCCGGTCGTCGCCGCTCGGCCTCGAGCGCCCGGCCGAGGTGGGAAACGGCGGTGTCCAGGGCGAAGGCGCGCGTCGCCGCCTGTGCCGCGCGGGTGTTGTACTCGGCCGCCTTTGCATCGTCCCGACCGAGGTAGAATTGGCGGGCGAGCTCGGAATCGCTCGCCTCCCCGAGCCGTTCGAGCGCCCGCCCGGCCTTCTGGTGGAGGATCCGCCGTCGGGTCTCGGTGAGCTCGGAGTAGACGCCGGCCCGCACCGCCTCGCTGACGAACTCGTACACCTCCCCGCCCCTTCCTCGGAGGAGTCCTCCGTGGACGAGCCGGTCGAGTTCCTCGGTCGTCCGCTCCTCCGACGACCCGGTGATCGCCGCGAGGTCGGCGAAAGAGAACTCCTTGCCGAGGACGGCCGCGTAGGCGAGGAGGCGGCGCTCGGGGCCGGCCATCGAGGCATACCGGGCCCGGAGGAGCTCCGTGACGTCCTTGCCGACCGGTTCGTCCCGAGCGTCCCCGGAGTAGCCCGTCCTCGACCGGACGATCTGTTCCACGAACAGGGGGTTCCCGTCGGTCTGGGCGTGCCAGCGGAGCACGTCCGGTTCCGGGGCGGAGTGGCCGCCCTGGATCCAGCGGACGAACTCAGCGACCTCAAGCGGACCGAACGGACGGAGGGCGACCGTGTGGAACGCCGTGGCCCGACGGAGCTCGTCGATCGCCGGTCGACTCCGATCCGGGAACGAGGGTCCTTCCCCCAGGCTCGCGATGACCGCGAGGGGAGCGGTCCGCAATTCGGTGGCCAGGCGACGTAGGACGTCGAGCGAGGAGCCGTCGGCGAACTGCAGGTCGTCGATCACGAGGAGGAGGGGATGGGCCCGTGCTGCGTCCCGAAAGTAGTCCGCGGCCCGTCCGATGAGCTCCTGCCGCCCGAGACCGACGGCCTCGACGGCGCTCGTCCCCACGGGGAAGAGGATCCCGTCGACCTCCTCGACCGTTCGCCTTCCCCCGGTCGGAGTTTCCGGGGTCACGTGAGGGGCGGCGTTGTCGGTACCGAGGAAAGGGACCAGATACAAGGGGACCTCGGACTCGTGAAGTGCCACGTCGGCGGGCTCGCCCGGACCGGATCGCTCGGATGCCAACATCTCCCGAAGGAGGGTGAGCGGCGCCGGTAGGTCGTCGGGCAGGGCCCGGCCGACGATCACCCGGTACCCGCGTTCTCGACCCCCGTCGACCGCGACCCGCAAGAGGTGGCTCTTGCCGATCCCCTGCGGACCGACCAGAAGCAGACCCTGACCGGCGCCCTCCCGCGCCTTGTCCAGGACCCGCAGGATCTCTCCGACCACGTCCTCCCGGCCGAAGACCGGAGCGGTGGCGGTGGTCGATCCGGTCCCTCCTCCGGCCATCGAGAGATGGAGCCGGGACCGGCCTTATAATGGTGGGTGCTCGGACGCCGTGTCGTCCGCCGGTGGCGGGGTCGGGACGGCCGAACTCTGCGCCGCCGCGAGCACGCGTCGCAACTCCGAGAAGGCCGCCGCGAGGTTCGGTCGCACGTCGGCGAGGCCGAGACGCTCCGCGACGGCGAACGCGTCGCGCGCCCCGTCCCAGTCCCGGACCTTGGATCGGAGTCGAGCCAAACGGTACTGGGCCTCGGCCTCGTCCGCGGTGAGCGCAAACCTCTGACACCGCGCGATCGCACCGGTGTACCCCCGTTCGGCCTCCTCCCACTGGCCCTGGCGCTCGGCGATCTCTCCCCGATTCAACTCGACCTGCTCGAGCCCGAGGTCGTCGACCAGTCGCTGGAGGAGTCGGAAGGCCTGTTCGTTGTCCCGGGTCGCTTCGTCCATCTCGCCGAGGGCGAGCCGCATCTCGACTCCGGAGAGGAGCGACCAGGCCGTGCTCCGGGAGTCGTGGGCCCGTTCGGCCGCCTCCCGGGCCTTGGTCAGGTAGTCGAGTCCGTCCTGAGGGTGGGTCTCGCCCACCGAGACCGCCAGGTTGTGGTACGCCCTCGAGAGCTCGACCCAGTCTCCGACGCTCGTCAGCGCGGGGATGGCCCGCTGGTACCATTCGAGCGCCTCAGCTTTGACCTCCGGGCCGAGCAAGGCGAACGAATTTCCGAGGTCGATGGCCAACCGACCGATGAGCCGAGGGTCGCGGTTTCCTTCCAACAACTCGAGGGCGCGCATGTTCTCCTCGAGGGAGTCCTGGTACTCTCCCCGCTGGAACGCCAGACGCGCAGTGAGGCGATGGGTCTGGGCCACCCCGACGGGATCCCCTTCCTTCTCGAACAACCGCCGGGCCTCGAGGGCGCCGCGCGCGGCGGCGTCGAGGTCGAGGTTGTCCCGCGCGATCTCCGAGCGGGCGAGGAGGAGGCGGGCGGTGAGTCCCGGTTCTCGGTTCCCCGCCTTTTCCAGCGCCTGACCGTAGTATCGATCCGCGGACGGGTAGTTCCCGACGGAGTAGTTGAGGTCCCCGAGGGTCTGGGTCATCTCCGCCTCCTCGCGGCGGTGGTCTCCGGGGAGGGAGGCGAGGTCGAGGAGTACCCGCTCGAACAGGTGGATCGCCCGTTCGGGTTCGTCGGCGGCGCGGGCCTGTTCCGCAGCCTTCCGGTTGAACTCGAGCGACTTGTCGGCGACCTTTCCGAGAAAGTAGTGTCGCCCGAGGTCGGCGTAGATCTCCGGAGGGGGGCCCGGTCGCATCGTCTCGAGCGCGCCCGCGATCTTTCGGTGAAGGACCCGCAACCGGCTCTCAGTCAGGGAGCGGTAGATCCGGGCCCGGAACTCCTCTTCGGAGAACGCGAACTTGTCGCCGCCGATCCGTTCCCGGAGGATCCCCCGGTGGACGAGTCGCTCGAGATGCTCGGAGAGTTCCTCCTCGTTCGCCCCCATCGCGGCGACGAGGAGTTGGAAATCAAACTCCGAACCGATCGCGCTCGAGTAGGCGAGGATCCGGTGTTCCTCCGGCGTGAGGTCGCCGGGGAGGCCTCCCGTCGGCCGTTCCTCGGAGGGGACGGCACCGCCCTCCCGGTCGGGCATCGGAATCCTTCTAGGGCGGGGGCGGAGTTAAAGCCCCCCTCCGAGCGGCCGCCCGTCACGAGGATTCGATACGGCCGCCACCTCGCGGGCCGTAAGGGTTATCTAACGAACCCCGGCTCGGCGGCGCGCCATGCCACTCGAGGAGCCGGGAGCCGTCGGGACCGGTGGCCTCCTCCAGGAGATGTCGCTCACCCGTCGGATGACGTTCTGGGGGTTCGCGGGCCTCGTCGTGCTCGCGGTCGTGTTCTTCGTCGGGTGGGGCCTCACGTTCGGCGTTTGGATCGACAACGGAGTCTACGCCGTGACGGTGACGCTGCTGTTCTTCGGCCTCGCCGGGATGTGGCTCGTGCTCCCCAACCCCCCGGTCCCCACGTCCTCCCCTTAGTCGGGGCGGGCTCCATTTAGAGCGGGCGGGCCGCGAGGGCCCATCGGACGCCGGGGCGCTGGCCGCAGACGATGCACTCGGCCGGAAGGGGCGCGTCCAGCGGGGGCGGTCCCTCGGGGACGCCGAGGAGGGAACCGTCGATCGCGTGTTCGATCGCGTGGCCGCACGCCTCGCTCCCGCACCAGGCGAGTTGACGAACATGCTGGGATTCCTTCAGCTGGTCCAGCGTGGACGCCAGTTCGAACGAGGCCGCAAACTCGTGCCGGGCCTTGGCGAGGAGGGCTTGGTCGAACGCGGTGAGCGCCCCCTCCACCTCCGTCTCCAGCGCGTCGAGCGAGACCGTCCGTCGAGTGCCGAGTCGGTCGGTCGCGCTCGCGGTCCGGGCGCTCGATTCCCGGGCACCGACGTCGAGGCGCAGGGGAACGCCGCGCGTCTCCCAGTAGTAGTACTTCGCTCCCGGCCGATCGTCCCGGTCGTCGAGGTGGACACGGAGCCCCTGCCGGGTGAGCCGCTCGACGATCTCAGTGGCGGCGCGCATCGGGGCGTCGCCCGAGGTGGCCGAGAGGATGGGAACGACCACGACCTCGTACGGCGCGACCTCCCGGGGAAACACCGCGCCCTTCGCATCCCCGTGGACCGCGAGGACCGCGCCGAGAAGGCGCTCGGAGAGGCCGAAGGTCGTCTGATGGGCGTAGCGGCTCCCGCCGTCGGCCGCTTCGTACCGGATCTCGTACGGTCGGGAGAAATTCTCCCGATAGTGGTGCACGCTACCGATCTGGAGCGTACGGGCCGCCCCGACCGGGATGTCGAGCGCGATCGAGTAGTAGGCGCCCGCGAACTTGTCCCATTCCGGACGGCGAACCGCGACGTAGGGGAGCCCGAACGCCGCCGCCATCCGCCCGAACGCGTCGAGGTTCGAGCGTACCCGGGCGGTCGCCGCGTCCTCGTCGACCTGGCAGGTATGCTCCTCGAAAAAGTGGATCTCCCGCACCCGAATGAAGGGGCGGGTCGTCTTGGTCTCGTAGCGGAAGGTGTTGACGATCTGGTAGAGGTTCATCGGGAGGTCCCGGTGGGAACGGACCCAGACCGCGAACACCGGGTACATCGCCGTCTCGCTCGTCGGGCGAAGGACGAGCGGGACGTCGAGGTCGGTTGAGCCCCCTTTGGTGACCCAGTAGACCTGCGCGTCGAACCCCTGGATGTGCTCTTTCTCCTTCGCAAACTCCGTCTGGGGGATCAGAGCCGGGAATTCCACCGCCTCGGACCCGGTGGCCTCGATCTCTCGGATGAGGATCCGGTCGAGGTTGCGCCGGGCGCGGAACCCGTACGGAGTCCAGATGTTCATCCCCTTCACCGGGTACCGCTTGTCGGAGAGCTCGGCGGTCTCCACGACGGCGAGGTACCACTCGATGAAGTCGGTCCGTTTGTCCGGAAGGGTGGCCATGTCGAAGGCCGGGGAGGGTCGGGGAGTATAAGCGTCTCCGAACGGCGGCCCTCCGGGTCCGGCGACCGCCGGACGGACCGGTGCCCGTCCCGGATCCCGCCGACGAACCCGCGTTCTTAAGCCACGGTCCGAGCATGGTAGTAGGGCCATGCGCCTCGTCGTCTGCGTCGACCGCGATGACGACCTGGGCCGGAAGGCCGGCGTTCATGGGCCTGTCGTCGGCCGGGCCGACGCGATCGACGCGGCCACCCGACTCGCCATCGCCGACCCGGAAGACTCCGACACCAACGCGATCTTCGCCGCGGTGAGTCTCCTCGACGAGCTCCGAGGCGCGGGAGAGAGCTGCGAGGTGTGCATCCTCACCGGCTCCCCGAAGGTCGGAGTGCTGTCGGACCGACGCATCTCCGACCAGTTCGACCACGTCCTCGAGAAGGTGAAGGCGACCTCGGCCTACCTCGTCAGCGACGGCGCGGAGGATGAGTACCTCTTCCCCATCCTGGCCTCGCGCGTCCGCGTCGATGGCGTCCGGCGCGTGTACGTGCGCCAGTCCGCCTCCATCGAATCGACGTACTACACCGTCATCCGGGCCCTGAAGGACCCGAAGCTACGGGCGAAGACCGTCCTCCCGTTTGCGCTCGTCCTCCTCACGCTCGGGATCGCCGCCGCGGGCGGCGTGTTCTTCTGGGGGATCATCGGCCTCTCCATCCTCCTCGGCGTCTACCTCGTGTTCTGGACGTTCGATATCGACGAGGCGATCATCGACTCGCTCCGCTCCGCCTCCACCGACATCCGCCAGGGGTCGGCGGCGTTCGGGTTCGGTCTGTTCGCGATGGCGCTCGTCGGCGTGGGGTTCCTCGAGGGGTACAACGCCTACACCGGGGCCGCCGGCATCGCGCCGCTCCTGCGACTGCTGCTGTTCTTCCAGACCGCGCTCCTGTGGTGGGCCGGGGGGGCGCTCATCTGGGAGTTCGGGCGGGCCGTCCGGCGGACGTTCGTCCGCGGTCGCTTTCCTCGCAACTTCTGGGTCGCCGCGACCTCGATCGTGGGGACCGGGGTCCTGAGCGCCGGGATCGTCTACCTCGTCCGATACCTCGAGGGCGCCGTCAGCTCCTCCCAGCTGCCCGAACTGATCGCGCTCCTCGCGGTCGGGTTCGGACTGCTCATCGGCGCCGGCGGACTCTCGCAGTACTGGAAGGCGGTCGCGCGGCGGGCCGCGCCCCCCGAGACCACCTCGTCGGGTTGAACGGCGTACCGCGTCACTCGAGGTCGAGCGCGCCGTGCGCGGCGACCCGCTCGAGGTCGGCGAGGGGCACCGTCCAGCCGCATTGTTCGAGGAGGGTCGCCCGGATCGCGGGGAGACCGGGGGCGACCCCGGCGGCTTTGCGGGCGAGCGCTGCGAGGTCCTCCCAGTAGTTCCACGGGAAGACGACCCAGACCCACGCGTCCCGCGGAATCTCCTCCGCGTAGTACGTCGGTACCGTCTTCGAATGCGGGATATGGAGGAAGGTCGCGGTCTCGAGACGGGAGGGCCCCGCCGTCCCCACATGCTCGACCGCGAGCTGCAGGCTCTCGCCGGTGTCGGTGATGTCGTCGACGATGAGGACCGTTTCTCCCCGGACCGCGCCGGAGAGCCCCTCCGTCAAGGACGCGGCCCCGTCCCGGGTCGCGGTCACGCCCCAGTGCTGGGCGCGGAGCGAAACGACCCGTCGGACGCCAAGGCGGTCGGAGAGCAAGCGCGCCGGGACCCATCCCCCCCGGGTCAGTCCGACCAGGGTTTCGGGGACCTTTCCCACCGAGCGGATCTGGTGCGCGAGCCGGTCGGCCCACCCGTCGACGTCGGCCCAGGTCGCCCTCCGGCAGCGCGGGAGGTCGACCATCCGGCCGGCCTAGGGGTAGATGCCGCGGATCCGGATCGCGTCGACGACGCGCTGGACGGCCACGACGTAGGCGGCCGTTCGATTGTGGACCTTGCGCTCGACGGCGACCTGGTGGACCGCGCGGTACGACTGCGTCATCGTCCGCTCGAGCCGCTCGTTGACCTCGGCGAGGGTCCAGAAGTAGCCCTGGATGTTCTGCGCCCACTCAAAATAGCTGACGGTGACCCCGCCCGCGTTCGCGAGGATGTCCGGAAGGACGGTGATCTTCTTCTCGAAAAAGATCTTGTCCGCCTCGGGAAGGGTCGGACCGTTCGCCGCCTCAGCGATGATCTTCGCCTGGACCTTGTTGGCGTTCTTGGGCGTGAGGACGTTCTCGAGCGCCGCCGGGACGAGGATGTCGACCTTCGCCTCGAGGATCTCCTCGTTCGAGATGGGCTTCGAGCCGGCGAAGCCGACGACCGAGCCGGTCTTCTGCTTGTGGGCCTCGACCGCGTGCGGGTTCATCCCTTCCGCGTTCCAGATGCCGCCCTTCGTGTCCGAGGCGGCCACGATCTTCGCGCCCTGCTCGTCGTAGTGGAGCTTGGCCGCGACGCTGCCGGCGTTCCCGAACCCCTGTACGGCGATCGACCCGCCCTTCACGCGGACTCCCGCGTCCTTCGCGGCCTCCCGGATGACGTACGCGCAGCCCCGTCCGGTCGCCTCGCCCCGGCCCTCGCTGCCGCCGAGGCTGATCGGCTTCCCCGTCACCACACCGGGGACGGAGTAGCCCTTCAACATCGAGTAGGTGTCCATGATCCACGCCATCGTCTGGCTGTCGGTGTAGACGTCCGGCGCGGGGATATCCATCTCCGGGCCGATGATGGGCGCGATCTCGGTCGCATAGCGACGCGTGAGGCGTTCGAGCTCCCCTTGGGAGAGCTTCTTCGGGTCGACGACGACCCCGCCCTTTGCGCCGCCGTAGGGGATGTTGACGACCGCGCATTTCCAGGTCATCCACGCGGCCAGCGCCCGGACCTCGTCCAGCGTCACGCCGGGGTGGTACCGGATCCCTCCCTTCGAGGGACCGCGGGCCATGTTGTACTGGACGCGGTGGCCCGTGTACACCTTGTACGAACCGTCGTCCATCCGGACCGGGAAGTTGACCGTCAGCTCCCGCTTCGGGTGCTTCAGGACCTCGCGGACGCCGGTCGTGATGCCGATCAGGTCGGCCACGATGTCGATCTGCTGCTTCGCCGTCTCGAACGGATTCACTGCGGGACCACTGCTCGTCACGAACGATACCTCAAGGGTAGTGTGAGGACCCGAGGCCGCCTACTTGAGACTAACGTGACCCTGCGAGGCTGCGACGCGGGATTCGACAAAGGACGAATCTTCCGTCAGGGAATCGGGGGCGAGGGCACCGAGAAGGGGCGCCACCCTCCGAGCGGCATCCGGACCGACCGGCCGGAGTTGCGGAGCACCGCCCCGCGTCCCCGCTCGACCCCTCCGATCACGGTCAGGCGACCTCCCGTGCGCCGAACGGCCGCGCGGGCCCGCGCGACGGTCCCCGCCGGGAGGGCGGCGAGGAGTTCGTAGTCCCCGCCGTAGAATGCGAGCGAGCGGCGATGACCCGGGGAGGAGGCCGAGGCCCGCAGTCCGAGAGCGAGGGGCAAGAGCCCTTCCTCCACGACGGTTCGGCAGCCGCTCGCCCCGGCGAGCAGCCAGCTGGCGTCGGCCAGTCCGTCCGACGTGTCCAACATCGCGTGAGCGAATTCCGCGAGGACCAGGCCCTCCCGCACCCTCGGCCGGATGTCCAAGATACCGACCAGCGCCTTCTTCCGGGCGGACGTCCGACCGCTCCGGGTCCGGCCCAGTCGATGGGCGGCCAGCCCCCCTCGCCCGACCGTTCCGGTCGTTACGAGGACGTCCCCGGGGCGAGCCCCTCCCCGGGCGACGAGGCGATCCGGCCGGCCCCAGCCGAGGACCGTGCTGACGACCGTACGAGTGGGTCCCGGCTTCGTGTCCCCTCCGACCAGGGGCGCTCCGACCGAGGCACCGGCCCGGTCCGCCGCCCGGACCAGGTCCTCCGCCCAGCGTCGGGGGGTCCCGACCGGCACGATCAGGTCGAGGAGAAGCGCCGCGGGTTGGGCTCCCTTGGCCGCGACGTCGGAGAGACTGACGTTCGCTGCGGCCGCACCGACCGAGGCGGCGGGGGACTCGATGAGGAAGTGGGTCCCCTCGACCAGCGAGTCGGTCGAGAGGACCGCGACGCGCCCCCGGGGCACCCGAAGCGCCGCGGCGTCGTCCCCGACCGGCAGCAACCCTCGGCTCGGCCCGGTCAGGTGGCGCGAGAGCCAACTGTGGAACTCGCGTTCCTCGAGCGGTGCGTCCCGCCGGGCTCGGGAACGGGGCATGGTGGGATCACTTGTACGGGACGAACTCTTTTCCGAGGAGTTCGCGCCCGAGGATGATCCGCATGATGTTGAGTCCCCCTTCCGCTCCGACGAGATACGACATGATCCCCCGGAACCCGAGTTCGAGCCCAACGTCCTTCGTGTAGCCGGCCGCGCCGAACCACATCATCACCCGCTTCACGCACTCGAAGGAGATCTGCGGGGCGGTGAGCTTCACGCTCGCCACCGCGCGGTTGACCTCGGAACGGTGGGAGTCGTCGCCCTTGAGAGTGTACGTGTCCAACAACCAGGCCGCCCTCCGGCATTGCCATTTGACGGCCTCGACCTGGGTCCAGAGGTCGACGAGTTCGAACTGGATCCCCTCGAACTTGCCGAGCGGCTGCCCGAACACCTGCCGTTCGCGGATGTAGGCCATCCCGGTCTCGAGCGCGCGTTCTGCGGCCCCGATGCACGCCGCGCTGACGAACGTGCGCGCGACCGAGAACCCCTCCATCGCGAGGTCGAGCCCGCGCCCATCGGTCCCGACGAGGTACTTCGACGGGACGGACACATCCTGGTAGGTGAGGGCGCCGGTGGAGATCCCCATCCGGCCCATATTGTCGAACTTCTGCGTCGTGATCCCGGCGGACGCGGTGGGGACATACATGAACCGGAACCCGCCTTCACCGGCCCGGGAGAGCGTGAGGTGACCTCCGCCGAGCCGCTTCGCTTCCTCGACCCCGGAGACGAATGCTTTCTCGCCACGGAGCACGAACCCCCCGTCGGCGCGCCGAGAGCTCGTCCGCATCGACGCGAGGTCGCTGCCACCGGTCGGTTCGGTCGTGGCGACCCCGAGGAACGCCTTCCCCGCGCACACCGGAGGCAGGACCTCCCGTTTGGCCTCCTCGGTACCGTGGGTCGCGAGAACGTACCCCCAGCCGGCCTCGAGCAGGAAGAAGACGGCGGTGGCCATCGAGAAGTCGCCCCGACCGATCTCTTCGGCGGCGAGCTCGGTCAGGGTCGCGGAGGCCCCCATCCCCCCATACTCGGTCGGCACGGGCATCGCGAGGAGCCCCAGGTGCGCCATCTCCGCGAGGACGTCGTCCGGGATCCGACCCTCCGTGTCGATGCGGCGTTCGTTCGGTCGAAGGACCTTGTCTCCGAACTTTCGAACGGCGGACTGGAAGGCTTCCTCCTCGTCCGTCAGTCGGAAATCCATGGGTTCTCCCGAGCGACCGTCCTCGGGGGCTAAAGCGTTCGGGGTCCGACCCGGATACCCTTTAACCCCGCCCGGCTCGACGCGGGCGGGATGGACGCATGACGGTCCGGGTCGCGGTCAACGGCTACGGAACCATCGGAAAGCGGGTGGCGGACGCCGTCGCCCACCAGTCCGACATGAAGCTCGTCGGGGTGGCGAAGACCCGCCCCAGTTTCGAAGCCCACAACGCGGTCGCCAAGGGGTACCCGTTGTACCTGGCGGGGGGAGCCCCCAAGGAACCGTTCGAGGCCGCCGGACTCCCGATCGCGGGCCGGGTGGAGGACCTGCTCCGGGAGGTCGACATCGTGGTGGACGCCTCGCCGGAAAAGGTCGGCCGCGAGAATGGGAAGCTCTACCGCGACGCCGGGGTCCGAGCGATCTTCCAGGGCGGGGAGAAGGCCGACGTCGCCGAGGTCTCGTTCAACGCGCTCGCGAACTACGCGGCCGCGAAGGGCAAGAAGACCGTACGGGTCGTTTCGTGCAACACCACCGGGTTATCCCGGGCCGCCGCCGTGCTCACCTCCCGATGGCCGATCGAGGAGTGGGAGGCGACCATCGTCCGCCGGGCCGCCGACCCGGCCGAGTCGAACCGGGGGCCGATCAACGGGATCCTCCCGACCTTCCACCTGCCCTCCCATCACGGCCCGGACGTCCAGACGATCTTTCCCCAGCTGGAGATCGCCACGACCGCCGTGGTCGTCCCGACCACCCTCATGCATGTCCACGTGAACCACGTGCGGTTCGCGACCCCTCCGAAGGATGGGACGGAGCTCCTCGAGGCGTTCCGACGGACTCCCCGGTTCCACATCTTCACTCCGTGGGAGGGGGTCGACGGGACCCCGCAGGTGATGGAATTCGCTCGCGATCGGGGCCTCGGACACCAGGACATGATGGAGAACGTCCTGTGGGAGAACGGAATCCGGCTCTCCGGACGGAGCGCCTACTTCTTCCAGGCGATCCATCAAGAGTCGATCGTCGTGCCGGAAAACGTCGACGCGATTCGGGCGATGTTCGACTTGGCCCCCGACGCCGCTCACTCGATCGCGATCACCGACCGGACCCTCGGGATTCCCTCTCCCTGAACGGCGACGCCGCCGATCCCACCGGCGCGACCGCGCCGAACTACCGGTGAGTTCCCCCGGTTATCTCGTTCGGTGCGTCCGGCGCAATACTCGCCCTCCCATCTGTTACTTCGAGGACCCACCGATGCAGGCAGCCATACAATCACAGGTCGCGCCGCCGAACGCGAATGTTCCCCCCCGACCGGCGAATGACGGAAGTGTGTTCCATGCCCCTCCCACGCTCGAGGCGACGTTCGAGGCCGGTACCCGACGCGGGCGTCTGCGCGTCCTGCTCGGAAAGGTCTCGGATTTCCAGGAGGCGGGCTGGGACGCGGTGTTCGGTTCGAAGGTCGGATCCATCACCCCGGCCGCGGCGGCGACTCACGCCGGCTTCCCGGCGCTTCTCGCCCACGTCGAACCCGAGGGACGCGGATACCAGAACCTCCTCGGGTGGATCCAGCTCGTGAACGAGCGGGATGGCAAGGGGACTTCGCTCCACGACGGAGACGACCCGGCCTGGTTCCTGCAGGGACGGGACGTGCCGTACGGTGCGGTGGGGTACGCCCCGAGCTACTTCGACGCTCCCTCGCGGCCCGGCCGGCAGGCCGTCCTCTGGGAAGCGGACCTCTTCCTCTGCACGCTCCCCTCCGTGCCCGGGGACCACCCGGACGACGCGACCCCGATCGGACCTCTCGCCGGAATCCGCTGGGGATTCCGGATCGCGACCGACGGAGCCGAACCTACCCCGCTCGCTCCCCGACTCACCGGGGATTGGGCGTGGGCCTCGTGGGTTCCCGTACTTCGCAAACGGTTCCCCACCTGGCGATTCGCGGACCGGACACCGTCCGTCGGCTTGGGGACCCCCCGAAGGGCCTGAGCGACTCGGATCGGACTTGCGGGAGTGCGCCTCCCCGGCCGGAGTTCGGGGTTCCCTCCCGAAGAAGCCCCGGCGGTGAGCCTCGTCCGGTTGACCCCAGCTTCCGGCGGTATCGCTCGTGACGGGGCAGTCCTCGGGACTCCCGTCTTCGGCCGGGGGACCGGTAGGACACTTCAGCAGCCGCCCGACGGCGAACTCATCAGGAGAGGGTCCCTCGCCACCCCCCGGCCGGGTCGGCCGAGGAGCGACGGACCGGTTGAAGGCGATGGAGTCCTACGCCGGTCCCGGTCCGTCGGCGAGCACGGACGGGCTGTCCGCCCATCTCCTCTGCCCGGATTGTCGCCATCGGATCGGGGCCGACCTCGTCTGCACCGCGTGCACCCGGAAGTTCTCTCGTCAGGGTTCGACGATCGTATTGCTGCCTTCGCGGCTGGACGCGAGCAAGACGCACGAAGAGGAAACGTGGAGGGTCCTGCCCCACGAGGGGGAGAACCAGCCGGCGTGGAAGGCGTTCCTCCACAAGCACAACGAGGTGTTCTACTTCACCGAAACCATCCTGCCCCACCTCGACCTGAAGGGAAACGTCCTCGAGATCGCGTCCGGATCCTGCTGGGCCAGCGCGCTCCTCAAACAACGCTTCCCGGTAGTGCAGATGGTCGCGTCCGACGTGTCACCTACCGCACTCAAGAAGGGTGAGAGCCTCGTGCAGCTGCTCGGCTCTTCGGTCGACGCCTACGTGGCGTGTGACCTCGAGAACTTGCCGTTCGAGGACGAGTACTTCGACTTCGTCTTCGGGAGCGCGGCCCTTCACCACCTCGGCGCACTCGACCGGGGAGTCTCGGAGGTCTCGAGGGTACTGAAAAGGGGGGGTCGTTTCCTCGGGATCCTCGAGCCGGCCTCCGGTCCGTTCTTCGGGTCGATCTGGGAATCCAAGGTCGGGTTGGCCGGGCAGCGGGCCCACGAGCACGGGATCCACGAAGCGATGTACACCGCGAACCAATGGAGGGATGCGTTCGAGCGCTCCGGGTTCAGCGCGGTCGAGGTGGTTCGTGAGTGGGACTGGCGGTACAAGCTGACCCACTGGCTACCGCCGATGTATTTCCGGGCCCTCGAATTCGTCCCGAAGCGATGGATCGGAAACGTCCTGCCCTGCAGTGTCAACATCCGCGCCACCAAGTAGCTCGCCTCGCCGACCGATCGGTCGATTCTAGGGTTCGCGGACCGGCGCCGTTCACCCGTCCGTTGGGAATCCGCTCCCCCGTCGGAGTTTCCTGCAGCGCGGGGGCTGGGGTGCCCGAGTAGAGTGACCCCAAGAATCTTATACCGCACGCAACTCGCGCGCCGGGCATGTATTACCTTGACCACCGGCGCGACGTGGTTCGCATCCCCCCCGAGCGTCTCGGGGCGGAGGTCGACACCGTCCTCACCGAGCTTGCCCAGCAACAGTTCGAGGGGAAGCTCGTCGACGGGCAGAACCTGGCCGTCACGATCCGCGACGTGAAGTCGATCGGGGAGGGACACATCATCCACGGCGACGGGGGCGTCTACCAAGAAGTGGAGTACGAGGCGCTCCTGTTTCGGCCCGAGATCCAGGAAGTGGTCGAGGGCGCCGTCGTCGAGATCCGGAAGTTTGGGGCCTTCGTCCGGTTCGGGCCGCTGGACGGCCTCCTGCACGTTTCCCAGGTGATGGACGACCGCGTGAACATCGACGAGCACAACCAGCGACTGGTCGGCGTGGAGACCAAACGCGACCTGAAGGTCGGCTACAAGGTCCGGGCCCGGGTCGTTTCGCTCTCGCTCTCCGAGATCTCCCCCCGGGACAGCCGGATCGGCCTCACGATGCGCCAGCCCGCCCTCGGCCGGTTGGAATGGATCCAAGAGGCCCACAAGAAGGCGGACGAGAAGTCGGGGAAGCGCCCCAACGTCCCCGCGGCCAAGAAGCCGGCCCCGAAACCGGCCGCTCCCGCTGCGGCCAAGGCGGCCGCGACGCCCGCGAAGGCGTCCGGGGGTGCCGCATGATGAACCTCAAGGCGTGCAAGAACTGCCGCACGATCACCGACCAGGCCAAATGCCCCAAGTGCGGGGGCGAGGTCTCCCGCGAGTGGCAAGGGTACCTCGTCGTGATCGACCCCGAGCGCTCCGACATCGCCCGGAAGATGGGTATCCATGCCGCCGGACGGTACGCGCTCCGGGTCAAGTGACGAGACCGCCTGGGCGGTCCCTCGGACCCTCCGCCCCGCGCTCGCCGAGAAGTACGGTCCGGTCTACGCCGGGTCGGAGGCCGACCGACACCTCCTCGACCTCGGACTGTTCGCGGCCTGCGGCGACCGGGTGACCGCTCGCGCCTTGGAGCTCGGGCATCCGCCGCTCGTCGGGATCGTCGATTACAAGACGCAACGGAACGAGTCGATTCCTCGGGATGCGTTCCGGGCCCTGGAGGCGGTCTGCGTAGTACGGGTCCGCAATCCTCCGGGGTTCCTGACCGGATCCCTTCGGAACGCCGTGCGGGACTTGGTGGCCGCGGGTGGAGGACTGCTCGAAGTCGACGGCGAGGAGGATCTCGGCTCGCTCGCCCTCGTAGAATCACTCCCCGCCGGGGCCACCGTTATATACGGAATCCCGGGTGAGGGGGTCTCCTTCGTCCGCGTCGATGCGGCCGCGAAGGATCATGTACGCCACTTGATCGCGCAGATGGAACCGAGGAGGGTATCGCGTGGAGATTAAGATCCTCGACGAGAAGCCGAACCCGCTCCTCCACCGGCGTGAGTTCGTCTTCGAGGTCAGCCACGCTACCGCCGCCACCCCGCGGCGGGAGGAGGTCCGGGGGGAGTTCGCCAAGCTCGCGAAAGCCCCGAAGGACCGGGTCATCATCGAGCGGATGCGCGCCCGGTACGGTACGGCGACGACCCGGGGCGAAGCGGTCGTCTACGAGACGGTCGAGGCCGCGAAGGTCACCGAGCGCGAGCACATCCTGATTCGGAATGGGCTGAAGGAGAAGGTCGCGAAAGGACCGGCCGCTCCCGCGGAGCCGGAACCCACGCCCAAGGCCGAGCCGGCGAAGGCTGAGCCGCCGAAGGCGGAGACCCCCGCGCCCAAGGTGTAGTCCCCATGGCCAAGGCACGGGTCGGTCTCTACAACGTCAAGGGCGACACCCTCGAGCGGACCCACCGTTCTTGCCCGAAGTGTGGACCGGGGACCTTCCTCGCCGAGCACAAGGACCGCCGATCCTGCGGCCGCTGCGGCTACTCCGAATCGAAGACGCCGCCCGCCCCGAAGGTCAAAGCCCCCAAGGCGTAGTCGTCCGGCCCGCCCGTCACTCTCCGTCGGAGCCGACGCCGAACCGGTCCAAGTCCCGGAGGATTCCGGCGGTCGCGTCCGCGGTCTCGAACGGGACCCCGTACCGGGCGAAGTATCTGCGGAGCATTTCCAGGCCGTGGAGGAGGGCGGTCCGCGCCTCGTTCAGCCGGATCCAGGGGGACGAACCGAGCCGGTCGACCCGGAGCCCCTTGCCAAGGTCGATGATGACGGGGCGGCCCCCGTCCACCAGGACGTTGAACGGGCTCAGGTCGGTGTGAACGATCCCGGCATGGGCCAGGTCCTCGACGCCGACGAGCAGCGCGCGGGCGAACTCCTCCGGTTCCTCGAGGGTCGTCCGACGTAACTGGGGCGCCGGTCCCTCCGAACCGCCGATGAATTCCATCGTGAAGGCGTTCTCCTCGCGCGCAAGGGGCTCCGGGACCGGGGCCCGGTGGGCCCAGGCGTACCCGAGGAGCTCGAATTCGCGGGAGGCGAGGTGCCCCATCCCGTCGGCCTTGACCGCGCCGTGGGATCGGTTGGAGGTCCGATACAGGCGGTACGACTTCGCGACCACCCAACGGGGTCCGTCCCGGGCCAGGAACACGTCGGCCTCCTTGCCCGCGCCGATGATCTGGACCACCTCCGTCACGAGGCCGCAGTCGAGCAGTTGGGCCGCCACTTCGGCGGTCCGGGGTTCCCGGAAGGCGATCGCGCCCGACTTCAGTTTCCAGCGTACGCTGGCGTCGAGGTACGGTGCGTTGGGCATTCCCTTGGTGGTTGTGTGGTGGGTTCTGGGGTCGTTCTCTCGAAGGCGCTCCCGCGCCAGGTACCGAGCGGCTACGCGGTTCCCGGCATCGAACAGAACCGAACAATCTCGCTCATTCCGGGAACCTCCAGGCCCAAGGGCCGAATTCACCGAGGGCCCGCGCCTACCTAAACGTTCCGTAACGGAGCCGGGCGCGCGGACGGGCGGAGGCAACCTTTAGGCCCGAGCGGGCTGACTCGCCTCGCGCGGGCCCGTAGTATAGTATGGGGCGTTACTACATGTCCCAAACTATCAGTCTGTAGTCATTCAGGAGCCCCCGGCCGACCGCAAATCTGACCGAATTCGGCCTTAGAATCGGGGTCCGGCGGCCTACTTTCGCTTCCCGAGCCCGAGGGCGGCACGTGCCAATGCGTCAGCTGAGGGCCCGCCGAACTTCAGCTTTCGGTGAGAGCCGTGTGACCAGCGAAGAGTGACGAAAGCGAACTTGGATCGAGCGGTCTCGAAGCGAATTTCAATCGGAAGAACATTGGCCCCGACCTTCGCGGGGCGACTCTCGATGAATTCGACCACTGGCTTGCTATCTGTGGTCGCCCAGACGCCCCGGACTCCGAGACCGTCGGCCTCCTCGAGACCGCAAATTAGAGCGAGGAACTCGGCATGGAACGCGCCGGGCACGAGACCTAATGGTACAGACTTGAGTAGTACCGGACGGAGCGTAACGTCCCGGAGAATGATCCCGGCCCCCGCCGAGAAGACCCGGTCCTCCGTTCCTGTCACCTCGTGACTTGTATCGACCGAGGCATCGGTTTCGAGGTAAGCTGCTCGCACCCAGTGCGGCGAGGGTGTCTGGAGTTATGCCACCTCTCTTGCCGCGCAACTGGTCCACAAGCGAGGTCGGGTTCGCTTTAGTGGGCCAGTTCACAGACGATGTTTGACTTCGGGCCGTCGCCGAGATAGCCACTCTTCCTTGTAGAGGGAACTCGAACCCAACCGGAACCTTGGCAAGTGTGTCGCCCTGTACGGCCTTCGCTCAAGGAGTGAGATACGAGTTCGCTCGAACCACTCCTTCATTTTCTCGGGAGTTCCGGGCTTCCAATACCCCCGATTGACCGTTGCTCGCAGGCAGGGAATCCCCTTCAAGTGAGCTGCAGCGACCCGATGATTTCCACCCGAACTTACGAAGTACAACCCCCCCACACACTCCATGTACAACCCGTGGAAGCCCCGTTCGCTCAAAGCAGATTTTTGGGTTAGGCCACCCGACCTGCCGTCCTGCATGAAGTGGTCAAGTTTCCGCCGGTCCCAGTCGTCCGCCGAATCGTGTCCGTGTTTCAGAGACCAGTCGGTGTTGAATTCTTGAATGCTCGGCCCGATCACCAGTACCGTCGGGACGAACTCCTCGTGATCGATCCCATCCCAATCGACGTACCCATCCAACCGGTCGGAATCAAACAGTCGATCAGATCGTGGGTGCCGCCACGGCTTCCGTCTCCGGCGCGGCCCCTTCTTGAACGGAATCGCGGTGAGTTTCAAGACTGCTGGTTCTGGCTCAAAGGCCTCGGGTTCCCTGTACGGTTCCCTACTCGCGCGGGGCGCCTTCGTAACTCTTGCCATGAATAGACCATGGCACCGAAATGCATAGCGGAGGAGCTCCGAGCGGATTCGCCTCCTAACATAGGATGCTCGGGATACGCTGGTGACGTGTCGCGAGGATTACTCTTCACTCCCACGACCGGCTTCCAAGTGCGGTCTGAAGACGGCCCGTCTAGCGATACCAACGACTTCCTGCTGCAAACGGTGATCGGGGATGAGCTCCTTCCCCTTCGCTTCAATATTCTTCAACAGGGGCTCGCAGAGCCGCCTGTACGTACTGACCATCTCCGATAGGCGCTTAACATCACGAACTACCTTTACCCGCCAGTGGCCGTTTAGGGCGGCGAACCGGATGTAGTCCGCCTCCTGACGGGAGGCGCACGGAATCGGCTCACCACCAATCTCGACGTAATAGCCCGAGAACAAGTCTTTCCCAATTCGGACTTGGTCAGAAATAGGAATCTCGCGGACATCCACTGCGTCCTTGGCGAGATAGCCGTCGGGGAAGTCTCGAAGTTCGGACCGGTCGAGGCTGTCCACGATGACCCGTGCGAGGTCCTTTGCCTCGTTCTTCTTACCTGATTTTCGAGTTTCGACACTCGCCGCCTTCTTGAATCGGTCTTCGACGAGTCTAATTGTCTGTTCGTAAACGACTTGGCGTTCGTGTCGATTGAGCTCCAAAATATCGAACACGATCTCGTCAAGTGCTGCGCGGTGCCCAGCTACATTTCGTAGGGCGAACTTTTCCGGCGATTGAGCACCAAGTTCGTCGAGGATCGGCCGGAAGTCGGTCTTCTCATTCTCCTTGAACCAATCCTTCAGCGCCTCCTCCTGCTGCTCGCTGATCTTTCGAAGGTCAAGCCCCGGCATGATTTCGAGAGGATGTGTCGAGATGTCCAGGGCACCGTAACCGAGGCCAGACCGCCCATGAACTTCCCTCATGAGGACAGCGAATGTTGAATTCAAGTACGCGCATAGCGCCACAGACCTTTGCCGATTATGCGGCGTTACACCGATGAGCTTCTTGTCAATCTCGAGCTTGTATCGGTTCAGCGCAATCAGGTGGCGCTCGCCGAAGAGGTTCTGGTGAAGGATAGCGGGAGGCTCCCGCGCACGTGTCCGGTACCACTCCTGTCCCTTGCCCTTGAAGTACGGGCGGGACGGGATTCCTCGGGCCTCCCCCCATTGGATGTACTGTAGCGCGTTAGTCCCTCGTAACTCAGACTTCGCGACATCGACCGAGAAAAGGTACTTGTGTGATGCCGAACGCGGCACGACGATGGAATCGATGTCCTTTGGAGACTTGAGAACGGGGGTAAGGAAGCGGTCCTCAATTTTCCACCGGTCAAGGCCTTCTTGCTCGAGGTAAAAGAACTCGTTAAGGCCCGTAGTGTATCCGAGTTCGACGTCAGCAATTTCCCAGAGCGGACACAGGTGCTTCTCAATCCGCTTGAGGACTTTGTCAAGATCCTTTGAGATTCTAAGGTAGCTCCCCCAGGCTGATCCATAGAAGGACCCGGTCTTCGGGTCGGACCCCAAGCGCAGCAATTCACCCTGGAGAATTGGATAGACTCGGAACCGGTCGTTCTCTATCGTCTCTGTGGGGCTTGTAATCTCGGCAACCAACCCGGAAATGGTGCGGGCCATATGCGCCTCGTCCAGATTAGGAGGCAGCAATTCGTTCAGCGGTACCTTGAGGTCCACGAATCGAACAATATTCGAGTCCCGGGCCTCTACCTCGTCGCATCGTTCGATTACGGTGATGGCGGTGTTTACCGCCGCGTCGACGAACCATCTCTCGACCCCACTCTTGATTATCGCGATGATCTTGGTTTTGCTCAGAAAGGCGGCTTCGAGGTGCCTTCCGTATTCAGCATCCATCCAGGAGTCGGGCGTAACGAATCCGAGGCGCCCCGACTTCCGAAGGAATTTCATCCCGTGGATGAAGAACCAGGCGTATATGCTCGCCTTACCGCCAACGCTCAGCTCGCCCTTCCAGTCTCGCTCTATGGCCTTGTCAAGGGTTTCCTTGTATCCTTCAATGTAGTCCTCAATCTCCTCGCGTCGGGTGTACGGAGGGTTGCCGACGACTGCGGCAAGGGCTGGAATCTCAACTGTGAACTCTCCACGTCCGAGGCCACTCCCCGAATGACCGTGAGGCATCAGCGCGACACGCTGATTCGGAAACGTCTCGAAGAAGTCCCGGCAGACGACCTGAGGATGGTTGTCGATGTACTCGAGTTCCCTGATGGCCAGGTTTATCGAGGATAACAGTGACGCGAACTTAGAAATGTCTACGCCGAAGACCTGTTGCAATGCTTCCACGTGCGTCTTGGTTCGATCGAGCTGTCGCAGTCGACCATACGCTCTCACCAGGAAAGTCCCGGCGCCACTACCGAAGTCCGCAACAGTTGCATCGGAATCCCTGATGCAAAGGCAGTTGATGAGGTCGACAACGTCCGGCCGAGTGTAATATTGTCCGAGCTTATGCCGCTCCGTTGGAGGGATTAGGGCGTCGAATATCCGACCAATGTCCTGATACCCAAGTTGCGAAAAATCGTATCTTGAGATTCCATTTACTTGGGATACCAGTCGGGGAACGATCTCATTTGGCAGCGGAATAGTCTCGAGAAAATTGGAGGCGAAAATCGTCTCGTAATCTTGTGTTACGGCTTCGGCCTTGTCGAAATAAGCCTGCAGTCCCTTCTTGACCTGAGCAGACGTGTCGCCCGAAAGGAGAATCGGCTTGAGGTCTTTCGGATGACTCTTGGTTAGAGTGCTATAGAAGAGGACCTTGTTGAGCAGGAGATACAGATATTG
>JAKIWQ010000002.1 GCA_022749935.1 Thermoplasmata archaeon | reverse complement strand
GCCGTAGAGCCAATGGGCTACATCGGGCCCGCGTGTAGCGGGTGTGTCAGGACGTTCGGAGGTGTACCGGAAATCCTGAGGGCCGCTGTGAGATCCCGAGTCTCCGTAAATGCAGTTCGAGGGGCACTTTTGCTCCCTGCCTAACGAACTATCAACCCAGCACAGCCCACACGGGGACGGTCGTGATCGAGGGACTGAAGGGACCGACCTACCCTTTTCGTCGACGAGCGAAACGCTCGCCAATAGACTCTTCCCCGGGAGGACTTGGTCCCGGATGTAGCCCGTAACGTCTGCGAGGTGCGGTATGCCCCCGAGCATCATTCCCGCCCTGAGCCAACCCTCGCGGGGGTGTTCGAAATCAACCGAAGGAATTGACCGAAAGTCGTACCCGAATTCAACCTTGATGCGGTCGAGCGAGACCCGAAGAAATCGGGTCTTCCGAAGGATCGGAATGTGCGCCACATCGGGATCGGCTCTCACCGATTCAAGCACCCAATCTTGAAGGACGACCAAGTGCGTCCAGGCGGTCCGGTAAGGTGAGATGTCATGTCCGGCCCTCGCCTCCCCCTCGAGCGCGCCGCCGCACAGGTAGGCTATCGACCACGCCTCCAAGAGGTCGCCTGCGAGATCGTTCCCCCCGGGGGCACGGACAAATGATGTCTCTTTGTCCACCGACCCGCCGGTGACCATGAAGTGCCATTGAAGGTCACCGGAAGATTCGGCCGATACCCAGTCGAGGTCATCAACCATAGACCCGATGAGCGAGTAGTCCCACCTCCGGCCGTGGAGCCGATTGAATAGCGCTTTCCCCCGGCGCAACGCGCTATCGAAGGATACGCTGGGGTTCGCCACCCGTCGGCCAAGCCACTGGTCCCTTATCAGCGCCCGGCGAGGTAGAAATCAGCGATGGGGGTTAGGGGCTTCGAAGCACCGCCATCGACCCGTTCAGGGGTGCCACGAACTCCCACCCGGCGTCAAGCATCTTCGGTACATCGTCGACGGGGAACGCCCTCTCGGACCGCTTCGAAGTCGTAGCCCCGATCCCGAGTTTCCGGAACAGCTCTTGGATTTCCGGGTCGGTCATAGACCCGAGGTCAACCTTGTCCGCGTCGGTTGGAGCCATCCCCTTCACGACCATCAGGGCGCGGAGGACACGGTTGCCGCCTTCGTTGGACTCGATCACCGCGTTCGTAGTGAGGAATGTCTCCGCACGTTTGAACGATGCGCGCGCCTCCTTCAGCAGCTCGGGCCCCCAGGTCTTTCCGACGTGGTAACGGGCTGCAGCGCCGCCGGTGTCGTGCCCGAGGATGCTCTCTCGCAAGTCTCGTGGAATCTTACTCGATGCCTCCGCCAGGAGGAGGCGGGTTGATGCGTAGCACCGAAGGACGTACGGACGTAGACGCTTCCCCTCCGGTGCGCGGCCCTTCAGGGTTTCACGCAACTCCATGACGATCCCCTTCGTTGTGAGGAAACCCGTGTCCTTCGCGTACCCGCGGGCCATGCCAAGCGGATTGGCTGCGATTACTGGGGAGTCGGCTCCGAGCTTCTCTCCTCGCTCAACCCTCTCCCGAAGGTATGCCAAGAACGTCTCCCCCAGCTCGGTTGTCCCGAAGGTGGTGTAGAGCTTTCGAGTCTTCGAGAGTCGAGCGGGCACTCGGATCGAGAAAGGTAGCTCTGAAAACGCCGGAACCTTCCCAAGCTTGAGGTCCGGGATATCGCCGAGCCGCAGGCCATCCAGTGCCTGGTAAGTTCCAAGGACGCCGGGACGGAGACCGGCATGAGCCATGAACAACGCGCTCGAGCGCCCCCGGAAAGACATCCCGGAGTTGTAGAGGACAGCGCGAAGCTCGTCCGGGGACGGAACGACTTCGTTCTCAAGCGAGACGCCGCGCACCGGGCTCAACCGGGGGAACTGGTCGAACTCCACCCGCCGCGCGCGGAGCCAGGACCGCAGGCCATCAAAGACCTTCGCGATGTACGAATCGAGCCGCTCCTCCGACTTGAGGTCCGCAGCGAACTTTACGAGAAGGTCGTGGAGCCTGTCCGGGTCTTTCGTTGCGAGCTTCGAAAGTTCCTCGGGATCAAGCTTCAGACGCTCGCATAATCCGCCAAGCTGGCGAAGGTAAGTGTCCGCCGAAAGACGCGAACGGAGCGCCCTCTCGTCGTACCAGCCCTTCACCCGAGGGTCGTCGAGCAGATGCCGGTGTCGTTCACGTCCGACCTTTGCAGACGGTTTCTTCTCGGGCCGATGGGCTCTACGGGGCTCCTTACGAGTCGCTTCGCGGGCGGACACAAACGAGGACAGCGTCGACGACTTAATAATGGTATTCGTTAGGGGGAGGGTAACGCCCGTGCTGGGATTCGAACCCAGGTCTGAGGCTCCGCAGGCCTCTAGGATAATCCATTGCAGCGGGCCGGGGTGTGTGCCCCGCGTCCGTAGCTACCCCACACGGGCATCCATCCGGTCTCTCGGTGGTTTCCCGTCAGCGGCGAGCGGGGTTCTCTATAAAAGCCGCGGGGTCTGAAACGGGACGGTCCGCGCCACACTTTATTACGCGGCGCGCTCCCGAGCGCCGGGGGACGGCGGAACCGGCTCGATGCTCGATCCGGATCGACGGGACCCGTGGCCCGAACTCGCCGTGCTCCCGATGGGCCGGCGCGTGGAAATTTCCGACGCGGGAGGCTCCACGTGGCGCGGGACCATCGTCCCGCACCACGACTTCTCCGGGGCCCGCGTTCTCCAGCTGAAGCTCGCGAGCGGATACAACGTCGGGTTGAAGATCGGTCGCGATTTTGCCTTCCGGATCGTCGAAGAAGCCGCGCCGACCCGGTTGTCGAACGTCGATGGAACCGTTCCCCTTCCCACGGCGCCTTCCGGAGCTTGGGTCGCCCTGCTAACGACGGGCGGAACGATCGCCTCCCGGGTCGACTACGAAACCGGAGGGGTCCGCCCCGTCAAGGGCGAGGCGGAAATCCTTGCCTTCTACCCGGAGCTGCAGCACCGCGGGCCGGTCCGCATCGTGCCGGTGTTCGACCGGCTGAGCGAAGAGTTCCGTCCCGAGGATTGGGCGGAGCTCGGAGAGAAGGTGGTGGAATCGTTTCACGCTGGGGCCGTCGGCGTCGTGATCGCGCACGGGACGGATACCCTCGGGTTCACCGCGGCCGCGCTCAGCTTTCTCCTCGTCAACCTCCCCGGACCCGTCGTCCTCGTGGGGGCCCAGCGATCGCCGGACCGGCCCTCCTCGGACGGACCCTCGAATCTCGATGCGGCCGTCCAGGTCGCACGGAACGGCGGGATCGGCGAAGTGGTCGTGCTCATGCATGCCGGTCTGTCCGACACTCGGTTCGCCGTCCACCGGGGAAACTGGGTCCGCAAGATGCACTCGAGCCGACGCGACGCGTTCGAGAGCCGGAATGGTCCGCCGATCGGCTGGTTGGAGGGGGAAGTCTTTACGCTCGGATCCAGTGTGCGCCCTCCGGCCGTCGGCCCGGCTCGCTGCGACGGACCGCTCGACACGCACGCCGGATTGCTCTGGTTCTATCCGGGCCTCCAGCCCGAGCGCGCGGCGGGGTTCGTCCAGGACCTCCGAGGCGTCGTCCTGGCGGGGACGGGCCTCGGGCACGTCAGCTCGACGCACCTACCCTGGATCCGAGAGGCAATCGGTCGCGGCGTCGTGGTCGCGATGACGACGCAATGCCTCGGGGGTCGCGCCGACCCGTACGTGTACGCCACCGGGCGCGAGCTCCTCCACGCCGGAGTCGTCTTCCTGGACGACCTCCTTCCCGAGACCGCGTACGCGAAGATGGTGTGGGCGCTCGGGCACGCTGTCACGCCCGACGGGGTCACCGAACTCCTCCGGGCGCCACGGGCCGAGGAGTTTCTCGACCGACACACCGGGGAAGCGTCCCCGTGAAGGTCGGCCTCGAGGTCCACCAGCAGCTCGCGATGAGTAAGCTCTTCTGCGACTGCCCGGCCGAACTCTCCGAAGAGGTCGGACAGACCTTCTCCCGGCGGCTGCGCGCGTCGGGCGGCGAGAACCGGGCCATCGACCCCGCGGCGGCCCTTCAGGCGTCGCGAGAACTCCTGTACCGATACGAATCGGGTCCGTCCAACTGCCTCGTCGAGATGGACGAGGAACCGCCGCACGCCCTGAATCCGGAAGCGCTCGACACCGCCCTCCAGCTCGCGCTCTTGCTGGAGGCACGGCCCGTGGACGAAGTCGAGGTCATGCGGAAGATCGTCGTCGACGGGTCGAACACCACCGGATTTCAGCGCACGGCGCTCATCGCAACCGACGGACATCTCGATGTCGGCGGGCGTCGTCACGCCATCGATACGATCTGCCTCGAGGAAGACGCCGCGCGCAAGGTCTCCGACTCGAAGGACGGGATCACGTACCGGCTGGACCGCCTCGGGATCCCGTTGGTCGAGATCGCCACCGGCCCGGATATCCACAGCGGCCTCGAGGCCCGCGAGGTCGCCGAGGAGATCGGGGCCCTCCTCCGGTCCACCGGACGGGTCCGCCGCGGGATCGGGACGATTCGGGAGGACCTGAATGTCTCGACCGAGGGGGGCCGTCGTATCGAGATCAAGGGAGTCCAGGAGCTGCGCATGATCGGGGAGTACACCGACCGGGAGGTCGCCCGCCAGGAGGCCCTTCTGCGCCTGCGCGACCGGCTGCTCCGCCGGGGCGTAACCGCCCGGACGGCCGAGATCCGGGACGTGGGCGAATTTCTCGCGGACGTGGTTTCCGGGCCGTTGGCGGGCGCCCCAGGGAAACGGGGCGTCATCCTGGCCCTTTCGCTTCGAGGCTTCGCCGGGATGCTTCGGGGGTCCGACGCTTCGGAGGAGCGGCTCGGTCGGGAGCTCGCCGACCAAGCTCGAGCGGTGGGGCTCGGGGGCCTCCTTCACTCGGACGAACTGCCCGGACACGGACTCGGAACGACGGAGGTGGTCCGACTTCGGGAGGCGCTCGGCCTGGACGAGCCCGACGCGTTCGTTCTCGTGGTCGCCCCAACGCGAGAACGGGCCGAAGCCGCGCTGGTACGTGTGGCCGAGCGCGCCCGGTCGGCCCTCGAGGGGATTCCCGGAGAGACGCGGGACCCGCTGCCGGACGGACGGACCCGATACTCGCGCCCGCTCGCCGGGAAGGACCGCATGTATCCGGAGACCGACGTGCCTCCGGTCGCCGTGCCGGAGGAGCGTTTACGGGACCTGTCCTCGCATCTACCCGAACGACCGGCCACCCTCCGCCACCGACTCGCCTCCACGTTCCAACTTCCACCCGATCTCGTCCGTCAGCTTGTGGCCGCCGGCGATGCGAGCACTCTGGAGGAACTGGTCCGACGGGGCCGATCGCCGGGCCCGGTGTCGCGGCTCCTCACGCAGGAACTCGCGGCGGCGGTCGCGGCCGCTCCCCGCGGGTCGGACGTCGAACTCTCTCTCGATCAGTTGGACGCGCTGCTCCGGGGCGCGGAGTCGGGTCAATTCTCCAAAGAGGGGATCCCCGGAGTGCTCGCGGCGTGGATGGCGGGCGCCCCGACCCTGGATGCGGCGGTCGAGCGGGCCGGCCTCGCCGGGCCGGTGCTGGAGGATCTCGATTCGATCGCCGACCGCGTGGTCGCTGCGAACGCGGGCATGGTGCGCGACCGCGGAGCGGCCGCGTTCTCCCCGCTCATGGGCGACATGATGCGCGAGGTCCGGGGTCGCCGAGACGGGAAGGACGTCGCGGAAGCGCTCCACCGTGCCCTCGCCCGGTTCCACGCCCGCCCCCCACCCTGAACGGGAGGACGAAGATGGGCCGAGGGGGACGCGCGCCACCGAAAGGATCCGACATCACGCGACGACAGTACGCCCTCGTCGTCACGGATGTCGATGGAACCCTCACGGACGCCTCGCGCCGCCTCGACCCGGAAGCGCTCCGGTGCGTACGCGCCCTGGAAGATCGCCAGATCCCGGTGGTCCTCGCGACCGGAAACGTCCTCCCCATCGCGCTCGCCCTCCATCGGTCGCTCGGTCTCACGGGTCCGATCGTCGCGGAGAACGGCGGGATGCTGTGGTGGAAGGGAGCGGACGGTCGCGACCGGGTCCGACGGCTCGCCGACCGGCGGCCCGCGCTCGTTGCGTACCGGGTGCTCCGTCGGGCCGGCCTACCGGTGCGTCGGTTGTTCACCGACCGCTGGCGGGAGAGCGAGGTCGCCCTCGAACCCAACGTTTCCGTGGCGGCGGTCCGCGCGTGCGTCCGCTCCCACCCGATCGCCGTCGAGTCGACCGGATACGCCATCCATCTCATGGAACGGGGCGCCGGAAAGGCGCCGGCCCTCGTCCGCGCCCTCGCCCCGCTCGGCTGGTCGCTCGCCGACGCGGTCGTCCTCGGCGATGGCGACAACGATGTCCAGATGCTCCGGGCCGCAGGGTTCGGGGTCAGCTTCCCGTCCGGGAGTCCCCGCGCCCGGGCGGCCGCCGATTACGTCACGAAGGGGTCGTACTCCCTCGGGTTCGTCGAAGGTCTTAAGGCGAGCCGAGTTCTCGGACGGACCGGGTCGATCCTGGAGTGACCCACGATGTTCGTCGGCCAATGTGCACGGTGCGGAATCCCCGCCACGCTCGGGTGCACCGTCTGCGGCCGGACGTTCTGCCGGGGGTGCCTCGACGCGGATGAGCGGGTGTGCTCGGACTGCGCGAGCGCCCAGCGCCGGACGAAGAATCCGGTGGAAGCTCGAAGCCCCCCGTCGCGCCGAGTGACTCGGGGCGGACCGTTGACCGGTCGGATTCAGTAGTCGGCACCCGGAAGGACGAACGGGCCTTTCGTCGCCGAGCGTCCGACGGCGAGGATCGCCGCCCCCAGCGCTCCGGTCACGAGACCGAGTCCGAAGACGGCCCAGGCGAACGGTCCGAGGCTCGGTCCGAAATGGACCCCCCAGAGCTGGAACGGACCCATCCGCGCCTCCCAGTGGAGGAGCAGGTTGAGGGCCACGCCGAGGACCCATCCGAGGAAGAGGAGGGTCGCGCCGGAGACGAAGTATCCGATCCGCTCGTCCCCCCCGGGATCGAAGGGTGGGGTGGCCGGGGTCTCCTGCAGGTCGACCACGGAGGGCCGACCCGGGCCGCGGGTATAGGACTTACGGCGACCGGGAACGAACCCGCGGGGGCGTCGCGCTCAGCCGAACCCGGTGACCGCCTTGGGGTCCCGGCCGCCGGGCCGGAGCGGAGCCTTGCGGAGTTCCTTCGGGCACTCCACCAGCCGCACGAGCGGTGCCGACTGCACGATGTAGGCGGGTAGGCCGGTGTTCGGGTCGTTGCCGGCCCGGAGGATGTTCATGATCTCGAGGCGGATCTCGACGACGGAGCCGTCCTTCAACTTGAGACGGACCTTTCCGTCGCCCTCGATCGTCTGGTAGTCGACGATCTCGGCGTTCGCGAGGTCGGGCGGAGGACCGCCCGGTCCCCCCATCATCGCGCGCCTCGGGCGGCCACGCGTTCCTTCAAGAGCAAGCGGGGGTCCTGGCCGTCGACGGTGAGGCCGAGGGAAACGCAGGTTCCGATGACCTGGTTCGCCTGCTCTTCCTTCGTACGGCCGTGGAGGTCCTCGCCCTTCGCCTCCGCGATCCGGCGGACGGCGTCCAGCGAGACGTCCCCGATGGTCTCGGTCTTCGGCTTGCCCGACCCCTTCTCCTTCTTCGCCTCTTTCAGGAGGAGGGCGGCCACGGGAGGACGACCGACCACGAGCGTGAACGACCGGGTGTTGGGGTCGACCCGGATAATGACGGGCACCCGCATCCCGGCGAACTGCTTCGTCTCTTCGTTGATCTTCGTGACGACCTGACCGACGTTGACGCCGAGCGGTCCGAGCGCCGAGCCGAGCGTCGCACCGGCCGCCGCCTTTCCGCCCTCTACGAGGACACTGACCTCAACTGCCACCCTTCGAACCTCCCCGTTCCAGCATGCGGACGTGGTCCCCCCGGACGGTGACCGGGATGGGCACGACCGCCTCAATGAGCTCGACCGTGATCTCTTCCTTGGCCTGGTCGATCTTCTTCACGCGGGCCTTCTCGCCCTTGAACGGTCCCGAGATGAGCTCGACGATCGCGCCCTCGACGAACCCTTCGACCGTGATCTTGGGGACGAGGAGCGGCTCGACCTCCTTGAGGGTCGTCTCGCCTTCCACGAGGCCGCGGGCCTTGCGGATCCCTTTCAACATCTCGCGAACGCCCTCGAAGCTCATCCCCTCGGCAAAGACGTACCCTCGGAGCGAGCTCGGGACGAGGAGCGAGAAGACCACATCGGGTTTCTCCTCGGCCCGGGCGAGCAGCGTGTCGGCGACCTCCCGCTCGTATCCCCGCGAGGTCTTGATCGCGAGGACCGCCTGGCGGGCGACGCAGGCGAGGGTCAATTTGACGGGGTTGCCGTCCTCCTCGAGTTCGGCGGCCAGGCGGACCTCGACCCGGTCCCCGTACCGGACCCCGACCGGGGCCGTGACCTCGAACGAGAGGGGTACACCCGCTCCCGGTTGCAGCGCGATCTTGTGGGACTCCTTGCGCGGGAAGAGGTCGAGCATCTGGCGCTTGCCCGGGGGCGTCCAGCGGACCGGCCACTCGGCTCCCTCGCCGGGGTAGGTCGAGGTGTAACCGACCTCGATCGTGAGTTTCGCGCTCGCCGGACCCGGCGCCTTGCTCGTGAGGACGGCGGAGAGGGTCGTGATCGTCCCCGCGGTCAAGTTCCGGGCCGTGTCGTCCGCGGCCTGGAGCGAGAGGAACATGCGGCTGTCGAGCTTCGGGGTCGCGACATGCGCCGCGTCCTCGGTCAGATGGACCGGGGTCGCGGCCGTGGCCGCCGTGGGCTTCGGCCCGGTCGGGGCCGTCGGGGTGCCCGACAGCAGCCCGATCTCGTCCTCGTTCCCGGACATGGCCCCGACCGCCCTAGAGCCCCGTCAGCACGTTGGCCCAGAACCAGGGTCCGACCTGGGAGAAGAAGATGTAGAGCAGGAAGCCCGTGGAACCGATGATGACCGCGCCGAGCCACGTGACCTCGAGGACCTTGACGTACTCTTCGGAGGTCGGTCGGCGCGCCATCCGCAGGATCCGGCCGTACTTTCCGTGGCCAAACGTGCGGAGCCGGCCGTCGAACTCCTCCTGGGCGCGGCGGGCGCGGTCAAGGAAAGCCATGGTACCCTAGCGCACGACGTCGATGTCCGGTCCGGGCTTGCGCCCCGGTCCGGCCCCCGTGGTCGGCGCCCCACCGAAAATCTGGGGGGATTTAACTCCGGTTACCACCAGCATGACGCGGATGGTGCTCTGCATCGTAGGGTCGACCGCCGCACCCCAGATAATCCGGGCGGTCGGGCTGATGGCCTTCTGGACGACCTCGGCCGCCTTCTGGGCCTCGCTGACGGTCATGTCCGGACCACCGGTCACGTTGATGAGCGCCCCCGTGGCGCCGGCGATGTCGACGTGGAGGAGGGGGGAGTGGATCGCCTCGAGGACCGCGTCCTCGGCCCGGTTCTCGCTTTCGGATTCGCCGATGCCGATGAGGGCGACCCCGCCGCCCTTCATGATCGTCCGCAGGTCGTTGAAGTCGAGATTGACGAGGCCCGGACGCGTGATGATCTCGGTGATCCCCCGGATCGCGCGGGCGAGGACCGAGTCGGCGACCTTGAACGCCGTCTGGATCGGAAGACGGGGGACGAGCTCGAGCAGCCGGTCGTTCGGGATCGTGATGACGGTGTCGATGACCGAGCGGAGCCGTTCGAGCCCCCACATCGCGTTCTCGGTTCGGACGAGGCCCTCGGAGGCGAACGGGAGCGTACAGACCGCGATCGTGAGCGGCTGACCACCGTTCGCGTCCTTCGCGACCTGGGCCACGACCGACGCGGAACCGGTCCCGGTACCTCCGCCGAGCCCCAGCGTGATGAACACCATGTCCGAGCCGGCGAGCGCCTTCTTGAGCTCGTCCTCGGCCTCACGGGCCGCCTGCTCGCCGACCTGAGGGAGGGCGCCGGCGCCGAGCCCGCGGGTGAGCCGACGTCCGAGCAGGATCTTCTTCGGGGCGTGGATCGCGAGGAGGTGCTGGGCGTCCGTGTTGCAGGCGATCATGTCGGAGCCGGCGAGTCCCTCTTCCGCGAGACGGTTGATTGTGTTGCAGCCGCCTCCGCCGCATCCTACGACCTTGATGTTCGTCTTGAGCGAGGCCAAGACCGCTTCGAGTTCGGCGTCGTCGTTCGTCGGCGGGAGCGGTTCGGTTCCACGCTTCGCCTCTCCCGGAAGATGGGAGAGGATTTCCTGGGCGAGTGGTCGCATCAAGGGGAGTACCCGGCGGCGGGAGCAGGGTCCTCACTATAAAGCACTCGCGGGGAGTCGGCGGCCCGTTGGAGTACGCGGACTGGGCCCCCTTCTACGAGAAGCTCCGACGGGAGCTCGGCTTTGCCATGGACCGGGAAGAGGCAAGTGCCGCACGATTGCGGGAGCTCCTGCCCCTCGCGGCCCTCGAGCATCCCCTCGAGCGCGTGACGTCGCGCTTGCGAGGGAAAGAGGTGGTCGTGGTCGGCCTCGCACCGCGGGCCGGCCCGCCGCCGCTCTGGCGCCGTCCCTTCACGGGGGCGGGGATCGGTACCGTCGCGGCCGACGGGGCGGCCGCGACGTGCCTCGAGGCCGGGATCGTTCCGGATGTCGTGGTGAGCGACCTGGACGGGCCGGTCGCCTCCGAGGTGAACGCGAACCGTCGGGGGAGCCTCGTCGTCGTCCACGCGCACGGGGACAACCGGGAGGCGCTCGAGGAGTGGGTGCCCCAGTTCCCGGGCGAGTTGGCGGGCTCGTGGGCGGGACCCCCCGGGAACGGTCTCCTCGACGTCGGAGGGTTCACCGACGGGGACCGCTCGGCGTTCCTTGCCGAGACGGCCGGCGCGGCTCGGATCCTCCTCTGGGGATTCGATTTTGACCATGTCGAGGAACCCACCCCCGAGCTCGCGGCCCGAAAGCGCTCGAAACTCGCCTGGGCTCGAAGGGCCCTGAGCGAGCTCTCCTCCGGAAGCCGGACGCCGCTGCTGGTGTGGCGTCGGGACGGGACCCTCGTGCCTTACAGCGATGCCGGAAGGGACGCGCCGTCGACCAGGTAGACCACGCTCGCGCCGTCCTCGTAGAGAGGAACGAAGGGGAGCTGCTGGAACCAGGCGATCGCCGACGCGCTGAGCGGTAGGGCCAATTGGGCGGGGTCGAGAGCGACCCCCGTGAACATGACGGAATCGACCGCGACCACGTCGACCGGATGCGGATGGGCCGGGTTCGGCGTACCCACGCTACGTAATTCGTCGGCCGCCGCGGTCGAGGGGTGATGACCGTTGAACAACGCGGGCGTGGTCACCCACGTCGCCGGATTCCCGTCGAACCCGAAGACCATCGAACTCAAGCGATGGTCGCTCGCGACCGTCCAGGTCGAGGGGACCGCGATCCCCACCCACATCCACAGCGCCGCGTCCCCGTGAGTGAGCCCTTCCTGAAATCCCCCAAAATCGGAGGGAGGGGGGTAGACGATCCCCGCGTTGGCCCCAAGCAGGACGACCACCCCGAGCGAGGCGGCCCACAGGGCGCGGCGACCGCCGGCATCTCCGGCACGGGCCACCGCCCGAGCGATTCCGATCGCCAGCAGCAGGCCGAGCGGAAGGAACAGGTACTCCACGTGTCGGTCCGGAGAAATCGTTGCGGCGACGCTCGCCGCGACGGTGTACCGAGGACTGGTCGAGGCGACCGCGGCGACGGCCAGCAACGCTCCGGCGGAGAGACCGAGGGCGCCGAGCCAGGAGAGGCCGAACGGGCCGAGTCGGGCGAGGGAGGGGCTCCGCCGGCTTCCCGACCCGAACAGGCCGAGGGCGAGGAGGGGGGAGAACCACAGGACGGCGCCGGGGACGGTGCTCTGACCCGTCCCCGGGATGGGGACGAACAGCAGGACCGACACCAATCCAAAGACGATCGTGACGATGAGGGCGCAGTCGCGCCAGACACTCCGGTCCGACGGGAGTCGGACCCAAACCCGCCGCGTCGATGGGATCCCGCGTCGCCACCGGATCAGGAGGCCGACCACGACCACGCCGAGGAGGGCGGTCGCCTCGAACGCGGCGAACCCTACGTACGAGGGGTAGGGCAGGCTGTAGAGGATGACCTTGGTCACGAACGCCGTCGTCCCATAGAACCAGTAGACGAACGTCGTGGTGACAAAGGTCCCGAGGAAGACGAGTTCCCGGGTCGGGAAGCGCCGACTCCACAGGTGCGGCCGCCAGAGTTCGAGGAAGAGGAGTCCCCCGAGGGCGCTGATGACGAAGAAGTAGGACGAGAGATGGTGCGTAAGGATGAGGGCGCCGCCGAGGAGCCCGAGGGGCAGGTACCACCGACGATCCTGCCGGCTCTCGACCAACATCCACAGCGCGGCTACGCACAGGAAGTCGCCGAGTGCGAGGGGCGCCGGGTGGGCGAGGGAGAAGAGTCGCGGCATCGCGACCGACGCGACGGCGGCTCCCAAGAGGGCGACCGTGTCGTTGGAATAGAGCCGGCGGAAGAGCAGGAAGAGCGGGAGGACGGAGAGGACGGCGACGACCGGGATCACGATGGACAGCGCGGAGAAGGGGTCGAGGCCGAGAGCCCCGGCAGCGGATCCCGCGAGGAGGAATGTCCCAGGAAAATCGGGATAAGCGGCCCCCCAACCCCCGTAGGCGGTGCCGTGGGGGAGATGCCCCGAGGAGATCAACGCCGAGGTGAGGGCGTAGTACTCACCCGTGTCCGAACCGAAGAGCGCGTACGAGAGGAAAGGTTCGAGCGCAAGGAAGACGAGGACGAGCGCTAGCCCGGCGAGGAGGACCACCGTCGCGGAGGTGAGGGGAGGCCGCACGGCGCCGGCGGCCTGCTCGGCGGAGGGCGGCGTCGGCACGGCGACGGAGCTCATTCCAGCGGCGGGGAGGACGGTACCGTCTAAAGACGTGCCCGTCGCGGGGAATCGGGCTCGGTAGTGTGTGGTGCAGCGCCATATCCATAAATAGGGGGGCTAAGTGCGGCCGACTCAAGGCAGCACCTCATGCCCTCGTCTCGCACCTCCAAATCGGCGGCTCACCGGCCGAAGCCCTCTCCGAAAAAGGGGTCGAAGCCCGCCGGGAAGATTTCGGTTAAGTCCCGTGCGAGACCCGCCTCCAAGTCGGCGGTCAAGGCGAAGCCGAAGGCGGCGCCGCACAAGCCCTCGACCCCGACCAAGGCCGCCCCTCCCAAGAAATCCGCGCCCAAGCCGGAACCCCCGCTGCCCGTCCCCGAACCCCGCCGGTCGGACGGACGTCGGCACCTGCTCTCCCTGTCGTTCGTCCGCGACGGAGACGAGTTCCTCGCCCGGCTCGAGACCGACACGGGCCACATCACGGAGCTCAAGAACCGGGCGCTCGACCAGCTCCTGACGCTCGTCGCCGGGGAACTCGAGGACCTTCTCGAGTGATCCGGTCCGGAACCCCCTTAGGGGGGATTCGTGCCCGTCGGGGGAGCGAACAGCCCCGCGTCGACCTGGTAGTTTCGCCGGTGGCCCGTACGATCGACCAACTCGACAATGTCGACCGGACGGCTCGACAGCAACCCCGCCGGATAATGGCGCACCACCTTGGGGTTGAGGTCTCCCGCCACCGGGAACCAGCGTCGGTGACCCCAGCGACCGACCACGACCACGCCGTCCGTCCGGAAATCGACGTGCCGAGGAGCCGGTGACAGGGCGAAGAGGACGCTCCCGACCGCGAGGACGAGCGCGAAGGCGGTGAACAGACCCAGGCCGCTTTCTGAGCCCGGCTCCCGCCCCACGGGGGAGGAAAGGTCGAACAGGACGAGCGTCGCGTCGAGCACGACCAGCGCGAGGACGTAGAACACCGCGAACCGGAACGCCCGCTGGGTGCCCGCCTCATTCGGGCGGTGCTCGACAAGGTCGCCGGCGGTCATCGCGGCGCGGGGGGTCGGGCTCGCACGGGGTATCCGCACCGGACGGGGGGCTGCCACCAGGGTCCTCCCCTCTGCGAGGCGTTTCCCGCGACCTTAAACCTACCCGTCGGAACGTGGCGCCATGGCACACTGGACCGAGTATCTGGTCTTCGAGACCCGCGCCCCACGGGAGTTCCTCAACATCACCGAGCGGGTCCGGGCCGTCGTGAAGGCGAGCGGTGTCCGTGACGGAATGGTCCTCGTCTCCTCCATGCACATCACGTCGGCCGTGTACGTGAATGACAACGAATCCGGGCTCCTTCGGGACATCGCGGCCTGGGCCGACCGACTCGCTCCGCCGGGAGAGTACGAGCATCACCACACGGGGGAATCGAACGGGGACGCTCACCTGAAGAACCTGCTCCTCGGACACCAAGTGATCGTTCCCGTGACGGGGGGCGACCTCGACCTCGGACCCTGGGAGCAGGTGTTCTACGCGGAGTTCGATGGTCAACGGCGGAAACGGGTGGTCGTAAAGGTGCTGGGCGACTAAGGCCTCCGAGTTTCTCGTCCGGAGTACCTAAGGTGCCGCGGCAGGAATGATCGGCGTGCCGGCAGGACGAATCGACCGAGGTCGCCGGCCCTCCGAGGTACTCCCATGCGGGGCAGCCGACCGGAAACTGACCTGGGCTCAGGTCTCGAGTGCCGGGTCCGCGCTCGGCGCCCCGGGAGCCTTGGGAGCGGGTAGGGGGAGATTGGGGTCCACGATCGGAACTTTCCGAGCGATCTCTTTTGCCATGGCAGAGCAGGTGGAAGGCGCGACGGGCCGGCTCGTGTACCCGGGGAGCGCGAGGTCGTACGTCACGACCTTTTTCTCGGCGATGGTTTCCCAGACGGCCCGGAAGACCCGGTCGGCCGCCTTCGTCTCCCCGAGGTGCCGGAGCATCAACTCCACGCAGAGGATCTCGGCGACCGGGTCGGCCCGGTCCTGACCGGCGTACTTCGGGGCCGACCCGTGCACCGGTTCGAACACCGCGAGCGAATCACCGTACAAGGCGCCCGGTGCGACGCCGAGCCCTCCCGCGAGTCCCGCGCACAGGTCAGAAAGGATGTCGCCGAACAGATTGGTCGTCACGATGACGTCGTACTCCGACGGCCGCTTCACGAGCTGCATGCACATGTTGTCGATCAGCCGCTCGTCGGCCGGAATGTCCGGATACTTGGCCGCCACCTCCCGGAACGCGGTCTGGAAGAGCGCTCCGGTCGTTTTCATGATGTTGGCCTTGTGGACGGCGGTGACTTTTCGGCGGTGGTCCCGCCGAGCGAGTTCGAACGCGAATCGGCAAATCCGGTCGGAGGCCTTGCGGGTGATCACGTTCACCGTCTCGGCCGCAGAATGGTCCCGGTCGACCCAATGCTCCACTCCGGAGTAGAGGCCCTCCGTGGCCTCTCGGACAACGACGAGGTCGGTCTCCGGGAATCGAGTACCCTCTCCCGCGATGGACCGGGACGGACGTACGGAAGCATACAGGTCAAGTGTCTGTCGGAGCGATACGTTCACCGATCGGAATCCACCGCCGATCGGAGTCGTGATCGGACCCTTGAGGGCGATCCGATTCCGCCGGACGGAATCGAGCACCGCCTCCGGTAGGGGAGTCCCGGAAGCCTTGATTGCCGCCTCCCCGGCTTCCACGACGTCCCAATCGAAGGAGATCCCCGTGGCTTCGGCCACCAGCCGAGCGGCCGAGGTAACTTCCGGTCCGATTCCGTCTCCGGGAATGAGCGTGACGCGGTGTCCCATCGGGCCTTCCGGGGTCGGCGGAGCGTTGGGCGGATTTAAGGAGGCGGCCGTAACGGCCCCTCCGCCGAGAGCAAACCCACCGGAACGTGAGGGACCATGCTCGGCCCGAATGGCTCGTGAAATCCGGGACACCCCTCGGCGGCTTCCAGTCTAGGTCGCCTGGTTCGTCCCTTCTCGCAGCGTTCATACGGCCAGGATACGTCACATCAGTATTCTTATACACGATAGTAATGTAACGAATGATGTTCGAAGCCCGGCACCCGGAAGTCTTGGCTCGAGATTGGTTGCCTCCCGTCGCCACGGGAAGGGAGCGGGAGGTCGCCGAAACCGTCCGGAGACTCGACCCGCCGCACCCTCGCGCACCCCCTCCTTGGTTCGTGGCGGTCCACGGACCCCGGGGGAGTGGTACGAGCACGGTGGCCCGGAGAGCGGCGCGGACCGTAGCGGACTCCCTCCGCGCCGGGGGACTGTCGGCGTCGCCCCGGGTGCTGGTGACTCGGACCCCGGGTCTTCGGGGAGCCCATGGCGTGGCGAGCGCGATGCTTCGCCATCTCGACCCCGGGTTCGACGGGCGCGGTTTCCCGCTCTCCGAGGTGATCGCGGGAGTTCTCCGTCGTCTCCGTCGGGAGGGGCGCGCCTCCGTCCTGGTCTTGGACGACGTCAGTGTGGGAGGTCCGGACCTCGGTCCGATCCTTCGAGCCCTCGGGGATCCGGATCGATTCCTTCCGGAGGGCGAGAACGGGCTACCGCCCACCTGGACCCTGGTCGCGGGAACTCCGGAGGGAGTCCAGTCGGCCGAGGCCTCGCTCGACGGCCGGTTCACGCTCGGCCCCGCGGTGCCTCTGGTCCCATACTCCGACCGAATCCTGGCCTCCATCGTTCGAGACCGCGCGGAGCGGTCTCTCGGTCGGCCCGTCCCACCGGCGCTCGTCGTCCGAGTCGTGACCCGGGCCGTCGAGGAGGGTGCGAATGCGTCCCTTGCCCTCGACCTGCTCCGGCGCGAATTGATCGGCGGGATGCGCGCGGTCCGAGGGGAGGTTCCCTTTGGACTCCGATCCGCTCCGGTCACCGTGGAACCCCACGTCGTCCGAGCCATCGAGTCCGCGGTCCGCGACCGGGAGGCCGGGGTCGGTGAGGTACGGCGGTGGGAGGCCCAGTTTGCCGAGGAAGAAGGGAATCGCCCGCTCCCTGCGACGACCCTCTGGCGTCGGATCGTGCGGTTGGAGCAGGCCGGCTATCTGCGACGCGAGATCCGCCCCGGAGGGATGGGGGGCACTCGCTCGATCGTCCGCGTGCTCACGCCCGTGGACGAATGGGTCACGACGGCCCTTCCGCCGGATACTCGTCGAGCCGCCGGACCTTCGGTTTCCTCCCCTTGGGAGCCGCCGGGACCGGGGACGCAAGGGTACTCTCCCCCGTCGCACCCACCTCTCCCTTCCGACCGAGTTGACTGAGGACCAGGTCCGCGAGCGTCCGGGAGTGGAGCGCGACCGCGATCCGGTCGGCCGGGGCCCGTCGGAGCGCCTCCCGGTCGGCAAACCCCGCTCGGTAGAGCATCCGCGAACGGACCCGGCCGATCCCGCGCATCCGGACCAGGTCGAGGAGTTCCTCCCGAGCTCCATACCGGACGCGGGTCGCGAGGTCGTCGATCGCCCGGCCGAGGCGGCGCTGGAACGTCGCAGCGAGTCGCCCCGCCGCATACAGCAGCCATTCGGCGTCCTCGACCTTCGTGCGCAGGTCGCCCGCTCCGATCCCCCAGCGTTCGGTCAGTTCGACGATCGGGACCTCATCGATCCACGCTTCCAGCACGCTCGCGGTCTTGAGGGAGGCCAGAATCCCGTCGAGGTCGAGGTGGAGCGGGGCCTCATCAGGCTTGACGAGAATCTCTTCGAGCTCGTCGGTGAAGCGGACCATCAGGTCGGCCTCGTCATCCCGTCGCAGGTAGAGCGGAGGCAGGTCGGGAGTGGTCGCGACGGCCGCGAGGAGCGCGAACGGCTTCACCCCGATCGGGGCCCGTTCGAGAACCTGGCGAAGCACGACCGCGGTCAGGGGGTCGAGATACAGGTCGCTCGTCAGCCGCCCGAACCGGGTGGCCTCGAGTCGGGCTCCCGGAGTGAGGAAGTCGTTCTCCTCCAAGAATCGTCGAACGTTCCGTACCTTGGTCTCGAGCTCGATGAGCGGGAGGGTCCTCCCGTAGAAGGTGGCGGCAAAGAAGGAGGTCAGTTCGGCCTCGGATCGGACCGCACCGCTCGCCACCAGCGCGAGGACGTGCATTCGCAGGGCCGGTTCGGCGGCGAGCCGGCTGACGACGTCCTCGGGGGGAGCGGAGAGGTAGTCGTCGAGGAGCCGTTCCTCCTCTTCCGCGGAGCGGGCCAGGAGGAGTGCCTCACCCGAGACGTCGAACCGCGGTCGCCCGGCCCGGCCTAGCATCTGGTGGATCTCGCCGGCGGGGATGGGGGCCTGCATTCCGATCCGCCCCTCGTACCGGCTCGTGTCCCGCACGATGACGCGACGCGCGGGGAGGTTGATGCCGGCGGCCAGGGTCGGGGTCGCCACCAATACCTTGAGCGTCCGCTCCCGGAACGCCTTCTCCACGATCCTGCGTTCGGGGTTCGTGAGGGACGCGTTGTGGAACGCGACGCCGTAGGGGATCAGCCCCGTCAACCTCCGCATCCCCTGAGTGTCCTCGTCGGACGCCCCTCCCAGTTCGACCGTCCATTCCTTCGCGCGGACCCGCTCGGCCGGGGTCAGCAGGGATCGCACCGTGGGAACGAGGGCCTCCGCGACCTGCTCGCTGGCGCGTCGGCTGTTCACAAAGACGAGCGCCTGTCCGCCGTCCTCGATGACGGTGCGAACGAGCCGGGGGATCGCCTCTCCCGGAGGGGCGATCTCCCGATGCGAAAGGTCGGTGAAGAGGATCCGGCCGTCCGAGTAGACTCCGAGCTGGAGGGGCACCGGCCGGAAATCGCTGGCGATGTGGCGGGCCCCGAGCCAATCGGCCACCTCGGTCGAGTTGCCGACGGTGGCCGAGAGTGCGACCACCTGAAGGTCCGGGTACTTCCGCCGAAGTCGGGTGAGGCTCACCTCGAGGGTCGGTCCCCGTTCCGGGTCGCGAAGCAGGTGCACCTCGTCGGCAACCACGACCCCGAGACGGTCGAGCCACGGGCTGCCTCTGCGCAACAACCCGTCGGCTTTCTCGCTCGTCGCGACCAGGACGTCCAGCCGGTCGAGCTTCTCCGCCGAGAGGTCGAAATCCCCGGTCGAAAGACCCACCTTGAGGCCGAGCTCGGCGAACCGCTCGAGTTCCTCCGCCTTCTCCTGGGCCAGCGCCCGGAGCGGCACGAGATAGAGCCCGGTCCGGTGGGCCCGGGTCGCCCGCAGGAGCGCGAGGTAAGCGACCAGGGACTTTCCGCTCGCCGTGGGGCACGCGAGGAGGAGGCTCTCCCCGGCCATCACCGGGCCGAGGGCCGCCGCTTGGGGCGGGTAGAGCGCCCGGATCCCGTCGGCCTCCAGCACGCGGCGGAGGTCGGCGTCGATGGGGAGGTCCGCCAACGGGACGATCGAAGTGGGAGCACGAACGGCCCCCTTGGGAGGAGGCGATGAACGGGAGCGGCCCGGCACGTCGTCCCGAGTTGGGTGTCGTACTAAGCGGTTGGCCGGAGTTCCCCTTCGAGGAGGCTTCGTGCGAGGATCAGTTCCTGAATTTCCGTGGTCCCCTCGACGATCGGAAAGACCCGTGCATCCCGCCAGAGACGCTCGGCCTCCGCACCGGCCCGGGCCCCGGCGGGGCCGGCCACATCGACTCCCGCCGAGGCGATCGAGACGGCCGCTCGGGAGGCTACAAGCTTAGCCGCGGACGCCTCGGTCGCGAAGGGTCGCCCCTGGTCGCGCGCTCGTACGGCTTCCTGGACCAGGGCTCGGGCCGAGGCGAGCTCGACGAACGCGCGCGCGAGGAGCGTTCGCTTCCAATCCGCGTCCGCTTCTCGAACGGCCCGCTGCATCTCCTCGAAGGCGGCCTGTGCTACCCCGAGCGCACAGCTGGCGATCCCCACGCGTCCTCCGGCGAGGGCGCTCAACGCCACCTTGAGTCCCGAGCCCTCCGGTCCGAGGAGGGCGCCGAGGGGGAGTCGAACATTTTCGAGCCGGAGCTCGGTCGTCTCGCTTCCCCGCAGTCCGAGCTTGTCGAACCGCTGGGTCACCGAGAACCCGGCCGTTCCTCCCGGGACGAGAAATCCGGAGATCCCGTGGGACCCGAGTCCGGGGTCCTTGGTCGCAAAGATGAGGAGAAGGCCGGCGGACGCCGCGTTTGAAATGAACGTCTTCGAGCCGTGGAGGACGAATCCCTCGGGAGTTCGCTCGTACTTGCTCCGGAGCGACGCCGTATCCGAGCCGGCGCCGGGTTCGGTGAGCCCGAACGCGCCCATCCGTTCTCCACACGCGAGAGCGGGGAGCCACTCCTCCTGTTGCTCGGGGGTGCCCCACTGGGCGATCGGTACGGCGCACACCGAGAGGTGGACCGCCAAGGTGACGGCGACCGCGGCGCTGACCCCCGCGAGCTCCTCCAGGACCCCGCAGACGGCCTCGGTGTCGGCGTCCTCGCCTCCCCACTTCGGAGGCAGCCCGAGCGCGGTGAACCGCTGCCCCGCGAGTCCGTGAATAATCCCGGGGGGAATCCGGTCCGTGCGATCGATCGTGACCGCGTGAGGCCGGACCTCGGCGGCGGCGAACGCGCGTGCCCGCGCGCGCCATTCCTTCGGGGTCGTCCCTTCGGCCGTGGGCACGACGCGGCCCATCACGACATACTCTTAATGCGTGGCGGCGAGTCGCTCGGCCCGGCCGAGGCGGCGCACGATGGCGGTCGGGCCGAGCACGAAGGACCGCTTCACCGCCCTCGATACGCTCGCCGTGACCCGGGAGATCCGGGGCCTCGACCGGGCCCACGTGGACAAGGCGTTCGACCTGGCGGAGGGCGGCTGGTCGTTAGCGCTTCGTTCGCGGAGTGAGGGCCGGCGCGAACTCCTCTTGGTTCCGGGCCGGTACACGGCCTTGATTCCGTTCGGTTCGGAGCGTTCGGAGGAACTTTCCCCGTTTGCCCGGGAGCTGCGCCGGATTCTGACGGGCGCGACGCTCGCCCGGGTCGCCGAGCCGTCCGGAGAGCGGTTCCTCGAGATCGGATTCACTCGGGGGGACACACCTTCCGAGCTCCTGGTCGCGCTCGAGATGTTCGGGACCGGGAACGTGACGGTGGCCCTGGACCGGAAGATCGTCGCCGTGGCGTCGAGTCGACGATGGGCTCATCGGTCGGTCCGGGTCGGCGCTGAGTACCTTCGACCGCCGGTACGGACCGACCCCTGGACGCTCCCGGAAGCCGGGATCGAGGAGGTCCTCACCCGATCCCGTACTTCCCTCACGAGCACGCTCGCGGCACGGCTCGGCCTCGGGGGCCCGCTCGCCGAGGAGACGGTCGCACGGATGCACGTCGACGGAGCCGAACCGTCCACGGCGGCCCCGCCGGAGCGGGCCCGCTCGCTGCACGCGGCGCTCGCCGAGCTCCGCGGAGAGCTCGGGGACCGTCCCTCGGGGTTCCTGAGTTTTCGAGAGGGGGCGGTCGTCGACGCGACCCCCTACCATTCGCACCGATGGGAGGGCGTTCCGGGCGTGACGGAGGAGCGACGGACCACCTTCTCGGAGGCGGCACGGGAGTACTTCCGGGCGGTCGTGCCCGTCCCCCCGAGCCCCCGCGAGGTCGCGGCGTCCTCGGAACGGAAGGAGGTCGAGCGCCTCCTCGAGCGTCAGACCCGAGCGATCGAAGAACTCACCGCCGAGATCGCGAGTCTCCAGGCCGGAGCCGAGGCGATCCTGGCCCACTATCAGGACGCCGAGGCGGCCGTCGAGAAGGCGCGGGCCACCGGTGGGGAGGAGCGCCAGGTCCGGGTTGAACTCGGAGGCCGCACGGTCGAGCTCGAATTCACCGATTCCCCGAGGGAGGCGGCCCAAAAGCTATTCCGGGAGGCCAAGCGGCGGTCGACGAAACTGGCCGGAGCGCGAGCGGCCCTCTCTGAGACGACGGCCCGGGCGGTCGCCCCCCTCCCGCCCCCGCAGGCCGGTTCCCCCGGCGCGCCGGAGGTCCTTACCGGAGCCAAGAAGCCGTTCTGGTTCGAGAAATTTCGCTGGTTCATCAGTTCGGAGGGCGCGATCGTCATCGCCGGGCGGGACGCTCCGTCCAACGACCTGGTCGTGCGCCGGAACCTCAAGGACGGGGATTACTACCTTCACGCTGACCTCCACGGGGCGGCGAGCGTCATCGTGAAGCGGCCGACGCCGCCGACGGTGGTCGGGGAACTTACCCTTCGGGAAGCGGCCCAGTGGGCGGTCTCCTTTTCGAAGGCCTGGCGGGCGGGGTTGGCCTCCGCTACGGCGTTCTGGGTCACCCCCGACCAGGTCTCGAAGTCCGCCGCGACCGGAGAATTCGTTCCGCGGGGCGCCTGGGTCATCCACGGGACGAAGAATTTCGTGCGGGACGTGCCCTTGGAGATCGCGCTCGGCGTCATCCGTTACGAGGGTCGGGAACGCTGGAGCGGAGCTCCGGAACCCGCCGTTCGATCCCGCGGGGAGGTCCGTGCGGTCCTTCGACCGGGGGAGGAACGCGACCGTCCGGCGGTGGAACGCTCCCTCGCCACGTCGCTGGGCGTGTCCCGTTCCCTGCTCCAATCCCTGTTGCCGGCCGGCGGCATCTCGGTCTTGCGTACATAGATCCGCTCGACCTCCTCCGCCGGGAACCCCTCGCCCCACAGGCGCCAAGTATGCGCTCGAGCGCGCACCGCGGAGATCCAGAGCGGACGCCCCTCGATGATGACCGAGCCACCCACCTCGAAGCGAGCTCCCGGGCTGTAGGGGAGCCGAGTGGTGCGGGTCAATCGCCCGATCACGATCGACACCTTCACGGACGGTGGGGCTTCCCGGGTGGCCCAGATCGTGCCGATCTCCTCGGTCCGCGCGTCCGTGCCTCGTCGGCCGTTGAGAAGGTCGATGCGGCGGACGCGGAGCGACGGGTCCATCGAGGGGAGGCCAGACCCGACCAACAGTCGACGGCGCCGGGGGAGGGTCACGACCGACCGCGTGGATTGGTCGTGCTCTGAGACGACCAGCTTCACCTCGACCACGGGATCGGGAGCCGAATCGAACGGATGCGTCAGTCGGCACTCTTTGCAGCGAGCGATGCCGCGGAGGGCTCCGGTCCCGGCGCGGCCCGGGACCGCCCGGAGGATCCGGTGGGGCGTCGTGCGGCGGCAGCTCTCGCAGTAGATCTGGGCGGATGCGATGTGGACCCCGGTCGATGCGTCGCCCCTCACTTCCGGGTCCGGGTCTGCCTTCATGGCCCGAGGAACGACCTCACCTTCCGGTGCCGGAGAGTCGCAGAAGCTCCCGGATCGTGTCGTCGACCCGGTGTTGGTTCGTGAGTCCCAGGAGTCGAGCCGTTCGGTCCCGCGAGACCGAGAACTCGGGGTCGACCAGCTCGATCGCCGCCCGGGGGTTCGGGACGACCTCGACGCGCAGAGGCGGGGTCCCCGGCCGGACTTCGGCCCAGAGGCGCACGAACTTGTCGGCGATCTCGAGGACGGAGAACGCCTCATCCCCTGCGCAGTTGAACAGGTAGGTCGCCGGCTGGGGGTGGTCGCGTACGAAACGGACCGCAGCGAGCCAGTGGGCTAGCACGTCCTGGATGTGGACAAAGTTGCGCCGTTGGGTCCCCGGAGCGTTCACGGCCAGCCGGCCCGTGGCCGCCTGCTGCGAGAACAAGTTGACGACGTTCCCCTTGCCGATCGTCGTTCCGTTCGCTTGGTAGGATCCGTAGACATTGCTCATTCGGATGACGGAGCAGGGCGCCGTGCGTCCCGCCTCCGGTCCGTAGACGATCTGTTCGCCCTCCGCCTTCTGCCGGGCGTACTCATGCGTCGGTCGGGCGGGTGTGTCCTCGGTCACCGGAAGCCGTTCGGGGTGTCCGACCACCGCAAAGCTGCTCGCGAACACCACCGGAACGTGGCGCGCGCGAGAGGAGTCGACCAGTTTCTGCGTGCCGCCGAGGTTGATGCGGGCGCTGCCGACCGGGTCCTCCGCACAGGTCATCACCCCCGAGACCGCTCCGAGATGGAGGACCACGTCGCAGTCCGCGAGCAGAGCGAGCGATTCGGAGCTGGAGAAATCGAGCTCCTCGACCGGCCAGGTCGCATGCTCAACGCGCAGCGGGCCGGTGTGGTCGTCAATCAGGACGAGGTCGTGCCCCTCCGCGGCCAGCCGCGGGACGAGGGCCCCTCCGATGAACCCGGAGGCCCCGGTGACACCGACCTTCGCCATGGTCGGGCGCATCAGGGCACCTGTTAAAGCCCTCGTGGGTCGGGGCTAACTGAGGTTCCATCGTCGCACGCTCGACCGGAACAGAAGGCGCCGCGCCAGCTCGGGGGAGACGAGCGTGACGAGGGCGGTCAGGAACACGCCGCGGTCTCGCCGACCGGCGCCATGGCGGACCGCCCGCACTCCCGCCCGGCGGGGACGGCGGCCGGCTTCCAGGTCGGCGAAGAACCGGAATCCCTCCGCGGTCTCGGAGAGGTAGGTGGCCATCGGGGAGTAGGAACCGAGTCGTTCGCGGGCGATCCGGGCGAGGACGCCGTTGGACCGGGCGAACCGTTCACAGGTGGTCCGGTGTCGGGCGCGGAACTCCTCGCGGGTGGAGCCCCGGGTCTGCGACATATTGGCATCGTGCAGGCGGAGGAGGGTGAGCGGGTCCGCTCCAATCTGCACATGCCGATGGCTGAGCAGGGACGCGACGAGCCAGAACAGGTCGGCCGACCAGCCCGCCTCGCGGAACGCCGGCAGCCACTCGACCGCCCACGACCTCCGAACGACCGTGGACGAGTTGTTGCCGGGCCAGATCGTGCGGACGAGCCGCTCGAAGTCCGAGCCGTCCCACTCGGGAAACAATTCCGGTCGCTTCGATGCGAGCTCCCGGTGGGTCGCCGTGACGGGGACTCCGCGGGAATCTACGGCGCGCTGGGGATGGCAGTAGTAGACGAGGTCGGGATCGTTCGCGAACAACGTTCGGAGTCGGCTCACCTTCTCCGCCGCCCAAAGGTCGTCGTCGTCTAGAAACCCTACCACCTCGCCGTGCGACGCTTCGAGTCCTCGCCCCTCCTTCTCGTTGGTGTCGGGGGTGGGGCAGAGGATGTCCTGGTACCGCCCTTCGCAGCCCTCGATCGGGCCCCCGAAATTTCGGACCACGACCACCTCGTCCGCTCCCCCCTCGAGGGCGGAGCGAACCGCAGCCGGCAGGAACTCTCGCCGGTCATGGGCGGTCACCACGGCGGTGACCGTCACCCCGGTCATGTCGGGGGACCTCGGGGGCCCGGAACGGAGGCCGTTCCCACCCTGCTCGCGGTGGTCGGCCCGGTCTCCGCGGGTAGGAACCGTCGCCACCGGGCGGGAGGGGGTCGTCGCGTCGCGCGATGCCCCCACTCAGGCCGTCGTTCCCCATGGGGCTGCCCGAATTTGAATCGGGGTCCCGGGCTCCCAAAGCCCGAAGGATGGACCAGTAGAGCGGACGGAGGTGGTTGCCTCGCGTCCGTAGCTACCCCACAGCCCCGCATCGACGCCTAGATCGCGTCTACCCGTTTCAACGTTCGTCCGATCCGGCATTCGGCCGGGCCCGGGTCGACCTTCTCGATGCGGTACCGTTGTTTGGCTGGCAACGAAGGTCCGGCGCAGACCCACCAGTTGGGACAGTCGAGTCGACCGCAGGCAAATCGTCCGGTCTCTATCGAGCTCCCGACGATTGCGCTGCGGGCCTCGACGACCAGGGGCCGGGCGACGCCCTTGACCTCGACGACACTCGCGGCACTCTCTTGGAGCGCGCACGGGTGCTTGACCGTCCGGACCTTCGTGACGACGTACCGCCGCCCCGGGTCGAGCGTCAAGCAGGCGTGGCGATAGGGACAGGTGCGGCAGATCGGGGCGCCGCCCTCGTAGATAAATTCGAACCCCTCGTGCGCCTCGGCGACTGCGAGCAGCGTGATCTCTGCCATCTAACCCAACACCCCGGTCACATTGGCCAGCCGTTCGGCTGCCTCTCGGCTCAGGCCGTTGTCTCCGAGAATCGTGTACCGCTCCGGTCGGATCGAATGCGCCATCACGAGCGCGTTCACGATCTCCTCCGGACGGACTCCGAGCTCCCGCGCGGTGGTGGGGGCTCCGATCGTGTGGAGGGCGTTCTTGAGGCGGTGCCAATCGCCCCCGTGAAGGTACATCATCATGATCGCACCCACCCCGCATTGCTCCCCGTGGAGGCTAGGGTGGTCGCTGACCCGGTCGAGCGCATGGCTGAACAGATGCTCGCTCCCCGAACAGGGACGGGACGAGCCGGCGACGCTCATGGAGATCCCGGCTACGAGGATCGGCCGGATCGCGATCCAGACGGATTCCTCGAGGTTCGGCTTGATGGCCGACGCATGGTCGATGATCTCGCCGGCCGCATACTCGCTCAGCGTGGCGGCGGTGCTGGAGTACTCCTCGTTCCGAAGACGGACCGCGAGGCGCCAGTCGAGCACCGCGGTGACGTTCGAGATCACGTCGGCACACCCAGAAGCCAGGAGCCGGAACGGGGCCTTCACGATCAGTTCCGTGTCGGCGATGACTCCCACCGGCACCGCCGCGTCGGTGCTGGTCGTCCGTTCGACGGTGTGGATCGAGGCCCGAGGGGAGGAGATCCCATCGTGGGCGGCGGAGGTGGGTAGGCTGACGAACGGGATCTTGAGCCGGGCGGCGACCACCTTCGTAATGTCGATCTTGCTCCCGCCACCGACCCCGACCAGAAATTGGGCTCCGAGCGAGCGGCTCTCCCTCTCGACACGGTCGACCTCGACTTCGGTCGCGTCCCGGGCGATGAGCGTGGACGCGTCGAACCCCGACTCCCCGAGGATCTCCGACGCTCGGTTCCCCGCGAGGATCGCCGTCCGAGGGCCGGTGATCACGACCCCCCGCTTGAGGAACCCGAATTGGATACAGGTCGTTCCGAGGTCGGAGAGCACGCCGTGACCCACGAGCACGACCCGCGGGAACACCATCCCGCGGGCTTTGCCGAACGGGAGGTCCTGCACGGACCCCAGGTTGCGAGCACGCGTCGAATCTCCCGACATCGCCGAAAGGGCGGACGGGGGGAGGGCCCTCTTTAGCCTATCGCGAGCGCCTCGTTCCCGGCCCGCCCCGGGCTATCGGCCGGGCGTGTCGCCCCAGAGGACCTTGTGCTCTTGGAGCATGGTCCGGACGTCGAGCCGGTCGTGCAGGACCCAATCGGCCAACCGTCCCGCGTCGGTCCCCCAGACCGGCTGGAACACGACCGAAGCGGGTCCTTCGTACGTCCCGAGCACCTTCTTGGCGTAGAGGTAGTCCGGTCGGTCGCCCACCACGAACTTCAACACATCCGCCGCCCGCAGAAGGGGCAAGTTGGCCCAGCGATTCCGGTCCTGCATGTGGGAACTCGGGCACTTCACATCGACGCTCAGGACGACGTGCGGTATGGGAAGGTACGGGCTTACGTCGAGCGAGCCGCCGGTTTCGATCACGGTGACGATCCCTCGCTCCGAGAGTCGTCGGACGAGGTCGACCGACTCCCGCTGCAGGAGGGGCTCGCCTCCGGTCAGGCACACGTACCGGGTCCGGTGTCGGGTCACCTCCCCCAGCAGACTCGGGATCGACCGTTCCCGGCCCGGACCGAACGAGTAGGTCGTATCGCACCAGGTGCATCGCAAGTTGCACCGCGCGGTCCGGATGAAGGTCGTCCGCACGCCCGTGAGCGGCCCCTCCCCCTGCACGGAGTGAAAGACCTCGATGATCCGCATCGTCCCTCTACGCGACCCCGGCGCTAAATCGCCTTCCTTCCGGGGGGGCCCACCGCTCCCGGGATTGAACTAAATAGCGTGCCGGTGTCGAAGGCCCGTCATGGACGCCTCTCGTGCCGGGCATTGGCAGGAGGCCTGGGCGGCGGCCGGCCTCGCCCACGGCCGGCGGGTGGCCGGACATCGGAAATTCTACGCGCTCGTCGCCTATCCGGGTCCGAGCGGGTTCCTCCACGTCGGCCATCTCCGTGGGTTCGCCTACACGGACCCGCTCCACCGGTACCATCGGATGCTGGGGGAGGAGGTCCTCTTCCCGATGGGGGTGCACGCTTCCGGACTTCCCGCGGTCACCTGGTCGCGACGGCTCCGCGACGGGGACCCCGCCATTCTCCAGGGACTCGAGGAGCGCGGGGTCGACGCGTCGACTCGGGCCCGCCTAGAGGACCCCGAGGAGGCGGCGCGCTTTCTGGGTCGCGAGTACCTCCGAGTGTTCCGTCGATTCGGGGCGCTCATCGACGAGTCCACGTTCGTGACGACCGTGGACGACGACTACCGGGCGTTCATCCGGTGGCAGTTCCGCGCGTTGAATGAAGCGGGGGCCCTCGTGAAGGGCACCCACTACTCTCCGGTCTGCCCGGTCTGCGGGCCGGTCGCGGTCGACGCCTCCGAGACCGACCTGCAATCGGGGGGGGACGCCGACGTCGTCCGTTTTTCGACCATCCCGTTTCCGCTGGAGGACGGCCGGGTCCTACTCGCCGCCACCCTCCGCCCCGAGACGGTCTATGGCGTGACGAATCTCTGGGTGGCGCCCGGCGAGACCCTCGTGGTCTGGCATCACGAGTCCGGAAACTACCTCGCGGCGCGTCCGGGGGCCGAGCGGCTCGTCGAACAACACGGGGGTCGGATCGGCCACGAGGTGCCTGCCCACGACCTGGTCGGACGCGAGGTGACCGTACCGTTCCGGGGGACAAAGGTGCCGATCCTCGAAACCCCCGTGGTCGACCTGTCGATCGGCACCGGAGTCGTGATGTCGGTGCCCGCCCACGCCCCCATGGACGCGGCCGCTCTCGACGCGCTTCCCCCGGCCGACCGGGAGAAAGTGGGGGATCCGCCGGTACTCATCGACGTGGGACCCCGAGAGGCTTGGACCGCCTCGGAAGAGGAACTGAACGTGGGAGAAGGGTCGCCGGCGCAGCGGGCGCTTCGTGCGGTCGGAGTCCACGACCTGGCGGACGCTGCGGCGCTGCAGGAAGCGACCGAGCGCCTGTACCGGCTCGAGTTCGTCCGCGGGCGCATGACCGTGCCCTCCCTTTCGGGTGTGCCCGTCCGGCTAGCCCGGGAGCGCGTCGTCGACCAGCTTCGGGGGGAGGGTCCGTGCTTCGAGCTGCAGGAATTCACGAAACCGGTCATCTGTCGGAATGGACATGCAGTGGTCATCCGGCGGGTTCCCGACCAATGGTTCCTCCATTACAGCGACCCGGCGTGGAAGGCGGAGACGAAGAGCTTGGCAGCCCGCGTGACGACGTGGCCGGTCGAGTACGGTCGGGAGCTCCCCTCCATCTTGGATTGGTTTGGGGACCGGCCGTGCACCCGGCGGGGGGTCTGGCTGGGGACCCGATTTCCTCTCGACCCGGAATGGATCATCGAGCCCATCGCGGATTCGACCTTCTACCCCGCCTACTTCGTAGTGCGGCGATTCGTCTCCGAGGGTCGCCTCCGCCTCGAGGACCTGACCGACGCGTTCTTCGAGTTCGTGTTTCGGGGCCGCGAGCCGGGGGAGCCACGGGTCGATCGAGCCCTGTTGGAGGAGGTTCGGGCGGAATTCCTCTATTGGTACCCGCTGGATTTCAACGTCGGGGGGAAGGAGCACAAGCGGGTCCACTTCCCGGTCTTCCTCTACACGCATGCCCGGCTCCTTCCGCCGGAACTCCAGCCCCGCGGGATCTACGTCCACGGTTGGGTCACTGGCCCTGGAGGGTCCAAGATCTCAAAAAAAGAGACCTCGACCAAGGCCGGGCGGATTCGACCGACCGACCAGGCGATGGAGGAATGGGGCCCCGATGCGCTCCGACTCTACTACGTCACCGTGGCGTCCCCCTCGCAGGATTTCGAGTTCGATCCCACCGGAGTCGAAGCCGCGCTCACCCGATTGGGAGACATCGAGCGGCTGGTCCGGGAGGCCGCAGGCACGGGAGAGGGACCGCCGGAGCTCGACGCGTGGCTCGAGTCGGCGACCCACACCTGGGTGAAACGGGCTCGTGGGGCGTTCGACGCGACCGACCTTCGCACGGCGGCCGAGATCGTCTATGTCGAGGTGCCCCGTCTCCTGCGCCGGTACTACGCCCGAGGCGGCCTGCCGGGTCACGTGACCGACCGGCTCGCCCGCGCGTGGACCTTGTTCCTGAGTCCGATCACGCCGCACCTGGCCGAAGAGCTCGGGGAGGGGCGGTTCGAGGGTCTGGTCGCCCAATCCCGATTGCCGGCCCCCGAGGAGTATCGTCTCTCACCGGACGCCGAGGCCCGTGAAGAATTCCTCGATCGGGTGGAAGACGATCTGCGCTCCGTGCTCCGGGCGTCCGAAGGACGGGGAGACTGGGCCCCGGGGGAGGCGATCTTCTACGTGGCCGACCCCTGGAAGAGGACGCTCGAGACCTGGCTGCGGGAGTCGGTCGACCGGAAGGAGACCCCGACGGTCCGGGACGTTATGGCCCGGGTCAAGGACCATCCGGAGCTATCGGCCCACCGCGCGGAAATTCCGAAGTATGTCGAGCGCGTCGGTCCGCTGGTACGGGCCGAGCCGGTGCCGGAAGGACCGCGGATCGACGAGGCGGCGACCCTCCGGGCGGCAGAGGCGTACCTGGTCCGGAGGTTTGGATTCGGGTCGGTCGCGGTCTACCCCGAATCGGAGGCCGCGCCTCACGACCCCAAGGGTCGACGGGACCGGGCCCGGCCGGGGCGACCGGCATTCTACCTCGTCGGGCGGCCCTCGCCGGGCCCCTGAGAACACGGGGTCCGTTTAGCCCGGAGGCTTGGGGGTTCGGGTGGTTCGCCGGCGGCCGCGGAAATTGAGGTGCATGCGGGACGGCATCGGATGGGCCGATACCTGTCGATACTTGGCGGACCGCTTGTGGGAATAACTCCGGTCGACCCGCCCTGAGATCTCGAAGTAGATCAGTTGCCCCACCGGCATCCCGGCATAGATCCGCACCGGTAGCTTGACGCTCATCTCGAGGGTCCAGTAGTTGCAAAACCCTTCGTCGCCCTTCCCGGCCGTGGAGTGGATGTCCACTCCCAGTCGCCCCAGGCTCGACTTGCCCTCCAGGAAGGGAACGAACCCATGGGTCTCGGTGTACTCCTCGGTGACTCCGAGGTACAGCTGGCCGGGGACGAGGACGAACCCGCTGGGTGGAATCCGGAATTCTCGAACCGTGTTCAAGCGCCGCGCATCCAGTGCGCCGGCCCGATACACCGAGAGGAACGGCCCCAGATGCACGTCGTACGAGTTCGTCCCGAGACAATCCGCGCGGTACGGTCGGATGATGATGCGGCCCCGAGCCATCTCCGCGCGGATCTTCGCATCCGAGAGGATCATGCAGGCCGGGCGTGTCGAGCCGGCCCCGCTATTTAACGGGGGACGAAGCCCCGGGCGATGTTTCGAGAAGGAGGGCCGCATACCCGACCACATCCTCCATCGGACGGGCCTCTCCGGAGTGGCCCCAGCCCAGGAGGCGGGCCGACAGAGGTTCCTCGGCCAGCGCGGCCAAGAGGACGGTCGTGGGCGCGATCCCGCACATCGATATCCGATTCGTGGCCACGGTCTCGTACAGCCCTCGCGCATCCCGCGCGAGGATGCATTCGATCGCGAGGCGGTCGAGTCGCTTCGCGGTCGCGGGACTCACGTAGTGGGAGAGGTCGGTGGACGCGAGGAGGAGTGTGTCGCGTCCGCGCACCGCCTCCCGAACGATGAGGGCCACCTGCTCCAGGGCGGCGAACGAATCATAAGGGACCTGCAAGGGGACGAACCGGGGGCGCGGCAGGACGTACTCCAGGAACGGCAACTGGACCTCGATCGAGTGTTCCAGCGCATGCGCCGGCTCGTCGATTTCGAGCGGAGCGCGCGTGAGAGCGCGGCGAAGATCGGTATCGATCGCGGTCGGACCGAGCGGGGTCGTCCAGGCAACGTCGGAAAGCGCAGGGCCTCGTCCCGCCCCGTGATGATCCACCCCGAGCACCAGGACCGACTCCGGGGGCCGTTGGACGGCGATCTCGGCATACGCGAGCGCCGCGATCGGCCCCGAGTACTCGTACCCGGCGTGGGGAACGACCGCGGCCCGGATCCCTCGCGTCGCTGAACGGTGTCGTAGAGGAAGCGACTCCGGCCCTCGGGCGGAGAGGAAACATTCCTCGACCTGATGCGCCAGAGCGGCGCCGGTGGCGGCATAGAACTGGCCCGCGACCGCCGGCGGACGCGGTTCCGATCCCATCGTTCTCTCAGGGGGTCGTCAGCTCGGAGATCAACTGCTGCGCGTCCTTCTCCGAGATCCGGGCCCGCGTGGACGGGTGGAAGGGGTTGGCCTCTCCGTACCGGGGGATGACATGAAAATGAACGTGGAAGATGATCTGACCTGCAGCGGCACCGGCGTTGAGGGCCACATTGTAGTCGGGGGCCAAGCACTCGGCCTTTCGGCACATCCGGTCGAGCGTCCGAACCAGGGAGTCCTGGTCTTCGGGCCGTAGGTCGGTGATCCGCTCGCCGTGATGCTTCGGGACGACGAGAAGGTGTCCCCGGGTAAACGGAAAGAGGTCGAGGAAGGCTACGGTCGACGCGTCGTCGTAGACGACGAAGGCGGGAGCGCGACCCGCGATGATCTCGCAGAAGACGCACGAGGCCGACGGGTCGGGCGACGGGACCATCGGACCGCGGAGCGTCCGCGGCCCTAAAGGATTGCCTCGAGAGAGTCTCGAACGGGGTCGGGTTCATTAGGAGAGGCCGGCTGAGTTGGGGTGATGCGGCTCGTCGCGGGTGGATTCGTCGGGTTCCTGGCGCTCGTGCTCGTGGTGAGCATGACGCCCGTGGCGCTGGGTGCGGAGGCCCCGGTACCTCCGGGAGCGGCTGCGCCACCGCGCCTCGTCACCGACGAAATCCGCCTTCCGGCCCAGGCCCCCGTTCGGCCCCTCCCGCCCGCCACCCTGCTGTCCCTTACGTTCACCCTACCCTACTCGAATTCAGGGGGATTGGCCCGCTGGCTCGGCGCGGTGGAGGACCCGACCTCGACCCAGTACCGCCACTTCCTCACCGAACCGGAGTTTGTGGCGCGGTTCAGCCCGTCGCCCGCCCAGGTGGCCTCGGTCGCTGAGACCCTCCGGTCGGCGGGCGGAACGGACCTCTCTGTCTCCGGCGCTCGCAACACCGTCTCGGCTGTTCTCTCAGCGGGAGCGGTGGAGAGCCTCCTCGGGGTCCGGCTCTGCACCACCGGGATGGATCGCGGAGTTCCTCTCTACACCGCGGTCGGAACGGTCTCCCTCCCCCCGTCCCTCCTGGGCCATGTGGTCGGGATTGGCGGCCTCAGCGACGAGGGCAACCCGTACCTTTTGATCGGGGCCCACCACGGGCCGGTCGGGACGCGAGCCTCAGGTCGGAGTTCGTCGTTCGTGCTTTCCAACACGAGCGGCGAGTGGTTTGTCGGCTCGGACTTCACCCAGGCGTACGGGGCCTCGTCCCTGTTCCCCGGCGGCTTGTTCGGGAGCAACGACACGTTTCCTTCGCACGTCGCGGTGGCCACGCTCTTGGCGAGCGGGTACAACGAGTCCACGAATCAGAACCTTCCGGGGTGGGACCCCGCGGTCGTTCGACAGTACTTCAACGACACGTTTCCGTCCACGTGGCCGCAACCCGTGGCCGTCGGTGTCCCGGTCGCGGTCGACGGGATCCCCGCTCCGCCCCCCGCCTCGTTCGGAACGCTGAACGACTCCAGTCTGGACGAGTACGAGAACTCCCTCGACCTCGAAATGGCCGGTAGCCTCGCTCCCGGGGTCGCGCTCTACAATTTCTACTTCGCCGGCAGCGTCCTGGCCGGAAGCACGCCGGCGATGAACTTGGCGGACGCGTTTGCGGCCGACCTGAGCGCCGCATTGGCGGAAAACTACTCACCGGCCCGTCTCGGAGTGGTGAGCGGGTCGTTTGGCCTCCCCGACCTCAACGACTCGGCATGGAACTCGGACCTCACCATCGCCGCCTCCACCGGAGTCACGGTCGTGATGGCGAGCGGGGATCAGGGAAACGCGCCGGATACCCTGACGGGGAGAGGCGACGGCCCTTGGCCCGTGTGGCCCGCCTCCGTGGGGTTCAACACGAGCGGCTCCGTTTCGGTCGGGGGAGCCTCCGTTACTCTCAGTGGAGTCCCCACCACCGTGTGGAATGGGACGTCCCTCAACTTGTCGTTCGATTCGAACTCCACCGGGTTCAGTGGCATGTCGGCCTGGTGGGACTCCGGTGGGTGCCCTCATGCCTGCGCCGGTACCGAGGGCGGGCTCAGCTCGGTGTACCCGGAACCGTACTGGGAGGTCCACTCGGCCGCGCAACCCCCGATTGCCGAGGCCGCGGGGACCCAGGGAGTGTCGTCGCTGGGGAGAGCCGGGCCGGACCTTGCGTTTCCGGCCAACTCCACGATCGCCTACGTGTACGCGGACGCGTCCGAGAACATCTACTTCACGATCTTGGAGGGCACGAGCGTCGCGGCGCCGGTGTTCGCCGGTCTCTTGGCCGATGTCATCGCAGTTGAGAATCGCTCGGGGCTGCCCCTCGGGTTCGGATTCGTTGATCCGGAACTCTACTCGATGGCGTCCTACTTCGCCGCGAATCCCGGACAGGATTCGCCGTTCTTGGACATCACCTCTGGCAGCAACTACGTGTTCAGCGCCGTGGCCGGCTGGGATGCGGCGACGGGTTGGGGAGGACTATCGGCGCCGCGCTTCCTTCAAGCCGACGAGAACGTGGCGGTGCGGGCCTACCACTACGCCGGGCCCACCCCCGGTCTCCCGGCCACGTCTAACGCGCCCATCCCCGCCGTGGCCATCGCCGTGATCCTGGGCCTCGGAGTCGTGTTGGCCGTGCTCCTCGTCCTCGTCTTCGTGGGGCCCTCCCGTCGACGGGGACCTCCGCCGGTAGCGCCGGATTACGGCCCCCTCGGAACGACCTACGGGGTCGCTCCACCGGTTCCCCCGAGCGCCTACGGGCTTCCGCCTCCGGCGCCGGAGACGCTCGACCCGAGTCCCGCGACGTACCTCTGCCCGTTCTGCGGCTCGATCCGGCCGGCCGAGCCGGTCCGATGTCCTCGGTGTGGCGCTCTGTGAGCTAACACCGGTCGAGCCGTGAGGGAGTCGAGGACCGGCGTTGGTTGACCTCGCGGACCTCGTGCTGATCGGGCTCGCGATCGGGTTTGCGCTCAGCATCGGCGCCCACTACACGGGAGCGTGCATGGGCCTGCCGTACGCCGCGGGGGCCATCCGTGGCCGGACGGCCCTCCTCGTCATGGCCCCCTTATCCTTCGTCGGGGCGATCGTGGCCAGCGAGACCGTCGAGGGGACGGTCGGTCACGGACTCCTCGCCGTCCCGGCGGGGGGTATCCTGCTCGCGACCGAGATCATTGCGGTCGCCTTCGGGCTCGTTTCCGCGTACAACTACCTTCGACTACCCACCTCGACCATCCAGATCCTGGTATTCTCGGTGGTCGGGGTCGGCCTCGGTACGGGTCTCGTGGTCCACTGGGCGACCGTCGAGTCGCTCCTGGTCCTCTGGGCTACCGCCCCGATATTGTGTCTCGCCGTAGCGTTCGTTCTGGTTCGATCGGCCGACACCCTTCGGCCGCCCCAGCCGACGCGGAACGTGACTCGGGGAACCCAGCTCGGTCGATCCGCCGTCGTCGGCCTCGTCGGGGTGGGCGCCGCGGCCTCGTTCGTAATGGGAGCGAACGACGTGTCGAACGCGACGGGCGGGTTCATCATGACCGGACTGTTCGACCCGGTGACGGCGGCCGCCCTGGGCGGGGTCGGACTCGCGCTCGGCGTGCTCCTCTGGGGACGACCGCTCCTCGAACGGGTGGCGTTCGATATCGTCGACCTCGACCCGCGGCTCGCGACGGGCGCCCAACTTTCCCAGGCCGGGGTCGTGCTCGGGGCGACGGTCTTCGGCCTGTTCACGTCGCTCAACCAGGCGCTCGTGGGGGCCATGGTCGGCGCCGGTCTGGCCCGACACACGCGGACCGTCCACTGGCCGATGGTTCGTGGGATCTTGGTAGGTTGGGGAGTGGGGCCGGTTTCGGGGATCGTCGTGGGGTTTGCGGTCGCCCGTCTCGCCGGTGTCTTCGGAATCCCAGGATAAGGCCCGCGGCGCGGCATTCGCGCCGGTTCACGGGGTAGGGGGTTCTTCCTCGACCGGCGGCGTCAGGTCCGCCGGCTCGGCCGTCGGGACGGGTTCCGGTGCGGGCCCCGTCGCGTCGGCCGGGGTGTCGACCGCCGCCGGAATCGGGGAGGGAGGGGCGACTCCCAGCTTTCCTTCAAGGAAGCGGCGGATCTCCTCCGGTCGCGTCGAGGCGATCCCGAAGTACTCGGCGAACCGCCGGGTCGTCGTGAGTTCGAGGGTGGAAGCCTTCGGTTCGGTGCGGACGAGACCCATCCCACGGAGGTGTTGGACCTCCTCGTATGTGACCTCCCCCAGCATCCGGACGAGGTGACTCTGGAGCATCGGTTGATGGTAGGCAATGAGGGTGAGGGCCTTGACCGTCCGCGCCCCCATCTCCACGGGCGTCACGGCGTGGACCGTCGCGACGTAATTCTCCTTGAGCTGGAGCGCGAATCGATCGCCGACGCGACGAACCTCGAGTGAGGATTGCCGATTCTCGTAGGTCTGCTCCAGCGTACGGACCGCCTTCTGGACGGGGCGGAAATCCTCGAGGCCGAGTGCCTCGGTCAATTCCTTCACGCTGAGCGGCTTGCCGCTCGCGAACAGTACGGCCTCGACCTGGAACACCAACTCGTCCAACTTGGAGGGCATGATTCACTCCTTCTCCGCGATCCGGCTTCGCGTCTCCGTCGTACGGACGACGACGACCGGTGACTCGCCGAGGACCTCCTGGCGCAGCTCGACCGACCGCTCCCGCGCGAGGAAGAGGAGGGCGAGGAAGATCGCGACCAGCCGGTCGCGTCCGGTGAGCGGGCTCCACAGGTCGAGAAGGGGGAACTCCTCTCCCACCGGATGCCGCCGGGTCGCCTCCCAGGTGTCCTCGAGGTCGGTCTCGGGGACGTCCCCGTGGACCAACACCTCGGGAGGGGCCCGTTGTTCTTCCCGGAGCCGCTCGCGGAGTTCCTGGACCCGCAAGGTGCGCCGGGCGTCGGCCTCCGCCTCTCCGAACGCTCGGACCAGCTCGAGGAGGGAAACCGGGCGGGTCTCCGGATGTCGGACCATTTCCAAGAGGGGAGGGGGCGCGCTCGACCCGAGGACCGCACTCGTGACGTCGACCGCCTCCGGGGTCTCCATCAGTGGCAAGTACCCCTCGTCCGTCGGTCCGTCACTGGGGTCGCCGTTCACCCCGGCGGCGACGTCTACCGGAGTGTCCCGGGACCGAAGGAGGACCTCCGACTGCAGGTAGAGGATGCTCCACGCCATGTAGACGAGACGTCCGGCGATCGCGAAATTGACACCCCCGTCCTCCCGGACCCGGTCGAGGTAGGCCTGGGTGAACCGTACGAGGTCGATCTCCCACGGGTCGAACTCCTCCTCCATCACCAGTTCGAAGAGGAGGGCGGTCGCCTTCTGGAAGGGGTCCGGGATGACGAGGTGGACCCCGTCCTTCAGGTTCTCGACCAGGTGGAGATAGCGCTCGAGGAGCGCCGTCGTGTCCTCGGCCTCCCCGAGGAGAGAGCGATGGAACACGAGGTACCGGAGGACCTTCTCGGCCGCGTCCCGCGGGACGGTGGTCGGCGCGAGGATGGTCGGATTTTCCGTGGCCGCGAGGCTCATCGGGCCTCCAGGGGCGGGAGGAGCGCCGCGGCGTCGGGCGCTCGCGCCCCATCCCGGGCCTCCACATCGTGAATGTCCTCGAGTTGGATCCCTACGACGCGGGAGCATCCGTCCCCCCGCATGGTCACACCGAAGAGGTGGTGGGCGAACTTGAGCGTCACCTTGCGGAGCGAGATGACGATGAACTGCGCGCGCTCGGCGTTGTGGCGGAGGAGACGACCGACGTACTCGGCGTTGAGGCCGTCCAGCGACATGTCCACCTCGTCGAAGACGTAGAGCGGGCTCGGGTCGTACCGCTGGAGAGCGAAGATGAAAGCCAGGCTCGCGAGCGATTTTTCCCCGCCCGAGAGCTGCTCGAGTCGGGCCACGGTCTTCCCGACAGGCCGGGCCTTGATCAGGAGGCCGCCGGCGAGCGGGTCGGCCGGGTTCTCGAGGGCGATCTCGCCCTCCCCGCCGGCGCTCAGTTCCCCATAGATCGCGTGGAAATTCGTGTTGACCTGGATGACGACCTCGGAGATCTTCTCGCGCTTGCGTCGTTCGATCTCACCGACGAGCGAGACCAGCTCGGTCTTCTCGGTGGTAAGGCGGGACGCTTCGGTACCGAACTCGTCCAATCGGGACTTCTCGGCGTCGTACTCCTCCAGCGCCCGGAGATTCACCGCCCCCATCGACTCGAGTTGCTCCGTCAGCGTAGCGATCTTTCGCTTGAGCTCCTCGACCGCGACGGGCTTCTCGTCCGGTTCCGGCTCGGGGAATTCCCGGAGCGCCTCTTCGAGCTCGTGGAACCGTGCCTCGGCCTGGGCGAGGCGGGTCTCCTCTTGGACGACCAGCCCTTGGCGAGTCGTGAAATTCGCCTGGACCTCGCCCAGCTTTCCGGTGACCTGGAGCCGTTCTACCTCGAGAACCCGCTTCTTTTCTCCGAGGGCCTTCTGGGACTCCCCTTGTTTCGACTCGACCGTCTTGAGGGCGTCGAGCGCGGCCCGGGCCTCCTTGACCTCTTTTTCGGTCTTCGCGATCTCCTTCTTCCGGGTGCCGAGGGAGGCTTCGGACTTGTCGAGCTCCTCCTGCCGTGCGGCGACGTTGGCGACCAGCGCGGCCAGCGAGGCCCGCGCCGCTTCGAGTTCCCCGTTGACTTGAATCCGCTCGTCGGCGGTCTTCTGGCCGGCTTCCTGGAGGGTCCGGAGACGGGTCGAGATCGCCTCGGGAAGTTGGCCGAGATACTCCTCCTGCGCTTTGGCGATCCGTTCCTTGATCTGTACGAGGGTGGCCGCGAGCTTTCCTACCGAATCTTCCGCGGTGGCCAGCGCGCCTGTGACCTTCTTGGCCTCCGCCTCGGCGGAGGCGATCCGACTCCGCGTCGCCGCGAGACGCTCCCGCGCGGCCGCCAAGTCCGACTCGAGCCCCTTCCGAGACGATTGATGCGCTTGGTCCTGGATCGACCGCTTGGAGAGTTCCTCGGCGAGCCCCCGGATCCTTCTCTCCGCGGACGTCAACTCCGTGCGGGCCGCCGCCTCGGCCTCGCTCTTCTCCCGGAGCTCGTTACCGAGTCGCTTCAGCTCGACCGCGCTGTCGGCCCCCCGTCCCTGGGCGGACGGGTCCACGTATCCCCCGGAGATGGCCCCGGTCGCTTCGATCAGGTCGCCCGTGAGGGTGACGAGACGGACCCCGCCCATGTGGGTACGCGCCTTCGCGAGGTCGTCCATGACGACCGTTTCCCCGAATACGTATCCGAACGCGGCCCGTAGGGATTCGTCGAACTGCACGAGGTCGACCGCGAAACCTTGGGCCCCGGTCGCCTTGGCGACCAGAAGTGACCGACCATGGGGCCGTCCGGGCAGCATCTTGTTGAGGGGGAGGAAGGTGGCGCGTCCACGCTTCTCCTGGCGGAGGAGCTGGATGCACTGTTCGGCGACCTGGTCGGTCTCCACGACCAGCGCCTGGAATCGGTTGCCGCCTGCCGTCTGCAGGGCCGTCTTGTACTTCGGGTCGAATTCGGCGAGCTCTTCGACCGTTCCACGGATCCCGGCGATCTTGCCTAGGTTGCGTTGAGAGAGCAGGAAATCGACCGCGGCGAGTTGATTGGGCCGTCCGCCGGTCTCGGTTCGGGCCTTCAGTCGCGCGTCCAGGGTGAGATACCGGCGGTTCAGCTCGCTGACCTCGCGAGCGAGACGGTCGGCCTCCGCCCGGAGCGATTGTTCCCGCGCCTTGACCGTGTGAAGTTCCTTCTGGAGGTCGCCGGTCGAGGCCTCGCCCGCGCCCCTCCCACCACCGGCCTCCTTCAGGCGGAGCTCCAGGTCCTTGACCTCGACCTCACGTTCCCGGAGGTCGTCCTCGGTCTGTGCCTGGAGGTGTTCGGCGGCCTGCAAGGAGGCGTGGGCGGCCTCTCGTCGGCGGACCGCGTCCTCCCAGCTTTTCTGATTCGCATCGGCCTCTCGCTGGAGCTCGAGTTGAGATTTCCGTGCGGCCGCGAGCCGGTCCCGAGACTTTCCACCGGGAAGGGTCGCGCCCTGGATCTCCTTGGAGTTGGACTCTGCCTCTTCCGAAAGTCCCGCAAGCTTTGCGGTGAGTTCCTTCTCCTTGGCCTCGAGGGTCTTCCGCGCGGTTCCGTCCCCGGACATGGCGGCCGTCAATTCAGCGACCTGCTGGTCCAGCGCCTCGCAATCCTCCGTGAGGTGGCCGAGGTTCTGCTCGAGGCGGGCGTAGGCGATCTTCTTCGCGTCCAGCTCCTCCTTGAATTTCACCGCCGCCGCGCCCCCGGCCTCGGCGACCTCGCGGTCCACGCCTTCGAGCGCGGCTGCGAGTTCGGCCTCTCGCGCGGCCAGCTTCGTCCGCTCGGACTGGAGACGCCCGATCTCCGTGTGCGCCGACTCGACTTGCTTCTGGCACGTCGCAAGTTCCTGTTCGGCCAGCCGGTGGCCCGCGCGAGCAAGGCGGGCCTCGGTGCGCCGCCTGTCCTGCTGGTACTCCTTGTACTGGATCGCCTGGAGGCGCTGCGCCTCCAACTTCCCCAGATTGCTCTTGATCTCGCCGAGCAGCGTCTGGATCCGCTCGAGGTTGGCGTCCAGGTCCGTCCGCTTCGCGGTCGCCTTGTCGAGCTCCTCGTCGTATTGGCTGATGCCGGCGAGACGCTCGAGAAGGCCCCGCCGCGGGACCGGCCCCATGGTCACGACCTTGTTGACGTCGCCTTGTTGCACCAGGTTGTAGCCGTCCCCGCTCAATCGGCCGTGCGAGAGGATCGAGTCGATCTCTCCTTGGGTCGTCCGCTTCCCGTTGACGTAGAAGTAGGAGTAGTAGCCGTCCGGGTCGTTCGGGGCCAGCTTGACGTACCGGGTCACCTCGACTTCGGCCGATTCGACGGGAAGGAGCTTGTCCGAATTGTCGAACACGAGGGACACCTCGCACTCCGTCGCCGCCTTCTTGGACGACCCGCCGTTGAAGAACAGGTGCGTGAGCCGCTCCGCCCGAAGCGCCTTGGAGCTGGTCGGGCCAAGGACGAAGAGGATGGCGTCGGAGATGTTGGACTTGCCCATCCCGTTGGGGCCGGCCACTCCCGTGAATCCCGGCTGGAACGGGATCTCCGTGGCCCCGGCGAACGACTTGAAGTTTCGGAGTTTGACCCGTTTCAGGTGCATCGAGCGTCCCTCTCTACCGCGTGAGCTTGGAGTCGTTCCCGTGGTGACCCCAGTCTGTTTGTCAGACAGTTGTCAGCAGGAGTCCAAGTCGGGTGTCGGCCGTATTTAATGACTGGTTTGAACGGGTACGGTTCAGAATCGGACGGTGGCGGGTCCCTTTTTTTTCACCGACTCTTTGACGGGTGTTCCGGGAGCTCTTTCGAGGGGGATTCAGTCCCCGGAGGCACCTGCCGATGCGTATCTCAGTGCACGACCAACGGGCCTGAAGGACCAGGGAAGTCCCTCGAAGGTTCTTCTCTCTGACGTGCGGCCATTCGCGCCGGCACAATCGTCCGACCGCAGGTTCCGTGCCCTCGCGGAGGTCACCTTTCACCCACCGACGGCACGGCCGATGGGTCCCCTACGCGGGCTCGCGGGCCGGAGACGGGGGAGCACGTCCTCAGGTTGGTGATATAGCCCGCCCGACTCCCCCGACAGAGCCCGAAAAAATGTCGATCCAATTCCAAACCAGCGTGGACCCCGACGCCGTGGCCGACGCGTTCATCCTCGCCTTCCTAGATCGTCACCGGGGCCGTGCCGTGACCGCGGAGTTGGTGTGGAAGGGTCTACGGTCGCGAGGCTTCGTCCCGACGGATGGACGCCCCACGTCGTCGAACAGCCTCGATACGGGCGCCGCGGTGGCTGAAATCCGGCAGGGTCTCGAGAAGTGGCTGGATGAGGGCATCATCGGGGGCGAAGGGGCGCCGGAATCGATCACGGGCCAACGACACTATTGGGTCATCGGAAAGCCCCTCGCCAGGGGTTAGGGCGGGATTTCCGCGATGGGGACTCCCGGAATTTGGGGCGGGTGCGAGCCCTGGGGCGCGTCGCCGAGGACGGTGGGTCACCGGTTTCCGGAGGCTCGATGATGCGTTCGTTCCCTTGCCATGGGACGTCGTCGGAGACTGGGCCAGCTGTCGGAGAAAGGGCCAACTGTCGGAGAATGGGACAACTGTCGGAAAATTGGCCCGACCCCCTCCTGGGTGTCGGTTCATCCGCCCTCTTCCGGAGATTAAACGATAGCGACGTTCCACCCAGACCAGAGGGATGAGTTGCCTTGGAGACAGTTTGGTCACCCTTTCCCCGATTACGCCCCGGTGCTGGTTGCCTCGTGGGAGAGGTGTGTGTGGTCCCTCGGGAGACCAGCAGGGCGAGTTCAAGAAGGCGTAGCCACTGCCATCTGGACCGACTCCCAAATTGTCAATTGACCACTGGCCGAAGTTGGCGGGGAACCAGTAATGGTAGCCCTCCACGAAGGGGAGAACGTAAGGTATTGTCGAATATGAAGCCCCCCCGGCGGCGGAGCAACCCATGGGTTCTGCCTCTGCTTAGGGATTCGCGGCACCAAGCAGCCCCCATCTCGCGGCGGATCGGTGGTCTAACGAACCCTAGATTTTGTGCACTCACACCATTCGGGGCACGCCTGCCAACTTGTCGCATGGGTTTCCGACCGTGCATTTCAGACCGGAAGGGAGGCGCGCATTCTCGGCCCACAAGAGAGGTAGCTTATCCCCTTTGGCGGCCCTTATATACCATGTCAATTCAATTGGTAGCACCCCATTCTCGGTCTGGCGCTCTCCGGTTATCAATTTCCGGCTCAGTCTTCATAGCGGTCCTCCTCCTGATTTCAGCTGGAAACTCAAGTGCAAGTATGGGCGCCATTCCGACGTCTGCGCCTAGTTGCTCGGCTCAACTCACTCAATTGGCCCAGAATCAGAGTGCCGGTATCAACTACACCACTGCCGCTGAGGCGGCGAACAACTCCTCTGCCTATCACTTGGTCGCGAATGGGTTGGGATCAAATCTGAGCTTTAGCTACGACGGTGCATACAATCTATGGAGCTTCAGCCAGGTCTCGTGTACGCCATCCATTCAGAGTGTCGACGTAGTTTTCACCTCAACTACGCCCTTAGGTGTCGAGAACATAGTGGTGACTGAGAACGCAACCTCGTTGGCCGTAACAAGCGCCAGAGCGGAAATCTCACCCCTCCAGACTGTTTCACACACCCAGAACATCGAGCATGGGGGCGGCGGTAACTGGGCGGGCTACACATTCGTGACCAGTGAGGCAGTGGCTGCAGAGTGGACTGTGCCAAACGTCGGTGCTGACAGTTCAGGGCACTGCGGGGCGAGTATCGCCTGGAACGGTTATTGCGACATCGCAGCGTGGGTGGGGGAGTCTGCCGCTGGCACCGGTTCCTCGGGTATCGCACAGACTGGCACCGACCAGGCCGACATCTGCACTCCCACGTTGGGTGGATACATTTGTACATCAATCTATGCGGCATGGTACGAGTTCTTTCCCGACCAGTCTAACCATCCGTGCTTCGCCGCGTCCTCGGGCGACAAGATTTCTGTCAGCGTCAGCTATTCCAGCAGCCAGTACCACCTTGCGCTGTGGGATTTCGGGAACTCGCAAGGATGTTCCTCCGCGGCTTCTATGGCCATGGGCTCACCATACTACGGCCAGTTCGAGACTGAAAATCCTCCGGGCAACCCCAACGGCGGGAATTGGGAAACTCCCACCTTCGGGACGGCGTTTACCTTCTACCCCGAAACGATTGCAACTCATCAGTACGCTTGGCTGGTGTCCAACTCAAAGAACACACAGATCACTCAGGTGACGGTGGACGCGATGTACAACATCACAGGGAACTGCCAGCACCCAGCGCTTTGCACTACAAACGCCTTTGACGTCACGCACAACTAGTGCAGTACTGGACGGCGCAAACTATGAGCGAGAGTAAGTTGTCGGGATCTGGATCGTCACTCGACGGACGGTCTTCAATGGGAGACGATGGGCGAGTTTTCACCGGCTTGGCCACTATTCTCGGGACCGGGCTCATCGGCCTCTCGGTATTGATGGGGGTGGATTCGCACGCGGGTTTCTCTAGTGGAGGGACGGGTGTGGCGACCTTTTCATGGCTGGAAGCCCTCGCACTAATCCTCGTGATCCTTGGAGCCGGGGCCTTTCTGCTGTCCGAGGGGCTCGCTCGCTACATTCGCGTTCATGTCGTCGCGGGCCGCGTCGGAAGCGGGTCTTTGGTGGCCCCTAGTCTAATCAATCCACGACTCTTGGTCTTCGGAATGTCGCTCTTTTTCCTCGGGTTCGGTCTCGTCTTGATTGGTGTCTACATGCCTCTCCCCGCGTTCTTTTTCACCCACGGAAGTGGCCCGGCAACCGTCCCCGAATCGACTCGGGCGCTTGCCACGTTGGTGACGGCTGCGGGCGCCATAATCCTTGGGTTCGGGCTCGGCCTAATCGGGGCACTGGAGGCCAGGCGCCGAAAATCTCTTGCCAATCTATCCCAAACCTGACCGTCAAAGGAACTAAACTGATCGTGCTCTTAGTGTGAAGGGGTTGCTCCCACCCGGAGGCCCCCATCGCTCCCGACAGTACTGCGGGCATCGAAGATTCTACTCGCTATCGGGATTCTCTTAAGCGGTGGACGAGTCCCCTACCGGCAGGGGCCCGAACTCAAAGTAGGTTTGAAGTTTGCGACTATATGTGATGAAATTCCGCTGCCGATTCACCTCTCATGATCGGTCGGCCGACACGATATGTTCCAACTTACTCCATTCCGCGGACCACATCGCGGCTAAGAAACAATCCGCTAGTAATCTGGCGCCAGCCGCCGCACCCGGCCAAGCGAGCTGCCGTCAGCCCGGTCGCTGTAGCTACCGTTGCGGTGGGTGAGGCGGCACATCGCGGTCGTTTTTGGGCCTTCGATGTCCGGATTCCCCCTTTGAGGGGAATGGGCTCTTAGACAGCGGGAGAGATTGAGAGGGGCTCCTCGCCCTCCGACGGATGGTTAGTATGGTGAGAATTCCGATAGCTGTGGTGGCGAGAATAAACCCGATCAATATCCAGTTGATGAGCCCGATCACCAATGCGGATGGTGGGGGATTTCCCCGAATGGATAAGAACGCGATGTCGACGGCTACCTCCCCCCCCGATACTGTTAGAACGCCGTAACTCTCGTTGACGGCGAATCCTGGGAGTGGGGTAACGACGTATGTGTAGGAGCCATTGGGTTCGTAAAAGGCGATGGTTGTTGACGTCGAGTACTCCTGAACACCGTCTACCGACACCGACCAATTCGTTTGGTCGGGGAGCCCGGATTCTTTGAACGCGGCACCGAATGTGATCTCGACGAACATTATGATCTCTCCAAGAGCGCTCCCGTCAACAGTGAACTCGCCTGTCGCCGGAAAAGGATAGTAGATCTTGCTAGGAGTTGCGATGGAAAAGGGGTACGTCCCGTTGAGTAATCTCAAGACGACAAGATTTCCGTTCGAAGCGAAAGAGTACTGAGAGCTTATGTTAACGTACCAGATTCCCGTTGGATCAAGACCGGACTCTCTGAACGTGATCGCGTACGCCCGGGGGAGGGGTGAAAACGTGATGGCCAGTCTGACGCTTGAACCTCCAACCGTAACGTTCCCAGCGGACGGACTCGCTTGATCTGAGGTGGTCGACCCGACGGTGTAGGCGTACGTCCCGTTCGCTTCCAGGAAGGAGTCAGTTCCGGCGGTGGAAGACTGTAGGCTTCCGTTGAGCGTAACAGACCACGAGGTGCCCGTTGGGAGACCCGATTCCGAGAAGTTCACTTCGTAGCCAGTCGGCCGCTCGAGGATCGATAGGGTCCCGCCGACGGAGTTGCTGACATATGAACTACCTCTCAGAGCAGAACAGGCGACTGGGACTGAACCTACCGAAACACTCGACACGGTCGTGTGGGTCACAGCAGATATTACACTGAGGTTGCCCGATGCAGAGTTTACCGTGAAGACTTCATCCGTGGCGGCGTCGTAGGAGAGTCCGACCGGGTTCGACCCAACCGGAATAGTCGCGATGACAGCCCGCGTCGTATCCGAGATCACGCTCACTTGGTTCGAAAGAGTGTCGGCGACATAGATCTCCCCCGTGGCGTTATCGAACGCAACTCCAGTTGGCTGGGTGCCAACCAACACAGTCCCAATCACGCCATTCGTTGAGTCGTTGATGAGGCTCACGTCTTTCGTCCCCGAATCGGCGACGTAGACTTGCCCAGTGTTGGAGTCGTACGCCAAGCCAGCTGGGGCGCTGTTGTTTGCCAGCCGAACTGTGGCGATGACCGCATCCGTAGAATCGTTGACCACTGTGACACTATTCGAGAGTTCGTTGGCTACGAAAAATTCGCCACGACCGTAGTCGAGCGCGAGGGCAGAAGGCTGGCTGCCCACAACAATAGTCCGGACGACGCTATTTGTCGCGTCTGAGATCACGCTCACGTTGCCCTGCGTGCACACAGGCACGGAACAACCTAGGTCTGCGGCAAACATTTCTCCGCGAGCACGATCGTAGGAGACGGCGCTTGTCCAAACCCCGATAGGAATGTTCGCTACGAGGGAGTTCGTCGCCGCCGATATCACCTTTATCTTGGGCGAGTCCGTGTCGGAGACGAACAACTCCCCCCGAGCAAGGTCGGATGCGAGCCCCTGGGGGTTGGCCCCGAGCGCCAGCGTAACGTTTAGGGTGTCCGTTGCTCCGGACACTACGCTGAGGCTGTCTGATCCAGCATTAGCGACAAGAATCGAATCGGTTCGCCCCGCAGCCGCCACACCATAGGGACCATAGGGCATAGCGACTGTCGCAACAACAGTGTGCGTAGAGTCCGAAACAACACTCAGATTCGCAGACCTGGAATTTGCGACAAACACCTGCTGGTTGCCCCGCTCATAAGCGAGACCCCAGGGACCCGCACCGACCCGTACTGTCGACACAACCGAATCGGTAACATCAGAGATCACGCTGATGTTGGCCGAGCCAGAATTCGAGACATAGATCTCCTTCGTTCCCCAGTCATAGGTGAGAGCGGCCGGTGCCACTCCCACCGCAATCCGAGCAGTGACCGTGAGACTAGCGTCGGAGATCACGCTTACATTACCGGTGTCGGGATTCGCAGCGAACACTTGCCCGGTAGAGTTGTCGTAGGCCAGGCCCCTCGACGGTCCGACCCCCTGGGCGACCCCAACCAGGGTGTCCGTCTTGTCGGAAATCACGCTGACGTTAGATCCTATCTGAGAACCGACGAACATCTCTCCCTTTCCGCTGTCAAAAGTCAGACAATCCGGGAACACACCTGGGGAGGGAGAACCGCCCAATCCGACGGTTGCGACAACGCTGTTACTGCTTTCCGAAATAACACTGACATCATCCGACGCCTCATTAGCAACGAACACCTGGTTTGTGCGGTTGTCGTAGGCAACGGCGACCGGGAAAGTCCCCACAGGGATCGTCGCCACAATCTTGTAATCCACTTCCGATACGACGATCACATTATTCGTTACCAGATTGGCGACAAACGACTCTCCAAAATGGTCGTCATGTGCGACCGAGTCCGGTAGGATCCCATTGGCAGGCAACGAGTTTCCTAGGACCAAAGTGCCGTTCGAGAGAATCAGAGTGGCGTTTACAATCGGACTCAGGAAGCCGGACGAAGGAGCTGAGTTTCCTCGCAGGGACTTCGTGAGCCCCGGACCTCCTTGGAACAGTCCCAACGGCAACAGGGGGGGGGCGGGATGCCTACCTGGGACCTGGCCATGTTGGGCCGCGAAACTGAATGTGGCGAACCCCCCATGTGCGCCGGGTGTGGCTGGGTTCAGGTCGTAGGGGCCGACTGGGGCTACCAATGTGGCAGCGGCTAGGATGCAACCGAGCACGGGGGGATACCATTGCCGCGAGTTACTGCCTATCCTCGGCACAGGTCTTTCGAAAGGAGTACACACAGAGGTGGCACGGACCTTATTTCCTTATCGAAATCGAGCGGTTTTACTCATAAACGATTGGTGGCTCGCCGCCGTGTCAGAAGATTGGCAGGCCCGGAGTCAAGTGTCGGAATATCTCTAACGTCAATGAGATTCTCCGACAACTTCTTGCTAAGGAGCGGCTTTGTCGAATCAGGGTGGAGTACGACCCCTGTAGATTCTCAAAGATTCAGGGGGAGCGGGTCCGACGCAACGGCGAGCCACGGGGGGAGTTACCGCTCTTTTTCGATGGCCCTGATCTTGCGATCGGCCGCGACCAGCGCGCGGTCCTTCTCTTCCGCCTCACGAGCATCGGTGGGGCGGCCGGTCTCCTCCGCCCGATTGTCGGCCACCTCCCACTGGATGGCGGCGTCCGTGCGTTCGGCATTCGCGTGTTCGAGGCGTTTGGTTTTCTCGATCGTACCGTCAGGTCAGGTCGATAGGTCGCGATAAGCTCGACGGTCGAGACGACCGGAACTCCTACCGATCCCATCTCTCGATCAAGGTACCTGCCGGAGGAGGGAATCGGTAGAGTCGACGTTATCCGGCACGGATGATGAAGGAGGTCGACTCCGCCACCTCCCGTTTGGGGTCCGGCGGCCGCGGTCATGACATTCGAGTCTGATTTCGCGTCGGGAGAGGAGAAGCCACCGCTCGGGATGAGAAGAATCGCCCCGCCGCCCCCACCCGCGAGCCGCGTGTCGGAGTCAGGACGGTTTAGCAGCCGTTGGTGAAGGAGGCGTCATTACCGCGGAGTGCATTGGTAGGATTTGATGAGCGAGAACGGGCCCCGCGAAGGGACCCGCGACCTGCCTCGGTCGAGTCCTGAGGCGGGTCGGCGGGCCATGGACGGCGGTTCAGCCTCCGGCGCGGCGTACCAGGCGATCGCCCGTCGAGCCCGTCGCCGGCGCGAGGAGATCATCGCGTTGGTCCGTTCCGGATTGCCGTTTGAGCAGGCGGCCGAGACCTATTCTCGCGACCATCCTCTCGAGCACCAGGTTCCCTTATCGGAAGTCGCAGCGGCGGTCGCGTCGCACAAGGATCGCCACCCTCGCGCAAGGCCGGTCGACGGGTAGCGCGCGGACCGGGAACTCATTCATCCAAGCCAGAATGCAGACACCTCCCGGAACCCGAGGGAGCGGGGCGGCCCCGCGGGTCGCATGTCTCCGTGTCGAGCCGTACGGTCCGGCGGACCTTGGGACTACGTGACCGTGAGCGTGCCGGTCATGAATCCGGGGACGTTCATGGGTGGCGAGTTGTAGGGGTTGGACCCTGTCCCGCACGGTGCGATACAGCTCCAAGCGTACACCCCGGGATGGACGAAATCGACGGTGAACTGGACGACGCTTTGTCCGGGACTCAGGACTTGGAGCCCGAGGATGAAGATGTTGAACGTATGGGCCACGTTGGTCGCCGGCACCCTTCCGATGGGAGATCCGTTGAGGAGTTCCACGCCTCCTACCGTGCCCTGGACGGGACAGGGACATCCTCCCCAGCTCATCGGTGCGTCACGGTCCAGAATGGTGAACACCACCCGCCCGGCCGGAACCGAGAAGTTCGCGGGGCTGAATTGCGGCCAACCGTTCATCGGGTCGATCGACACGGTGAGGTTCACGTAGTGCACCGGCCCGGTGGTGGTGGAACCGGTAGATGCCGGCGCGACGGGGAGCGCGACGACGAGCCCGAAACCGATCGCCAGTGAGACGAACGTCCCGGCGACAAAGAACGTGAAGAGCGTCCGGAGCGACATCGCGGAGGCCCAGGGTCGCGGAGCAGGCCGAGCCGCCGAGGCCCTCGCCCGACGGCGGGCTACGAGAGCCGCGCGGATCCACTGATCGAGGGAGAGGGATTCACCGGCCCCTCCGAGAACTAGAATCGCGTAGACCAAGATGTAGAGTGGATGGGCGCCCACATCGGTTCCGCCCGGGAACAGGAAGGTAGTCCCGAATTGGGTCGCCAGGAGGATCGCCGAAAAGAAACTGCCCACGAAACAGGCCAGCCGGGTCGTGACACCGAAAAGAAGTGCGATGGCCAGATATCCCGTAAGGAGGGCAATCGACCAAGAGAAGAGGAGCGCGTGGGCCGCGGCGTACTGAGCCAGGCCGGGCCCGCCAAGCGTGGAGGGGGCGAAGGACAGGGCCGTCCTCGAGAAGCTGCTCCAGTATTGGTTCGCAGGGTCAACGATAAAGGCGAGGTTGACGAGCCAAACGAGGCCCGTCCCGATTCGGAGAAGGTCGATCGTTTTCGCCCGATACCAGGGAGCGGACCGATGCTCCGAGGGTGGATCCTTCGGGGTCTGGCCCTCTGCGGCGCGATCGGACATGGGCGTCACCCCGCCGTCGGGTCGATACGTTTCCGGGGGCCGTGGGTCGCCCTGAACGGCCGGAGGACCGTCGGGGTACGTCGAGCGCGGGGCACGAGATCCGGCGGGGCCTCCCCGTCGCTCCACCCCCTATACGGCCGTACATTCCTTCGACCGACTCTCAAGTCGCTCGGGCTTTCGCCCGGCGACTTCGGACACACTTGGGCTCCAGCGGGGGGCTGCATGCGAGGACTCGGAACATCCCCCCCCACTTCCAAGGTGGGGCGATTCTCCGGCCCGATTCCCAGGTTTGAGAGCGAACGACTCCCCACCCTACCGAGGCTCACCCCCCCGCCCATGGGTTGGGTCGAGCGGGACTCGGGTGGGTCCCTCCGGGGGAATCAGGCCCAGGTTCTCACGGACTGGGCGGATTCTCGTCGACCGGGCCGGGGGGTGGCGCTGAGATCGTCACGGGTCGGACAATGGAGTAGAGAATCACTCCGAAGCCCGCCCCGTCAAAGGCCGCGCTGACGCTCCATGCGGTCAGCAGGTCATGGGTGACGAACTCGTATAGGACTCCGGCGAGGGCGGCCGCGACGGTGACGAGCACGAAGCCGATGCCGAGGAGCCCGAGCGAGGCGCGGCGTGTCCGCGTGTAGGCCCGTAGGCTGGCGTACGCGATTCCCCCTCCGAGGATGAGCACCGCTCCCTCCAATCCCCGGAGCACCCAGATCGGGTCGGTCAACGTCCGAATCTCCGTACGTCCTGCCATAGTTCGTCCAGCCGATCGGCGGCGTCCTGGCGGGTCGTGACCGACACTTTGGCCGCGCCGTCGGCGAGGAGGACCCGAACCTCCCGAACCCGTGCGCGGAAGACCTCGACCTTTCTCCCTTCGCGAGTGAACGCCAGACGCGGGACGTATGCGATTCCGTGATCCGCCAGTTCGTGGAGTTTACGGTAGACCGAACTTTGCGGAAGACCAGTCTCCACGACGATCGTATGCACGTCGCGCTCTCCCCGGCTGAGCGCCGCGAGGACCCGGAGGGAGACCGGATCCCCCAGCGCCGCCAGGATTCCCCGCTCGGACACCGGGACCGAACGGAGGGTCGCCGTCGAGGCGGGCGGTGGCGGGGTCGGTGCAGAATCCATCGTGACCGTGCCTGCCGAATCCGCTCCAGACACTGCCGGCGCAAGAGCCTATGGTTCGACGAGGGCGACGCCCGCACTGCTCCTCGGGTGGGCCGGAGTGGGCCGCCGCGTTCTCAATCGGGAGACTCACCGGCGAGAATCATCCCAACCAAGAAGGACCCAGGATCGTTCGAAAGACTGGGCCCAATCCCCTCGGGGTTCCGGGCCCAGGGATAGGAAACGACCATGACAACCGAAGCGAACTGGTGGGTACGACACATCGAGTCGGTCAAGACAAGCCTTCGGGTCCTCTTCGGGCTCATCTGGGTGATCGACGGCGCCCTAAAGTTTACCTCCGGATTTGTAGACGGCTTTCCCGGCGCGGTGCAGACGGCGTCCGGAAACGCACCCGGATGGCTTTCTGGGTGGTACGGCTTCTGGATTCCCCAGGCCAACGCCAACCCAACCCTCATCGTCTACACAGTGGGGGTCCTCGAGTTGGTGCTCGGCCTCGCCCTCATCGTGGGGTTTATGCGAAAGGTCGCCTACTTCGGAGGAGTCGTCCTCAGTCTCCTCATCTGGGCGGTCCCCGAAGGCTTCGGCGGGCCGTACGCGACCGGCGGAGGGGGGACCGACGTCGGGACCGGGGTCATTTACGCCCTGGTGTTTGTGGGACTCATCGTCATCAACTCGGCCTTTGGCCCGAGCCGGTGGAGTCTGGACGCGCTCGTCGAGCGGCGATGGATCTCGTGGGAGCGTATCGCTGAGTTCCGGTCGTCACCCCGGCACGGCAGCTCGGCGACCTCCCCTACGGGGGTCGGAGTCGAATGAACCCGAATGCGGACCTTTTGAACCTTCGGGAAAAGGTCGCCCTCGTGACCGGGGGCGGAATGGGCATCGGGGAGGCGATCGCCCTCCGGCTGGCCGGAGCGGGCGCAGCGGTCGCGGTCGGCGACGTGAACGCCTCGGCCGGAAACGCCGTGGCGCGTCGCATCGTTGAGGAGGGTGGACGGGCGATGTTCGTTCAGATGGACGTGGCCGACCTCGCGCAGCACCGGTCGGCCGTCGACGCCGTGACCCACGGGTTCGGGGGGCTCGACCTACTCGTCAACAACGCGGGCGTCTTCCCGTTCTCTCCGGCAGTCGATACGACTCCGGAGCTGTGGGACCGAGTCCTCTCCATCAACCTGCGAGGGGCGTTCTTTCTCACCACCGCGGCGGCCAGATACCTCCGTAGTTCAGGCACCGGCGCCGTAGTGAACGTCGCGTCGGTGGATGCATTCCGCCCCACCGGAGGGCACGCTCACAACGACGCCTCCAAGGCCGCCCTGGTCATGCTAACCCGCTCCCTCGCCGTCGAATTTGCACCCCTGAAGATCCGGGTGAATGCGGTCGTCCCGGGAGGGATCGACACTCCGGGGGCGAGGTCGGCGATGGGGGGGTCCGTCCCCCTCGCTTCCAACCTCGCGGAAGCCTTCCTGCAACGGATCCCGATGCATCGCATGGGTACCCCCGACGAGATCGCGCGGGTAGCCCTCTTTCTGGCGACGCCACTCTCCGCCTACATGACCGGCGCCCTGGTCGTGGTGGACGGGGGATATCTCGTCGCATAGTCCGGGTCGAATCGTCCGACGGGGAGCGGACCGCTGGGCCACACCCGCCGGTTCACCAATCGAGCGGAACCACGGATCCTTCCGGGTCGCGCCGTGGATACCGTCGGTCCACCGGGGGCGGGGCTGAAACGGGGCCGGGAGGACTCCGGAACCGTCACTCGATGTAATCGCTCCTGGTGCGTCCCACCCTTTCAGGGGACCCCCTCTTCCCGTCGACAGGATGGAAGACCCGACCTCGCCCGCATCGGAGGGCCATCGTTCCAGCGCTCTCGGGAACCGGGACTTCCAATTCCTCTGGGTAGCCGGACTCGTCTCCAACGCCGGTGACTTTGTCCTCGCCATCGGGCTGCCCTTCTTCGTCTTTGAGCTGACGGGTTCCACGCTGGACACTGGCCTCACTCTGGCGGCGTTCCTCGGCCCCCAGATCGCCCTATCGTCGTTCGCCGGGGTCTTTGTCGATCGGTGGGACCGTCGGTGGACGATGATCGTGATGGACTTGCTGCTGGCGGCGGGTCTCCTGCCCCTCCTGTTCGTCCAGACGACCAGTGCGCTCTGGATCGTCTATGGGGTCGCGGTGCTGGAGTCGTGCCTCTCCCAATTCTTCAACCCTGCGGAGGGCGCACTCTTGCCCGCCTTGGTCGGAGAAGAGCACCTCGTGGAGGCGAACGCGTTGAACTCCTCGGGCCTTCAAGCCTCCCGGTTGGTGGGCTCCGCGAGCGGTGGCCTCGTCGTGGGGTTCTGGGGTCTCATGGGGGTGAGTCTCGTCGACTCCGCGTCGTTCCTTGCGTCCGCGCTCCTCCTCACCCTCATCGCGGCCCGGCCCACCGTGCTGGCCGACGCGGGGAAGGGGGTGGTCCGTGGGATCGTCCGGTCGCTTCGCAAGGTCGGAGCGGAATGGCGCGACGGGCTCCGAATCTCCCTCGAAACGCTCCGGGGCCGGGTCGTCCTCGTCTTCACCGCGATCACCAGCTTCGGGGAGGGCGTGTTCGGGGCGCTCGTCGTCCCGTTCATCGTGGCCGTACTCCACGGGAACGGTCCGGACTACGGCTGGTTCTCGGCCATCCAAGCCGTCGGTGGAATCGTCGGCGGACTCCTAGTTGCCCGGTACGGGGGGAAGTGGGCCCCCACGACGGTGCTGCCGATCACGGCGGTCGTCTTCGGCGTGATCGACATCGCGATCTTCACCTATCCGCTCGTCCTCGCGGGGATCGGGCTCGCGTTCGTCCTCGTGGGAATCGTCGGACTTCCCGGAGCGGCTCTCATCAGCGTCTTCTCCTCTCTCCGGCAAACCGCGGTTCCGGACTCGCATCGGGGCAGGTTCCTCGGAGCCGCGGCCATGACCGGTTCGTCCACTGCGTTGGGCGGAATCATCCTCGCTAGCGTGCTTTCCGGTTCGGTCGGAGTCATTCCCGTGCTCGAGATTCAAGGCATCGGGTACGTTCTCGCGGGCGTCGTCGCCTGGCGTTTGCTGCGCGTCCCAACGCCAACCCGGGTCCGCGGTCCAGAACTCCTTCGAGTCCCCCCCGAGTGAGGGGAACCCGTCGGAGAAGAGGTATTCCAGGCGAGCGGTCGTTCTCCGTGCCTCGCCGGCCGTCCCCGACGGGTCGGCGATTAAGTGCCCCTCCTCCTACACGGAGGCAATGCCGGCTCCGCGCACGAGATGGGTCTACTCGGGATTGAGGGTCCAGGACCTCTCCCGGTCGATCCGGTTCTACGAGAAGCTCGGGTTGAGGGTCACGAGTCGAGGCTCGATGGAGCACGGAGGCCTCTGGGTGGAACTGGCCATGCCCGGAGGACGACACGCCCTCGAGCTGAACTTCTATCCGACGACGAATCAGTTCTACGAACCCTTTCGCGCCGGCACAGAGTTCGACCACTTCGGGGTCGAGGTCGACGACATCGTGGCCTGGGTTCGCTACCTCCGACGGCGGCGGCTCCCAATCGTGGCCGACTTCATGGGAACCGAACAACGGCTCGTTTACGTGCGCGACCCCGACGGCAACTGGATCGAGTTCTACGAGCCGGTGGCGAAGAAGGCACCCCCCCGGCGGCGTTCGGCGTTGCGGAAACGCAACTTGCGAATAAAGAACCCTTTTTAACCACCCCCGGCCTCGTCCGGAAAGATGCCTCGAACTGCGAGGGGAAACCTCGCCCCCGTGTCCGGCTGAGCCGGGACATTTGTTCCGACCGACACCATGGACGTTCTCGAGGCAATCCGCTCCTATCGCCCATGCGTGGAGTACGCCTCCCGCCCGATCTCGCCCGAGACGCTCAAGAAGATCCTCGGGGCGGCCCGACTCGCTCCGAGTCACCGGAACCTCCAGCCCTGGCGCTTCGTGGTCGTCCAGGACGACGAGCGCAAGCGCCTGCTCGCCCAGGCCTCGAACCGGGGTCGTCTCATCGCGGAAGCCCCGACGGTGATCGTCGCGCTCGCCGTCGAGGAGGACATGCCGGCGACCATCGGGGGGTACATCTCCGCCTACCCGCTCGACGTGGCCGTGGCAGTCAGCCATCTCCAGCTCGCGGCGACGGCGGAGGGTCTCGGGACGAACTGGATCATCGAGTTCAACGACGAAAAGGTCCGCACGGTCCTGGCCATTCCGGACGGGGTCCACCCGCTCGGACTCCTGCCGATCGGATATCCGGCCGACGCGAACGGAAGCGCTCGGGCCCCCCCCGACGGTCGCAAGAGTCCGGACGAGATCATCGCGTACAACGAATACTCGTGGTGAGCGCCCGGCCCCGGTCCGTCACCTTCGTCAGTCGCAACGCGGGCAAGGTCCCGGAGACTCGCGAGACACTGCGTCCCTACGGGGTCACCCTCCGTTGGAGGCGGAAGGAATTCATCGAACCGCAGGCCGCCCGTCTCGAGGAGGTGGTCCGAGCCAAACTTCATGAGGTGGAGGGATGGGCGGGGTACGTCCTCGTGGAGGACTCCGGATTCTTTATCCCGTCCCTGAACGGATTCCCCGGGGTCTACTCGGCCCACGTTCTCGAGGCCTGGGGATTCACGCCGATCCTCGAGCTCCTGCGCTCCCGTCCGCGGGAGGCGTATTTCCGTACGGTCGCTGGCCTCCGGCGCGGCCGGTCCGAGTGGCTCTTCGTCGGCGAGGTCCGGGGAACCGTCGCTCGCCGGCCGGCCGGTCACGGAGGGTTCGGCTACGATCCCATCTTTCTTCCGCGCGGATGGAAACGGACGTTTGCGGAAGCCACGCCGGAGGAAAAGAACGGGATCTCACACCGTGCCCGGGCGATGCGGAAGGTCGGAAAGTTCCTGGTCGGTCGCCCGACCTGAATTAGAGCGAACACTCGGGTCCCCCGGGTACGCCCCGGGGAACCGGAAAGGGTTGGCGCGGGTGGGCGGTTCGACTTCAGTCGTCGCCGAAGTCGCCGCCGCCCATCCCGCCCATGCCGCCCATACCACCCATGCCGCCGCCGGGGCCACCGCCGCCGCCGGAGGGAGGTGGGCTCGACTTGGACGCGATGACGTCGTCGATCCGTAGGATCATCACCGCGGCGTCTGTGGCGCTCTGGATCGCTTGGCGACCGACCCGGATGGGTTCGATGACGTGCAGCTCGGCCATGTCCGACACCTTGCCCGTGGTGATGTTCACACCGGCGTGCTTGTGCCCGCCCTTGTGCGACTTTCTCAGGTCGATCAGGATGTCGATCGGGTCGAGTCCCGCGTTCTCGGCCAGGGTCCGGGGGATGGTCTCGAGAGCCTCCGCGAACGCCTCGTAGGCGATCTGCTCCCGTCCGCCGATCTTCGCCGCCTCGTCGCGCAACTGGAGAGCGAGCTCGGCGGCGGTCGCGCCGCCTCCGTAGACGTATCGTCCGTCCTCGACGGCGACCGCGACCACGTTGAGGGCGTCATCGAGCGACCGCTCGACCTCGTCCAGCACGTGCTCCGTCCCGCCGCGAATGAGCACCGACACGGCCTTCGCCTTCTTGGCGCCCGTGACGAACGTCAGGGAGTCCTCCCCAATCTTCCGCTCCTCAACGAGTCCGGCTGTCCCGACGTCCTCGGGGGTGAGCTCGCTGACCTTCGAGACGATGGACGCCCCGGTGGCTTTGGCAAGCTTCTCCATGTCGGACTTCTTGACGCGGCGCACCGCGTAGATCCCTTCCTTGGCGAGGAAGTGCTGGGCGAGGTCGTCGATCCCCTTCTGACAGAGGACGACGTTGGCACCCGACTTCTTCACCTGGTCGACCATCCGCCGGAGCATGTTCTCCTCCTCCTGGAGGAACGCGTTCAGCTGGGAGGGTTCGTTGATCTCGATCTTGGCGTCGATCTCGGTCTTCTTGATCTCGAGCGCCGCGTCCAGGAGCGCGATCTTCGGGTTCTCGACCCGTGTCGGCATCCCGGAGTGGACCTTCTCCTTGTCGACGATGACCCCTTCGATGAGGCTCGTGTCGGTCATGGAGCCGCCCTGCTTCTTTACGATCTGGATGTTGTCGAGGTCCACGTAGTGTCCCTCGCCCTTTTTCTCTGCGACGGCGGTGACCGCCTTGACCGCGATCTCCCCGAGCATTTCCCGGTTGAACGAGACCGCCTTCGAGGCCATCGAGGTGACCGCGATCTGCAGCAGGGTATCGTGGTCGTTGGGCGCGACCGGCTGGCTGATCTGCTGGAGGATGGTGAGCGCCTTCGTGCTCGCGAGGCGGTAGCCCTGCGAGATGATCGTGGGGTGGATGTTCTGATCGATGAGGGTCTCGGCGCGCTTCAGGAGCTCACCGGCGAGCACGACCGCGGTGGTCGTCCCGTCCCCGGCTTCCTGGTCCTGGGTCTTGGCGACCTCGACCAACATCTTGGCCGCCGGGTGCTCGACGTCCATCTCTTTGAGGATCGTGACCCCGTCGTTCGTGACGACCACGTCGCCCATCGAATCGACGAGCATCTTGTCGAGGCCGCGGGGGCCGAGGGTCGAACGGACCGCATCGGCGATCGCCTTGGCGGCTTGGATATTGTTCGAGAGGGCCCCTTTGCCCTTCTCCCGACGTGTTCCTTCTCGTAGCACCAAGATCGGCGTCTGTCCACTCATCATGTTTTTTTCCTCGTCCGAGTACTCTCGGATGTCAGTTTTGGTATAAATGCGGTTCTATTTAATACTGCCGACCACTTTCGAGTGTACCCAGCTCGGAAACGGGGGCCGAACCTCGAACCGGGAGTACGCCCGCACGCCCGGGCAAAGGTACTTCGCCCGGTCATGCTGAGCGCTGTCCGTCCACACTTCCGAGGGGGCGATGAGCGCAGACGTCGACGGGCGAGGGAGGTACTCGCTCCTGTTTAGGAATCCGGGGTACGTGAGGGTATTCTCCGCCGGGCTCGGCTCTACGCTCGGGTCGGCCGTCGCGGGCATCTGTCTCGTCTGGCTGGTCTGGGCCGATACCCACTCGGCTCTGGACATCGCCTACCTCGGGACCGCGTTCCTCCTCTCGGCGATGTGCTTCAGTGTGTTCGGCGGGACCCTGGTCGACCGGTACGACCGTCGACGGCTGATGGTCCTCTCCGACGTGGCGCGGGCGGCGGCGGTCGGCGCGGTGGTCGTCGACCTGGCGCTCTGGGGGTTCGACCTGTTCGTGATCCTCGGAGCCAACATCGTCATCGGCGCCTTCACCACAATGTTCAACCCGGCCGAGCAAGCGGTCGTGCCCTCGCTGGTGAGCGCCGAACTGGTCGCCGACGCGAACGGCCTGGTGCGCTCCAGCCGATCCACCCTCCAGTTCCTCGGTGCCTCGGTCGGCGGGGTTCTCATCATCACCCTGGGACCCCTCGTCGGGATCGGACTCAACGTGGTGACCTTCCTCGTCTCGGCCGCCCTGCTCACGGGGATGGTCGTGGAATCTCCCCGTCGGGCGGCGACCTCGGAAGTCGGCGGGGCCCGAGCGTATTTCGCCGATGTCTCGGCCGGCTTCCGGTGGCTGTACCAGGCCAAGGGGTTCTTCCAGCTGACCCTCTCGGCCACGTTCTTCAACTTCTGTGCCAACATCGTCGGCACCTTCCTCGTGATTTTTGCCGCCGTCGTCCTCCACGGTTCGGCCCTGCTCTTCGCGGGCCTGCTCGCCGCCGAGGTCGCGGGGGGCGCCATCGGGTCGCTGCTCGTCGGCCGAACGGGAGCGGCCCGGTGGGCCGGTCGCGCCTGGACCATCCCGTACGGAGTGGTCTCCGGGGCCTTGGCGGTCGTGCTCGCCGTCGCCCCCTCCGCACCGGTCGCGATCCTCATCCTGTTCTGTCTCGGCACGCTCGGGGGGTTCGCGGGGACGGCCTGGCTCACCGCCGCCCAGCTGCTCGTTCCGACCGAGATGCAAGGTCGGTACTACGGGATCGACGCCCTCGGCTCGATCGCCATCCTACCCGCCGCCGAGATCGGCGGAGCGCTCTTGATCGGGTTCTGGGGGGCTCGGATGACGTACCTCGTCGCCGGCGCCGTCTGGCTCGTGGCCGGATTCGCTTTCCTCGGACCGCGTGCGCTGTGGCGACTCGGGTACCCGCCCGCTCCGGAGGACCTCGCTAGTTACCGTAGCGCCGCTTCCGTTGCTGATACGTCCAGATCGCCCTCAGGAATTCTGTCCGATTGAGGCCGGGCCACATGACGTCGGAAAAATAGAGTTCGCTGTACGCGGACTGCCAGAGAAGGAAGTTCGAGATCCGCTCCTCCCCGCTCGTACGGAAGACGAGGTCGGGGTCCGGGAGGTCGGCCGTGTACAGCCGTCGCGAGACCGCCTCGGAATCGATCTGGTCCGGTCGGAGCTTGCCGTCCTGGACTTCCTGAGCTAGCGTACGGATGGCCTGAAGGATCTCGTCCCGACCCCCGTAGGCGAGCGCGACGTTGTACCGATAGGCGGTGTACTTTTCCGTCGCGTGTTCGGCGAGGTCGATCGCTTCCCGGATCCGGGCCGGGAGCACGGCCCGGTTTCCGATCACGCGCACCCGGATCTCGTGGCGGTGGACCCGCTCGTCGACCGCGATGTCCCGGAGCGCCTTGTCGAAGAGGTCCATCAGGTCCTCGACCTCTTCGGTCGAGCGAGAGAGGTTCTCGGTCGAGAACGCGTAGACCGTCAGGACCCGGATGCCCAGCTCGAGACACCAATCGAGAAGCCGCTCGAGCGTGTCCCGTCCGGCGGCGTGGCCGTCCTTGACCGCCATCCCCCGTTCGCCCGCGTACCGGCGGTTCCCGTCCATGATGATCGCGAGGTGGTGGGGGACGGGTTCCGACTTGACCAGGTCGAGCAGCTTACGCTCGGTGAGCTCGCGGAACGCATCCCCGAGCACATGCGAGAGGTACGGAGCTCCGCCGCGCCGCAGGTGGTCCCCTCGCTCCTCGACCATCGCGTACCTAGTGCAACGGAGGTTAAGTCGTCCCTCGCGGCGGGAGGCGCCCTGGTCGGGAGTTCCGGGTCGCGGGGGGCGACCCCGCGACGCGTTCGAACCCGAGTCCCAGGCTCGACAGACCTAGATCCTAGACCGCTAGACTACCAGGGCAGCCTCGACCGCTTATTCGCCCCACGCTATGAACCTTGCCCCGTGGGCTGGCCCCGGCGACGCGCGCGCGCCCGCGTTCAGGGCGCCGACGCCGGCGACCCCACCCCACGGTCGGTGCCGGTGCAGGTCGAGTTTTATGTAGCGCGCCGAGGTTTTTCCCCGGGAACGACGGAGAGCCCATGATGGAATCCAAGACCGCGGAGGCCTGGACGGTCTCGATCCTCGCCGTGCTGGGGCTCGTGATCGCCCTCAATTCCCTCGGAGTCAGTGTTCCTTCCGTTCTCGGCGCGATCCTCCACGGGACCGAACACTTTCTCAATCAGCCGCTCTGAATCCTCACCGGCCCGGGCCTAGCCGGCCGCCGAGTGCCGGGCGAGCAGTCGTGCGAGAGCCCGCGGCCGGACGACTCCGGCGGGGGTGACGAACGCCGTCACATACCGGGCCGGGGTGATGTCAAACGCGGGATTCCGGGACGGACTCCCCTTGGGGGTGAGCCGGTGTCCGGCGATCTCGGACACTTCGAGCGGGTCCCGCTCTTCGACCGGGATGGTCTTGCCGTTCGGCCGGCGGACGTCAAACGTGCTCCACGGGGCGGCCACATAGAACGGTACACCATTTTCCCGTGCGACCACCGCCTTGCTGTAGGTACCGATCTTGTTGGCGAAATCGCCGTTCCGGGCGATCCGGTCCGCACCGACGATCACCGCGTCGACTTGACCGGTCGCGAGATAGTGGCCGGCCGCGTTGTCGGCGATCACCGCGTGGGGGATGTGCTCCCGCGCGAGCTCCCACGCCGTCAGGCGGGACCCCTGCAGCAGCGGCCGCGTCTCGTCCACCCAGACGAACAACCGCGCCCCTCGTTGTCGGGCGACCCGGAGCGGGGCGAGGGCCGTCCCCCACTCGACGGTGGCGAGGGCCCCCGCGTTGCAATGCGTCAACACCCGCCGGGTCGTGGCGAAGAGTGGAGCGCCCGCGGTCCCGATCTGATGGCACTCCTCCACGATGCGACTCCGATACGCGTCGGCGGCCTCCTCGACCTCGTCGCCGGCCACCCACGCCTTCCGGACCGCCTCGATCCCGACGAAGAGGTCATGGGCCGTCGGTCGGGTCGCCCCGAGGAGTCGGGCGGCTTGGGCCGGAGTATATCGGCCCTCCCGCTTTCCGAGGACCATTCCGTACGCGGCAGCGGCCCCGATCGAGGGGGCGCCCCGGACGGCCATGGTCCGGATGGCGTCCGCCGTCGAACGGAGGGTCCGGAGGCGGAGGACCCGGACCCGTCCGGGCAAGGCCCGCTGGTCCAACAGATGGAGGACCCCGGCCGTGTACCACAGCGCCCGGACTTTCACATGCTTCCTCAGGCGTCGAAGGTATGCAGGAGGTCGAGCCAATCGGGCGTGACGACCTTGGTCGTCCCCACCGCCTGGTCGAGCGGGACCCCGACCACGTCGGCCCCGTTCAGGACCGCGACTTCGCCGAACCGGCCCGCCAGGGCCAGGTCGACCGCGCCGGCCCCGAGTCGGGTGGCCAGGATCCGGTCGAAGAGTTCGGGGGACCCTCCCCGCTGGATGTGGCCGATCTGGGCGCTCCGAGTCTCCACGCCGGTCGCTTGCTCGATGCGGCGAGCGAGCTCGGCCCCCACCTCCCGTTCTCCGAGGAGCTCGTGCCCGAACTCGTCCTTCCCGCCCGCCGAGCCTCGCCGTGGACCGAGGTCGATCCCCTCGCTGGCCACGAGGAGGGCGTATCCCCGCGCCTGGGTAGCGCTGCGGACCCGCTCCATCAGCCAGGCCTCGTCATAGGGCTCTTCGGGGAGGAGCGTCGCGTCGGCCCCCGAGGCGAGGCCGGTGGCCAACGCCACCCAACCGGCATGGCGTCCCATCACTTCGAGGACGATCGCCCGGTGGTGGCTGGCGGCGGTGTCCCTCAACCGCTCGACGGCGTCCACGGCCACGTCCACGGCGGAATGGAACCCGAAGGTCCAGTCGGTTCCCGCCACATCGTTGTCCATCGTCTTCGGGACCCCGACGACGTGACCTCCGCGTCGCGCGAGTTCCCGAGCCGCGGAGAGCGTGTCGTCGCCCCCGATTGCGATGAGGGCGTCGATCTGGTCCGCGCGCAGCCGCTCGGCCACCCGCGTCGCGTCCGCTTCCCGAGCGAACGGGTTGGTCCGCGAGCTTCCGAGGATCGTTCCCCCTCGCTGCAGGATCGGCCGCACCTCCTCGGAGGTGAGCGGACGGGAGAGTCCGTCGCGCACCCCCTTCCATCCGTCCAGGTATCCGACCGCCGTGTGGCCCCCGCGTGCGGCGCGCAGCACGACCGCACGGATCGCGGCGTTGAGCCCGGGGCAGTCGCCCCCACCCGTGAGAATCCCGAACTTCACGCCGAGACCTCAAGGTACCCGCGGGGCGCGGTCGTGAGGAACTCGTAGCCGGATTTCGTGATCACCACATCGTCCTCGATCCGGACGCCGCCTTTGCCGGCGATGTAGATCCCCGGTTCGACCGTGACGACCATCCCCTCCTCAAGGACCTCGTCCACGTTGGGGGCGAGCCCCACGCCGCCGTCGTGGACGGCCAAACCGAGCGCGTGCCCGAGGCCGTGGGTGAACAGACCCTTCCACTTGGTCGCGTTGATGACGTTCTCCGCGGCCTGGTGGACCACCTTTCCTGGGACCCCGGGGCGGAGCAGGGCCAGCGCGGCCTGTTGGGCAGCCTCGACCGTGTCGTGAACTTCCTTGAGTTCGGCGTCGCGCGGTCCGAAATGGAACGAGCGCGTGATGTCGGAGGCGTACCGGTGATAGTAGGCCCCGAAATCGCAGACCATCGAGACCCCGGGCGTGAGCTTCGTGTCTCCGGGTTGATAGTGGGGTTCGGCGCTGTGCGGGCCGAACCCGATGATGGTCGAGAACGACCGGCCGTTGGCGCCGTACTTGTTCATCCGGTACTCCATCTCAGCCGCGAGCTCGAGCTCGGTCATCCCCGTCTTGAGGAGAGAAGGGATCTCCTTCCCCACCCTCGAGCCGATCTCCGCGGCCTTTCGGAGTTTCTCGATCTCCGACGCGTCCTTGACCTGACGGGCCCGACGGACGCCGACCGTCGCGTCGACGAACTTGGCCGAGGGGAGGAGCTTCTCGAGGCGCAAGTACCAGGCATGCGTGAGCTCGGGGAAGTTGAGGCCGATCGAGGGGGTGCCGGGGAGGATCTTCCGGAGGACGACCTCGAGGCTCTCCGGACCCTCGCGGGTCACGGTGTGGATCTTCACGTGGGGGTCGTGCTTCGCGGCGAGATGCGCCGACTCGGCTTCGAGCGGCGAGGTCGTCACGTCCAGCGACCCGTCCGGATGGGCCACCGCGACCGACCCCTCGAAGAGCCCGCTCGAGACTTCGAACAGGTGGAAGAAGCTCTGGTCGAGGTGCGGGTCGGTCGAGTTAGCCAGCAGGACCGCATCCGGTTTCACATCGAGGTACGAGAAGACCTTCTCCACGCGTCGCTTCATGGCGCAGCCGGAGCCGGGGGTCCCTTTTCAGCGTTTCCGGTACGCTGGCGCAGGTCCTTCCAGCACAGCGTGGGGTCCCGAGCCGCGCGGACCTCGTCCACCCGTTTTACGGCGAGGTGCTGCGGCGCCGCCCGCAACCGTTCCGGAGTGTCCGTGACGGCCCGCTCGAACGCTGCGGCGTACTCGTCCAGGTCCCGCTTGGACTCGGTCTCCGGGAGCTCGACCATGATCGCCTCGTCCACCAGGGACGGGAAGTAGATCGTCGGCGCATGCACGCCCTCGTCCAGCAGCCGCTTCGCCAGGTCGAGCGTCCGGACCCCCCGTGCCTTCAGGGGAGTACCGGAAAGAAGGAACTCGTGTTTGACCAGCGTCGAGAAGGGGCGAGGGAGGAACCGACCCAGCCGCAGACCGAGGTAGTTGGAGTTGAGCACGGCCCGTCGTGCGACGTGCTGGAGGCCGGCCTCCCCGTGGGAGATCGCAAAGACGTAGGCCCGGAGGTCGAGCCCGAAGTTGCCGTAGGCCGTCTTGATCTTCCCGATCGACTTCGGGCGGTCGTAGTCGAGGCGGAACTTTCGGCCGTTCTTCACGACCCGGGGCACCGGAAGGTAGGGTCCGAGTTTCTCGCCGGCCGCCAACACCCCCGCCCCGGGTCCGCCCCCTCCGTGGGGGGTCGCGAAGGTCTTGTGCAGGTTGAGGTGCGCGACGTCGAATCCCATCCGACCGGGGTGGGTGATCCCGAGGATCGCGTTGAGGTTCGCCCCGTCGTAGTAGAGCATCCCACCGGCCCGGTGCACCGTCTCCGCGATCTCGAGGATGTTTGATTCGAACAGCCCCGCCGTGTTCGGGTTCGTGAGCATGAAACAGGCCGTACGGTCCGAGACCGCGGACTTCAAGCTCTCGAGGTCGACGCACCCGTCCTTCGAGGGAATCTCCCGCGTGGAGAAACCCGCCATGGTCGCCGAGGCCGGATTGGTCCCGTGGGCGGTGTCCGGCAACAGGACCTCGGTCCGCCGCTCGAGCTCGCCCCGGTCCCGGAAATACGCTCGGACCATCAGCAGGGCCGCATACTCTCCGTGGGCCCCGGCCGCCGGCTGCAGGGAGACCTCCGGGAGGCCCGTCACCTTGGTGAGGAGTCGCTCGAGACGCCAGAGAAGTTCGAGGGCCCCTTGGGCGGTGGACTCGGGCTGGTTCGGGTGGAGCTCCCCGGCCCCCTTTCGCCGGGCCAGCACCTCGGAGACCCGCGGGTTGTACTTCATCGTGCACGACCCGAGCGCGTAGGACGACGTCTCGATCCCGAAGTTCATCTGCGAGAGGCGTGTGTAATGCCGCAGGACGGCCAACTCCGAGAGTTCGGGCCAGTGGAGGCGCTCCCGCCGGCGCATCCGTTCGGGGAGGCCCGGGATCGCCGGGGCGGGTTCCCCCGGCGTCGAAGGAGCGAGGTCCCAGATGGACGGTTCGTCCCAACGGGCCTGTCGGAACGTCACGCCGTTCCCCCCGAGGCGCCAAGGATCGACCGAGCGGCGCGCACGTACTTTTGGATATCTTTCTCGGTGGTCGAATCGGAGCCGGCCACGAGCACCCGAGGCGGGTCGGCGGGTGCCCCGGGTCGGGGGTCGGCGAGGGAATGGCCCCCCAGCACCCGTCGGCGACGCAGCCGGTCGAGGAACACTTCGGCCCCCATGCTCCGAAGCTCGATCGTGAAGGCGCCGAGGTAGGGGGACTCAAAGCGTGGGGATTGGATCCCATCAATGCTCCCGAGCCCGCTCGCTACGGTCCGGGCCTTCTCGGCCAACGAAACCTGCAGGGAGGCGAGGCCCCGGGGTCCGACTACGCTGGCGTAGACGACGAATGCGAGCGCCAGGAGGGATTGGTTGGTGCAGATGTTCGAGGTGGCCCGAGAGCGCCGGATGTGCTGTTCCCGGGTCTGCAGGGTGAGCGTGTAAGCGGGCGCCCCGTCGGCGTCCACCGTCGCCCCGACGATCCGGCCCGGGGTGACCCGGAGGTGTTCCTTCCGACAGGCGAAGAGACCGAGGAGGGGACCCCCGTAGGAAGGAGCGATCCCAAACCCCTGCCCCTCGCCCACCACCACATCGGCCCCATAGTTCCCCGGGGGGTCAAGCACCGTCAGCGAGAGTGGGTCGGCCGATACGACGAACGGGACCGTCCCGAGGATCGATTTGAGTTCCCAGAGTCCCTCGTCGATGTGGCCAAACCCGTTCGGGACGTCGCCGAGAAGTCCAAAGACGTCGTGGGCGGCGACCGCCGTTCGCACGAACTCGAGGTCGAGGTTACCGGTCCGGGGATCGTAAGGGATCTCCTCGACCTGGAGCCCCGGGCCGGTCGCGTAGTTCCGAAGGACGCTCTTCTCCTCCCAGGGCAGGCTCGCGGGAACCAGGAAGCGTTGGCCCTCGTGGAGACGCCGACACAGAAGCATGGCCTCCCCCGCGGCGGTCGAACCGTCGTAGAGCGACGCGTTCGCGACGTCGAGTCCGGTGAGCTCGACCCAGAGGCTCTGGAACTCGAAGAGCGCCCGCAACATCCCCTGGCTCGCCTCCGGCTGGTAGGGAGTGTACGAAGTGTAGAACTCGCTACGCTGGAGGATCGAATCGACCGCTGCCGGTACGTAGCGGGCGGAGATCCGGCCCCCGAGAAAACTCGAGAATTTGGACAGCGGCCGGTTGCGGTCAAGCAACTTGTCCACGTGGGCGACCACGTCGGCCTCCTCGAGACCGGCGGCAATGCCGAGTCGCCCGATCCGGGCCTTCTTCGGGACGTCGGCGAACAGCGCGTCGATCGAAGGGATCCCGAGAGCCTCGAGGAGGGCCGCCTCCTCGCCCGGCTCATCCGGAATCCACCGAGCCACGCCGCTCCCCGTTGCCGACCGAGCGGTGCCGTCCATTTATCCGTTGGGCTCGGCCACCGCCCCCCGCTCCAGCAAAGGTATTCGGGTCGCCCGTCTGGAGCGACCGGGGTTCTCCATGGGGCGTCGGGTGACGAATCAACGAGGCCGGCGGGGCGCCGAGCCGCCCGTAGCCCCCTCGGTGGCCATCCTCGACACGGCGTTCCATCGAGCCTCGCTTGCCGACCCCCACGGTACCTCGAAGGCGGAACGGGATCGACGCCGGGCCGAGCTCAAGATCGTCCGGGCGGGTGCGACCGTGGTGCGGCACCTTCGGCTCGAGACCCGGAGGTTCCATCGCCCGCCACTCGGGGAGTTTGACCGGGCCCTGGTCGCCGGAAGGTTTGGGGACGGGTCGCTCGACCGATCGCTCCTCCGGGTGCGTCGGGCCGAGGAACGGATCCGCAACCTGGCCCGGGACGCGGAGAAGGACGCCCACCGAGCCAGTGGGTCGGAGGCGCTCGGCGACCTGATCCGGTCGTACTACGGTCGTTTGTCGAGTCACGTTCGGGAGGTCGATGCCGACCTCGCGAACCTCCGGGAGATCGACGCCTTCCTCGACGACCGACCTCGACTCGACCCCGCCGCTCCGACGCTCGTGGTGGCCGGATTCCCCAACGTCGGAAAGTCGTCGCTGGTGGCCCGGCTGTCGACCGCGCGGCCGAAGGTGGCCGATTACCCGTTCACGACGCTCTCCATCGCCGTGGGGCACGCGGACCTCGGGTTCGACCGGTTGCAGGTCGTGGACACGCCCGGCGTTCTCGGGCGGAAACGGCGAGCGAATCCCGCGGAAGCCGAGGCCGAGACCGCGGTCCGCCGGGCGGCGACGGTGGTCCTATTCGTAATCGACCCCACCGGCACCTCGGGGCATACCGTCGAGGAACAGGAAGAGTTGCTCGGCCGCTGGGTGAAGGAGTTCCCGGCCCTTCCGATCATCCCCGTGGAGACTAAGTCGGACCTTACGCGACGGCCCGTCGACCGGGTACAGGTGTCAGCCCTGACCGGCGAAGGGATCGACGCACTGCTCGCGAGGATCCGTTCCGACGTGACTCCCCGGGGGGACCTGCCTCCGATGGAGGAGGCGACGGTGGAGGAGATCCCCGACTACCTGGATGAGGTGCCCGCGGAAGCCCAGGCCCCTCGCCCCTCCCGCCCACGGCGACGTCAGCGGTAGGACCTTGCACCAGCATGCCGTGGAAGACCACGGGAGTGGCCGCGGGCACCCTCGCCCCGGATTCGCTCCGGGAGGTCGGGGTGGGAAGTTCGTCCATCCTGCTCGTGAAGGGGGCCGAGGAGATCCACGCCGTGGACCCGTACTGTCCTCACGCGGGGGGCGTGTTGGCGGAGGGCGTCCTCGACGGTTCGCGCCTCACTTGTCCGGTCCACTCGGCGGTCTTCGAGACCGGCACGGGCCGGGTGCTCGAAGACCCGTTCGGCATCCAGCCCCCCGAAGGGGGAGTCCGTCCCCTGACGCGCTACCCGGTGCGCGTCGTGGACGGCGTGGTCGAGGCCGACCTGCCGTAAGCGGGCGCCCGCCCTAGGTGATCGTGAACGACGGGCCGTTGGCCGGCAGGATCACATCGACGATCCCGGAGAGCGCGTCTCGGAGCAACTCGCGGCGGTCTCCGTGCATGAGGACCACGGTCTCCGCCCGCGTGGCTTCCGCGAATCGAACGAGGTCGGAGTGACCGGCGTGCGCCGAAAAATCAAACCGCCCGATCTCGCACACGGGTCGGATGGTCGTGTCGTCGATCGTGAGCGTGCCTTCGTCCATCAACTGACGTCCGTTCGATCCCTCCACCTGGTACCCCGTGAGCAGAATGGAGGAGTTCGGGTCGCGGTAGATCTCGCCGATGTAGTAGAGGACCGGCCCACCGTCCAACATCCCTCCGGTCGTGACGATCACCTGACCGTCCCGGAGCGCCTTCTTCCGGTCGCTCGGATGCGCGATCACGTGGACCCCGTCGAGGGCGTGTCGGAACCGCTTCGCATCGCGGAGGTATTCCGGCGCGCTGAGGTAGATCGAATTGACCGCCCGGGCCATGCCGTCCAGATAGGTCTCGAATCCGGAGGAGGCGAGTGCCATCAGGACCTCCTGGGCCCGACCGACGGCGAACGCGGGCACGATCACCTTGCCGCCGCGGGCGACCGTCTCGGCGACCTTGTCGCGGAACCGCCGCTCCGTCTCCTTTCGGTCCGGGTGCTCCTTCCCCGCATAGGTCGATTCCATCACGAGGACGTCGCACTCGACCGACTCCGCCCCACCGACCAGATGGGTGGGAATCGTCTGGAGGTCACCGGTGAAGAGGACGTCCTTGGCGCCCCGGTAGAGCATCATCGAGGCCCCGGGGATGTGGCCGGCCGGCGTGAACTCGATCTCGATCCCACGGTGCCGGAACGTCCCGTGGCGGTCGACGGCGGTCGCATGGGCGGTCATCGAATGGATGTCCTGTGTCGTGAAGGGCGCAAGGTACCCCTCGATCCGAGCGATCTTGAGCGCGTCCCGCGTGAGCAGGTCCGCCACCGCGAGCGTGACCGGGGTCGCCACCATGCGGGCCTTGGGAAGCCGACTGAGGATGGGGGTCATTCCGGAATGGTCCAGGTGGGCGTGGGAAAGGACCGCCACGTCGATCGAGGTCGGAACGGGCATCGGATAGGTCGGCGGGTCGGTAGGCGTCATCCCATAATCGAAGAGGAGGGTTCGCCCCTGGTCTCGGACGACGAGGCCGAGGGAGCCGATCTGCGAAGCCCCTCCGAGGAACTGGAAATCCATCGGGCGCCCGAGGGGTCCTCCCACTTAACGTCATGCGGCAAGGGGGAGGAACCCACGACCCGGGAACGGTCTTTAGGCGGACGCCAGTCCCCGGTCTCGTGGCCATGCCCTCGCTTCGACCGGAGATCGAGATCCTCCACCGGGTCAGCGTCGCGGTGCATCGGGTGTTTCGCGACGCGGCGACCTCCCCCCACCGCGGGGACTTCGTCGCGATGGGCGCGGACGGATCCCCTACCGAGCAGATCGACCGCCTCGCGGAGTCGGAGATCTTGAAGGTGCTCGATGCGGAGGGGGTCGACTGGAACCTGATCTCGGAGGAGATCGGGCACGTCGCGCGCGGTGGCTCCCTGACGCTCGTCGTCGACCCGATCGACGGAAGTCACAATGTGTTCCGAAACCTTCCGTACTCGACGGTCTCCCTCGCGCTCGGGTCGAAGGACCTCGCGGGCGTCGAGTTCGGTCTCGTGCGGGACCTCAACCTGGGGACCACCTACTGGGCGTCCCGTGGGGAAGGAGCGTGGCGCGACGGGCGGCCCCTGCGCGTCCGGCCTTGGGTGGCCCGGGGCGAGGTGTTGTTCGTGAACCTCGGGACCCACGCGACCGAACGGGCGGTCCGTTTCGCTCGGAAGGGCCGGCGGGTCCGGTCCATCGGGTGCGCCTCCCTGGAGATGCTCGCCGTGGCGGGAGGGAGCGCGGATGCCTACTTCTTCGAGAACGCGCCGGAGAACCGGAACCTGCGGGCGACCGACATCGCGGCCTCGTACCGGATCCTGGCCGAGGCGGGGGGAGGAGTGTGGGACGCTTCCGGACGGGACGTCGGCGCGTTCCCGCTCACGGTGGACCAACGTTCAAGTGTCTTTGCGTGGGGAGACCGGGCCTTTGCGGAATCGGTCGGGGTGGGCGAGCTCCGATGAAGATCGGGCTACAGGCGAACCCGCGCAAGCCGCGGGCCCTGGAGCTCGGGCAGCGGCTCGTCGAGCGGATCGCCGGTCGAGCGGAGCTCGTGGTCGCCGACGAACTCCCGGCGCTCGGTCCCGACCTCCCGCATCAACCACTCTCGGAGATGCGCCCCGACGTGATCGTCGCCATCGGAGGCGACGGTACGTTTCTCTACACGCTCAGCCGGAACGATGCGCCCCTTCTGCCGATCAACGCCGGGACCTTCGGCGTCCTGGCCGAAGTCGCCGGCGACAAACCGCCGGAGTTCAACGATGCGGTGGAACGACTCCTGTCCGGATTCTACCATCTCGAAGGAAGGATGAAGCTGGGGGCCGACCTCGAACGGAAGCCACTTCCGGACGCGACCAACGAATACGTGGTGCACGCGGCCCGCGCGGGGAAGATGGGGCTGTTCGAGGTGGCGCTGGACGGGGAGGTCGCCGGCCGGATCCGGGCCGATGGCCTCATCGTGGCGACTCCGACCGGCTCGACCGCGTATTCGCTGAGTTCCTTTGGGCCTATCGTCGACCCCGGGCTGGACGCCCTCGTCCTCACGGCGATCGCTCCGTTCCGGGCCGAAGCCCGCTCGATCGTGGTCGAACCGCTGCACACCCTCCGGGTACGGAACGTACCTCCGGGTCGTGAGACGGTCGCGATCGCCGACGGGCAGACCGAGTTCCCCATGCCACCGGACGCCTCCCTCACCGTCTACCGCTCCCCGCGCCGCGCGACCTTCGTTCGGTTCGGTTCCACTTTTTTCTATCGGTTGCGGGGAAAACGGATTCTGCCCTGGAGTGAAGAACCCGGCGCCGGAGGCGGGAGCCTTGCCCATCTTCCGTCCCCACCGTAAGCGTCCCCCCGGGGGGCCACACCTCGGGGACGCACCGAACGCCATCTCCCGACGCGCCCTCGACAGCGCGCTCGCGAGCGCCCGGAGCGCCTATCCGAACGAGTTCGGCGGCGTACTTCGGACCGAACCCCCGGGAGTGATCGGGGAACTGTTGCTCCTTCCGGGCACGACCGCCGGACGTCGCCACGCCAACTTTCACCTGTACATGCTACCGGCCGATCTGACCGTCGTGGGGACCGTGCACTCCCATCCGTCCGGAGCGCTCCACCCCTCCGAGGCGGACCTGCGGCTGTTCCGCAATTGGGGACGACGCCACATCATCCTCGGGTCGCCCTTCTCGCCGGGTTCCTGGCGAGCCTACGACGGGAATGGGGCTCCGACGACGCTTCAGGTCGTAGGTGAGGCGCCCCGAGGCTCACCCACCGGAGCTCTCGTCCCGGAGTATCGCCCCCGGGCCATCCACCGACCCGGGCGGGAGTCCCCGCTCCCGGATTTTCCGCCCGACGAACCCTGACGGGTGGGGCTCACTCCCGAACCGGAATGGTCGGGATCGGCAGTCGGTCCGGGGTCGAGTTCGGGTCTCGCATCTCGCGAGGGGATCGTTGGGGCGGACTCCACAGCCCATTCATCCGGGCCAGCGTCTCGAGGAAGGCGATGAACCCGCGGAAGCCGGCGCGGTAGAGCCGCGTGTGCGAGCCTTCCCAGTCGAAGAAGTCGTTCAGCATCAGTTTGGACTGCCGGACCCCGTGGGTGAGGGCGCGCTTCAGGAGCTCTTCCTGGAGGGGCGAAAGGCGATCCCGGCGGAACCAGTCGCGCGACTTGAGGTGCCCCAGCGGCACGAAGAACATCGGGACGAGCAGCCCCTTGAAGTCCCACAGATCGTCGATGAGGTCGATCGTCTTCGCGACGTCGTCCTCGGTCTCCTGAGGGAGGCCGACGATGAACGTGCAGGCCGGGAACAGCCGGTTGTCGTTCATGAGGCCCGCCGCCTGGACGACGAGCTCGGGCCATTGGGAGGCCTTGAAGGGGGCGACCTTGCCCGGCATGGCCGCCGTGATCATCCGCGGAGAACCGGTCTCGACACCGACCTCGACGCCCCACCAGTCCTGCTTGTCATCGATAAGGACTTCGGCACATTTCTGGAGGAGTTTCGGCTTGGTCATCAGGCTCGCGATAGCGACGTGGCTCCATCCGACCTGGTCGTAGTACCGCTTGGCGAGCTTGAGCAGAGGGATGAGTTTCTCCTCGTGCGGCATGACGTTCGGGCTGCCGTAGAAGTAGACGTCGTCGGAGTGAAGCAGTCCCTTGCGGAAACCGACCTTGGCGTTGACCTTCAGTTCCTCCTCGATCTTTTCGAGGGGGTACCACCGGGTCGGTCGGGTCGTCACCGAGCAGAACGAGCACCCGCGGCAGCAACCCCGCCCGATCTCGATGAGGCCGTTCACGCTCGCGAACTTGATGGAGGAGATCTGCTCGACCTTGGGAGCTTCCTTCGCGGCGAGCACGACGTGGGGCGGCAGGAACTCATCCCGAAGCGCCTTCCCGACAATGTCCCGAACGAAGATGTCACTCTCCCCTTCAACCACGGAGTCGATGCCCCCGAAGGAGTCGAGGAACTCCTGGATCCACGGGAGTTTCATGCGGGTGGCGGGGGAGAGCTGCCAGGCACACGGGCCCCCCGCGATGATCTTCATGCCCTGCTTTCGAGCAGCAACAACCGCGGGTTGGGTGAGCATTCGCTTGAAATTGACGGAGTTGAGTGGCTCCTTCTTCATCACCCCGCCAAACGTGGAGCTCGGGGGGTTGAGCCCGAAGTAGTCGTGCCCGGAGATGAGGAGCACTTTCGCCTCGCCCGGCATGTACTTGTCGAGGTGACTCGGGTGGACGATTCGAGCGTCGTACCCGCCGTCGATCAGCGAAGCCTCGATCTTCCGCATCCCGTAGGGCGCTTCACGGGGGTACCCATGCTCGTCGACCGGCATCGTCGGGAAGAACATCCGCTGATAGACCCGCTCCGGGAAGATGTAGGCCGGCGTGGTGGTGCCGAACCCCAGGAATTCTTTGCCGTGATGATTGCTCATCAGCGTCCAGTCGCAAGTGAGTACGACCTCGGGCATCGAGTGGTTCCTTCCGTACAACCTCCGGGGGATGACCCCCGGACTGTGTAGCTCCCGTGCGCACTAGGCTCTGGTTCTTAAGGACTACGAAACCTCTGCAGACCTCGTGGGTGTCCCACGGACCCGCACACGTCCGCATCGGCCGGGAAGAGTCGAGCCCTCCCGGATGACCGGACGGTGATCAATCGAACTCGGGGTCGTCGTCGTCGCGGGAAAGGATCCCATCGAACGTCTCGCCGGGCTCGTCAGGAGTCTCCTCCGAGTCCCCGGACTCGCGAAACGCGGGGTCCCGTTGCAACAGGTGCACCCGAACACAATCCCGGTGGGCGGGGCTCCCGTTCCATGAGCTCGCTTCCGTAGGATTCCCCAGCGGCTCCTTGCACAGGGTGCAGATCTCCGGCGGGGGACTGATCCATGCGATGCGCCGGGGCGGAGCGGCCATGATGGTTCGAAGGGGAATGGGGCGATGGGCTCCTTTACCTTTCGGGCGTCGGCGGGAGTCGTCTCCCGAAATTGGCTCACGCGTCTTAGGGAAGAGCGTCCGAGCGGGGCCGGCTAGCTCGGTCGGTTTCCGGAACGGACGGCGGTCAAGACCGCCTCGACCGCGCAGGCCGCGGCCACCGAACCGAGGGCGTCGGCCGTGCCCCCCGGACGAAGTTCCTTCGCGGGAGGTCCGGCGACTCCGGTCGCCGCCGCGAACAACAAATCCCCGTCGGTCGCGCTGTGGAATGGAACGATGGCGGCTCCCAGTCCGGAGTGAGCGATAGACGCAATCCTTTGGAGGACCGTCCGATCCACCTCCAGGTCGGTGACCAGGAGGCCGAGAGTCGTCCCGAGGATCCCGCCGGTCGCCGGGCCACGAGTCATGGGAGGTCGCAGTCGGCCGTGCGAGTCCCGGGCCCCCGCCACCCATCGGCCGTGGGTCGGATCCCGGACCGCTCCCACGGCGTTGACCGCCACCAGGGCCCCGATGTGAGCCCCCCGTCCGAGTTGACGTTCGGCCCACCCGACGCCGCCGCGCATGGCCGAGCTCCTTCCACGATACTTACCGACCAAGGCGCCAGTACCTGCACCTACGCGCCCGACCCGGACCGACTTCGCGGTGGCGTTCTGTGTGGCGGCGTATCCGAGATCTCGATAGTTGGGGAGGGGGCCGGGTCGGCCGGGGAGGTCGTACAACGCTGCGCCCGATACGGGAGCGATGCGATGGGGGTTTTCGAACACCGCCACCCCACCGCCGGTCTCGAGGATCCGGTCCCGGATTCCGGCCGCCGCGTCCAGCCCGAAGAGACTCCCCCCCGAGAAGAAGATCGCCCAGCGCCTCCCGAACGTGGCGTCGAGGGTGAGCGAGGCGAGGTCGTAGGTCGCCGAGGCGCCCCCTCGAACGTCGACCACCGTGGGCGTGGGGCCGTCGAACAGAGCGACACTGACGCCGCTCGACCCTTCCTCCGTCTCCGCTTGGCCGATGCGTACGCCACGGACCGAGAGCCGAGCGGAGGCCGATCGGACCATGCGGAGACGACGCGCCCCGGCAGATTACCGCTTGTGGTCCGGCGGGAACCCGAGGGAGTGACTTTTTCTCCCCACCCGGCTCCCGCGATTCGATGGCAAAAGTCGAGAGCACGGCGGCCCTCGAGCCGGAACCCCCCACGGCCTTCCGAATCGCACGGGAACTCCCCATCGGGCGTCACCCGATCCTCACGGCATTCCCGGGGCTCGACAAGCTACCGCCCGGGAGGACCATCCACCACGACGCGGCCGTCCGCCGTCGTCTCTTCCAGAATACCCACGTGGAGCTCGTGGATGCGGACATGTGGATGTATGTCGCTCCCTGGGAGGTCCCGGCCATCGCGCGAGGTCGATGGAGGCCGGTCGTCACCCCCGGCGCCGACTGCATCGTCGCCGGCGAGAACCACTTCCGGGAAAGCCTCCCGCTCATCGTCTACCTCGACATCTACCACGAGCTCTGTCACATCCTTCAGCGGCATGGGGGCGCCAACCTCTTCGAACCCGGCGTGAGCTACGTCGAGCGGTGGACTGAAGTCGAGGCGTACCGGTTCGTCGTCCTCGAGGCCCGTCGCCTTGGAGTGAGTGACGAGTTCCTTCGCGAGTACCTCCGGGTCGAATGGATCACGAAGCGGGAGCACCTGGCGCTGTTGAAGACGCTCGACGTGCCCGCGCCCCCGAAGGGGAAGTAACCGGGGACCCTCCGGGATTTCGAAGGCCTGCCGACCGAAGTCAGCCTTTATCCCGCGGACCACGGGATTCCCTCCCCGGCCGGGTGAACCGCGTGTCGTTCGACGTCAAGACCCGGACGGTCGTCCGCCCGTCCTCGAGTGACCTCTGGTTCTTGGCCTACTTACCGCTCGCGATCTCCGACGGCATCGCGACCCCCCTGATCCCGCTGCTCGCGCTCCAGCACTTCGGTGCCTCGGCGTTCGCCGTCACCATCATCATCGCAGCCAGCGCGATGAGCCAAGTCCCGTTCACGATCCTCTGGGGCAATCTTTCCGACCGGGTCGCGCATCGAAAATTCTTCCTGGTCGGTTCGTTCGTGGCGACCGGTGCCGCGATCATCCTCATCGCGCTCGCGCACGACCTGCTGACCTACTTCTGGCTCAACGTAGTCGAGGGCCTTGCCTCGGCCGCGAGCGCGCCGATCGGTACGATGCTCCTCCTCGAGACCCGCCACAAGCGCTGGTGGCCCCAAGACATCGGCCTCTTCGGGCTCATTTCGGGACTCGGCACGACCGCCGGGCTCGCACTCGGGTTCGTGTGGCTGTTCGTCGTGGGACTGGCGTCCCCGGCGATCCAGGTCATGACCGGATTGCTGATCCTGTCCGGAGTACTGGCCCTCCTTTCGGCGGTCGTCGCGTGGGCGTGGATCGAGGAACCTGCGACGCGGATCGACCGGCGGACCGTGTCCGACCTCGTCCATCTGCACCGTGGCGTGGTCGAGCGGATCCGTCAGGTCCGGTTGCGCGTCGTGGGGATCATCGACCTGACCCGCTCGACGTCGGACCGTCTGCCGGGACGGGAGTACCTCTTCCTCGCCGCGCTCGCGGTGATGAGTGTGGGGTTCGACATCTTCTACGGGCCGTTCCCGGTATTCCTCTCGCAAGGCGCACGATTCTCGAACGCCGGTGTGTTCATCGTCTATCTCGGCTCGGCGGCCGCGTCGACCGCCCTCTTCTTTCATTCGGGGAAGGCGGTCGACGCGCATTCTCCGAAGTCGGTGTTCCTCCAATCGCTCGGCGCTCGGGTCGCGCTCCTGCTCCTGTTCCTCTGGGGACCTCTGTACGTCCTCCTCGGTCTGGGGACTCCCGCCCTGCTCGGCTGGTTGACCGTGCTGAACGCTCTGCTCGGCGTCACCTGGGCGTTCATCAGTACCGCGAGCACCCTGTTCCTCGTGCGCTTGGTCGGGCGCTCGGCCCGGGGCCGCGCGCTTGGATTGTACAACGCGTTCGCCGGCGCTGGTGGACTCCTCGGGGTCCTCCTCGGGGGATACCTGTACGCGACCTACGGCGTTCACCTCGCCTACACGGTGGCCGCGGTGACGGTCCTTGTGGGCGGAGCCCTCCTGCTCCCCATCCCCTACCATATGTTCCAGATCCCCCACGCACGGACGCGTCGATCCCGAAGCAACCGCGGTGCGCGCGCCCTGACCTCGGGACCCCCGCGTCGGGGAGGCAGAGGTTAGGCCCGCGGCGGCGGCGGGCCGTCGTCGGGGCGGAGGCCGCGGGACCGGTACCTTCGAAGGCAGGCGGATCGGGAGGGAAGGATCATCAACCCCTCGTCCGGTCGTCCGATGGCGAGGAAGTCTCCCCGCAAGTACGCCCGACCGACGAACGCGCACGTCACTCCGTCGAGTTCGTCGTGGGAGAGGTCCTTTCGCCGAAGGTCGCCGGCGAGACCCAGCCGAACGAGCCCTCGGCGAAGCGGTTCGGTCCCTCCCTGCTTACGGGGGATGCCGAGCACGTCCTGCGCGGCGCCCGGATAACTCTCGATCGTCCGAAATCCTTCCTGCTCGAACAGCGACCGCAGCGCGAGTCCGCGTTCTGTCAGCATTCGCATCGGACCGAGGGTCACGGGGAAGAACCGGATCCCGAGGCGCAGGAGCTCGCGGTCCGCCGCCCGCAGGTGAGGTCCGGTCCGATCCTGGATGGTCCGACGGCCGAGGGGGATGGAGAGCGGAGCGTCGATGCTAATGATCTCGGGGCGCGCCTCTCGGGTCGCGACGAGGATCTCCTCGTCCGAATGAAGCTCGTGAATCTGGGCCGTGGGTCCCGAATCGAGGAAGCAGAACCCGGTGATCCGTCGAGGGCTTCCCGCGAGGTCGAGGCCGACGACCCGCTCCACGGTCGTGGGAGGTTTCCCGAGGGATAACGGGAGGGGACGCGGGTTCCCGGGACTCAGCCGAACATCTCCCAGGTCAGGGTCCGGATGACGTACCCCACCGAAAGGTTGGCGAACAGCACCTCGAGCTCCGGAGGATAATCCTTGAGCACGCAGGAGCGAAATCCCAACTGACCGGCCCCGACCGGTTCGGCCGCCCGCAATATCGTGAATCGCCCGGTCAGTCGTTCGTTGATGGTGAAGTGGACCCCCCCGTAGTTGAGACCGAGCGGGCCAAACGCGGTCGACGTCGTCTTGATCGTGTTCCCGCCGAGTTGGATACGGATCTCATCGTTCTTGGCGTGATAGGAGACGGTCGAGTGGACCACGCCCGGTTCGCTCGAGCGGTAGGTCAGGTACTCGGTCGCGAACAGCGCTGCGATCCGGCGACCCAGGCCGGCATCGTCCGCTCCCGCGGGCCTCGCGGTCCAGTCCTCGGTCCCGACTTTCAGCTCGATGACGTTCTTCAGAACGCGAGCCGTCGCCTCGATCATCGGCCGCTACCGGTAGGAACGGGTCCGCCATCTAATAATGACCCCTCGACTCGCGCGACCGTGTCGGAGGCCCGCGTGCCGCCGCTCGCCGAGCGGGAGATCGGTATGGGGTTCTACCGCACGAGTAGTCCGGGGGTCTTCGGACGCTTGAAAGCGTCGAGCGACGCGTTTCGCGTGACCGAGATCTCCTCGTTCCCGATGCCGGACCCGGAGGGTCCGTACGCGGTCCTCCGCGTCGTCAGCCGGGACTGGGAGCAACACGAGCTCGGAGCCGCGATCGCGCGGCAGCTTGGCTTGCCGGCGAATTCTGTACAGTGGTCGGGGACCAAGGATCGTCGCGCCGTCTCCGAGCGGCTCCTCTCGTACCGGGGGCTGCCTCCGGATCGGGACCTGGACCTGCCCCGGGTCGAAGTGGTCGAAGCGTATCGAGCGCGCGACGGTCTCGTGCTCGGACACCATTACGGAAACGCCTTCGACCTGCACCTGGACCAACTGGCCGTCTCCCCGACCGAGGCCGTGGGTGCGTATCGGGAGGTCGAGCGCGAACTACGGGAGCTGGGCGGATTTCCAAATTTTTTCGGTCCACAGCGCTTCGGCGAGGTACGCCCGATCACCCATGAGGTCGGACGATGGGTCGTTCGGGGAGACCTCGCCCGAGCGGTGGACGTCTACCTGACGGGGCGACCCGCCGGGGGTCTCGAGGGAAGGGGAGATGCGGCCCGCGCCGCGTACGCGGACCATCGGGATGCGGCTCGGGCGCTGCGCGAGTTTCCCTCGGAGTACCGCTTCGAGCGCACGCTCCTCGAGCATCTGGCGCGCGGGCATCCCCCGTCTCGTGCGTTCCGAGGGCTCTCCCGCGACCTCCGCCTACTGTTCGTCCACGCGTTTCAATCGTACCTCTTCAATCGCTGGGTCACTCGCCGCGCCGCCGATGGGATTCCTCTGAACACGCCCGTACCGGGGGACGAGATCCTGCGACTGGGCCGGGACGGCTCCGTCCGGAGCCAGGAGGGGATCCCGGTCGGCACGGACAATCTGGGCGAGTGCACGGACCTGGTCGCGCGGGGGCGGGCGCTAGTGGCCGGACCCCTCGTCGGCTTCGAGACACCTGAGACCGAAGGTCCCGCCGGGGTACTGCTCGATGAACTCCTCCGGGCCGAGGGCGTCGACCGGAGGATGTTCCGTCTCCCTTCCACGCCCGAAATCGCCAGCCGAGGAGCGGGACGCGCGGTGCTCGTCCCCCTCCCTCCCATATGGACCACCGCGGAGGAGGGAGAGCGGGTCCGCTTCCTCTTCGCATTGCCGAAAGGAGCATACGCCACGGTGCTGATGCGAGAGTTCCTTAAGGCCGGATCGGCGGCGTAAAGGCCGCGTTTCCACAAGAGCCTACTAATACCGGGCACCCGCGTCGCGCCACCGGAGTCACCCAGCGGATGGCCGCCCAATCTCCTCGCCCTTTTCTCCTCCCGACCCAGTCTCCGTCCGGCCCGGCGAAGGCACCGGACCTGGCGGGGCAACCGGCCCGAGTCCCGACCGGTGTCCCCGATTTCGACTACATCACGGGAGGGATGCCGACCGGCTCGGTCGTTCTCCTCTGGGGCGAGGCCGGAGCGGGCCACCAGGAGTTCGCCCTCACCTCCGCGGTCCACCTCATGCTGCACTACGACCTTCCCCGGCTCCACGAGTTCTATCTCGGGAGTGCCAAGGGACCGTTCGTCTATCCGGAGGGTGTGGTCTACATCAGCACGAGTCGTTCGAAGGACCAGGTCCTCGACGAGGTTCGGGGGTCGTTCGACCCTACCTACGGGGAAGTCCTCGGGCGGCACCTCACCTTTCTCGACCTCTCGCGCGAGTACTTTCAGGACACCGTCGTCCCGTCGTCCTGGTCGGCCGTTCCGAGCCCCTTGTTGGGGGCACGATCGCCCACGGTGGGAGCGGACGGAGGACCCCTTCGGGCCCTCGCCGACGGGATCGACCCCGCCGCCGGCCGCAAACTCGTGATCGTCGATTCCCTCACCGACCTCCTCGTACGGCGGGGCGTGGACGCCGGAGACCTGATCACCCTCTTGAAAGGACTCCGCCGGCGCGCGAAGGAATGGAACGCGGTCGTCTACCTGATCCTCTCCGAAGGAGTGGCGCCCTCGGCGGTCGAGCAAGCCGTCATCGACTCGGTCGACGGGGTGCTCCACTTCACCTGGACGACGAGCCCGAGCCACTCGCACCGGCAGCGCACGATGCTGATCGAGAAGTTCATGCCGATCCTGGCCCGAGTTCCGGCCGAGTACCACGGCCGCTTTGTCATCCGAGTCGGGTCGGTGAACGGATTGGTGACGACACAATATGAGCGAATCTGAGCCACCCCGTCCGAAGGTGCCGACCGGGGTCGCCGGCCTGGACGAGATGCTCGGCGGGGGCGTGCCCGCGGGTCACGTCGTCCTCGTCACCGGATTGCCCGGCACGGGCAAGACCTGCCTCGGGCTCCAGTTCCTACTCTCAGGGGTGGCCCGGGGCGAACGGGCCGTCTTCCTCTCGCTCGAGGAGGACGTTCCCCAGCTGACCGAGACGGCCCGCCAGTTCCACTGGCCGGTCGACGCGGCCTTGAAGGACGGCACCCTCAAGATCGTCCGCCTCGACCCGAAGGAGACCCGTCAAAGTCTCCACCGAATCCAGGGCGAGCTCGGCAAGGAGCTGGAGGCACTCAAGGCGACCCGCATCGTCCTCGATTCGGTGTCGCTCCTCAACATGCTGAGCGACGACGAGCCCGGCCGACGGACCACCCTCTTCGCCCTCGCGGGCGCGTGTCGCGCGTCCGGAGCGACGACCCTCCTGACGGCCGAGGCCGACCCCCAGCATCCGGAAGTCTCACGGGACGGCTTGTCCGAGTACGTGTCCGACGGGGTGATCCTCCTCGGTTACCGAACCGGGGGGGACGGGCATCGCGTAGGTCTATCCCTCCGGATCCTCAAGATGCGGCGGACCTCGCACGCTCGGACGGTGCAGCCCTACTCCATCGGGCCGAACGGGATCGTGGTCGACGCGAAGGCCGTGGACTTCGGCGGGCCGTAGGACCGTTCCGTCACCTCCCGGCCCGAGGTTATTCGGAGTAAGTCCTTCCCGACCCGAGGGCGACCCTGACCTCCGCACCACCGCCCGGACTCGACCCGGCCCTGCCGGAGAACCCGTCGCTGGTCCGGGAGGACCGCTGGGTCGTCTACGTCGACCTCGACGCGTACTACGTGTCGTGCGAAGTCCGCGACCGTCCCGAACTCGTCGGGAAAGAGGTGATCGTAGGTCCTCCCCCCGCGGGGGGACCGACACGGGGCGTGGTCCTCTCGGCGAGTTACGAGGCCCGGCGCCACGGGGTGAAGAGCGCCATGCCGGCCCAGGCGGCCGCGCGCCTCGCCCCAGAGGCGACGTGGCTCCCTCCGGATTTCCCGAAATACGAACGGACGGCCTCGGAGGTGCGTACGTTGCTCTCGCGGTTCTCTCCTGAAGTGATCCCGCTCAGCATCGACGAGGCGGCGGTCGTCCTCGGAGCGGTGCCTTCGTCCGAAGCGCGGCGGGTCGCGGAAGAGATCCAGCGCCACCTTCGGACCGAGCTGAACCTCCCTGCGTCCCTCGGGGTCGCGACCTCTCGGATCGTGGCGAAGATCGCGACGGACCGGGCGAAACCCGGTGGGATCATCCTGGTCGAACCGACCGACGTAGTCGCCTTTCTCGCGCCCCTGCCGGTACGCGCCATTCCGGGCGTAGGTCCGAAGACCGAGGTCCTCCTCGAGTCGATCGGCGTCCGAACCATCGGGGAGCTCGCGCGGTATCGAAGCCGGGACCTCGAGCGGGTACTCGGCTCGTTTGCCCGCGACCTGATCTCCCTCGCACGAGGGGCGCCACACGAGTCTCGCGAAGTGGAGAGCGGACCCCGTATCCGGTCGACCGACCGGACCTTCGAGCGGGACGCGACCTCGTGGGAGGAGATCGCGCCGGCCCTGAGCTCGATGGCCGAACAGCTCGGGACTTCTCTCGGAAAGGAAGGGTACCGGTACGGGGCCGTTGGGGTCGCGTACCGATGGGGCGATTTCTCCCGGAGCCAGCGGGGCCGGGTCCTTCGGGCGGCCGCGGAGGGTCCGGGACCGGTCCGAGATGCCGCCGTGCGCCTCGGTCGCGAGCTTTGGGAACGGGCCACCGCCTCCGGGGCCCGAAGCGTCCGGACGGTCTCGGTCCGGACCGAGCGACTCCTTCCCCGGTCCCAGCGTCAAGCGTCCCTCGACGACTTCGAGCGGGCGGGGGCGGTCAATTAAGTAGCGCAGCCGGGGTGGCCCTCGGGAAGGGGCACCTGTGGGTTCGGCCGGTGAGTGGGAGTCGAAGAGCGCGGAGGCCCGCTCCTTGGCCGCCCCGGTCGGCCCTCTCGGGCTCCCCCGCCCGGCCTACGACGGTCGTTCGGTCGCCAACCTGCTTCCGACCATCGTCCGAGCCCTCGGCCGCGAATTCTCGGGAGGCCCTCCGCTCGCTCCCCCTCTTACCGCCGAGCTCGACCCCTTTCGGGGCCGACGGGCCGAGGGACCGGTCGTCGTGGTGCAGGTCGACGGGTTCGGATGGCACCCCTTCCTCGAATGGGCCCACTCCGGTTCGTCGCTCCACGCTGCCGATTGGGCCGGGAGGGCGCGACCGATCACGACGGTATTCCCCACGACGACCGTCTCGGCGTTGACGAGCATTTCGAGCGGAGTACCCCCCGGACGGCACGGCCTCGTTGGCCCGCTCCAGTATCTCCCGCGACTCGGCATCGTCGCCGATGTCCTTCGGATGAGCCGGTCGGACCGTCCGGGCGCCGAGGAGCTCGTGGGGCCAGGATGGAGTCCTTCGGACGTTTCCGGCGTCCCGAGCGTCTTCCGTCGCGGCGTCCATGGCGCCGTCCTCACGCGGCGCCAGTTCGATGGGACCGGATTCAACCGGGTCCTCTACGACGGAGCGGAATTCGTCGGGTACTCCTCCGCCTCCGACATGGCCCATCTCCTCGATGAGCTGCTTCGCCGGCCGAACCCTCCGTCGCTCATCCTGGCGTACTGGGACGAGCTCGACACGGTGAACCATCTTCGCGGGCTCAATCGCGGGCTCTTCGAATTCGAGGCCCAGCGCCTGGCCCACCTCGTCGCCCACGTGGCGGGGCGGGCGGATTCCGCGACGGGACGGAACACGCAGGTCTTCGTCACGGCCGACCACGGTCAGGTGGCCGTCGACCCGGCCCGGCAGATCCGAGTCGACCTCATCCCCGAGATTTCGGACGAGATGGCCCGGCCGCTCGCAGGCGACCGGCGGGCTGGATACTTCACGGCCCGCTGGGGACGGCTGGAAGCGCTCCACGCGGCCCTCGACCGCAAGTTGCCCTCCGGTAGCCGCGTGATCGCGATGTCGGAGGCCGTGTCGGCGGGATTGTACGGTCCCCCACCGCACCACCCCGAGCTGGTCGAGCGCCTCGGCGACCTCCTCGCCCTCGTCCCGGTCCCGTCGGGCCTCCTCACGCCGAGGCTCCGAGTGGAGTCGCGGTCCCCCGAGTTCCTCGGGGCCCACAGCGGTCTCGAACCGGAGGAGCTCGTGGTACCCTTGATCTCCGGTCGGCTCGCCGAGTTCCGCCGTCCGGAACCGAGTGCGGGCGCCCCGGCGCAACTGTAAAACGCCCCGGTCTCTCGAAAGGACCGTGGCCGAACTCCGAGAACCGATCGTCTCCGTCCTCGGCCACGTCGACCACGGAAAGACCACTCTGCTCGATCGGATCGCGGGGAGCGTGCGGGCCTCGAAGGAGGCGGGCGGGATCACCCAACATATCGGAGCGATCGAGGTCCCGGGGGAGACGGTGCGGGCCCTGTGCCAGGGGATCCTGCGGACGGACCAGTTCGCCGTGCCGGGCCTGCTCTTCGTAGACACGCCAGGGCATCGGTCGTTCGAGACGATGCGCCGCCGGGGCGGCGCGCTCGCCGACCTTGCGATCCTCGTCATCGATTCCCGCGAGGGCGTGATGCCGCAGACCCGGGAATCGATCCAGATCCTCCGCCACGAGAAGACCCCGTTCGCGGTCGCGATGACCAAGATCGACCTCCTCGCGGGCTGGCGGAAGGTGCCCGCCCCGGTCCCGCTCGCCGACCAGCTGGCGAAGGGCGGGCCGGAGTTCGTGAAGACGCTGGACGCGCGCCTCTACACGATCTCGGAAAGCCTTGGCGGCCTCGGCTTCTCCGCCGAGCGGTACGACCGGGTGAGCGACTTCGCCCACAACATCGGCATCGTACCGGTCTCCGCCAAATCCGGCGTCGGCGTCCCCGAACTCATCGCCCTCTTGGTCGGACTCTCTCAACGGTTCCTGAGCCAGGAGCTCCAGCTGGTCGAAGAGGGCGGAGAAGCCACGATCCTCGAGCGAAGCGACCAGAAGGGGGTGGGCCCGGTCGGCAGCGTGATCCTCTACAACGGGCGGCTGCGGGTCGGGGACGAAGTGGTCGCGAACGGACGCAACGAGCCGTTCTCGGCCAAGATCCGAGGGATCTACCGGCCCGTGACGAACAAGCCGGGAAAGTCGCCACGGACGCCCCGGCTCGAGTCGCTCGACTCCGTTCAGGCGGCGGCCGGGGTCTACGTATCCGCACCCGGGATAGAGGACGCGATGCCGGGGGGCCTCCTCCGAGTGGTGCGGAACGAGGAGGAGCGCGAGCGGGTACGGATCGAGCTCACGCGCGAAGCTCAACCCGTGGCGGACCCCGCGCCGAGCGGGGTAGGGATCTTTGCCGACACGCTCGGGGGCCTCGAGGCCCTCGCCTTCGAGTGCCGGGAGAACCAGATCCCCGTCCATGAGACGGGAGTGGGTCCCGTGGGTCGGCCCACGATCCTGCGCATGGCGACCGTGAAGGACCCAAGCCACCGGGCGGTCCTTGCCTTCAACGTCCCGATCCTACCCGACGCCCAGCCGGAGGGGGAGGCCGGCCCGGTGAAGATCCTCCGGGCCGAGGTCATGTATCGCCTGCTCGAGGAGTACGGGACCTGGCGGACCGAGCGGGTACGGGCCCTCGCGTCCGGGCGTAGGTTGGCGCTCGTCCATCCGGCCAAACTCGAGGTCCTTTCTGGGTTCGTGTTCCGGGCCTCGAAACCGGCCATCGTCGGCGTGAAGGTACTCGGGGGCACGCTCCGCCCCGGGATCCGTCTCATGAAACCCGATGGCACCGAAGTGGGTCTCCTCAAGGCCCTCCAGAAAGACGGGGAATCGGTCGCGGAGGCGACCGAAGGGACCGAACTGGCCGCCTCCATCGACGGGGCGGTCATGGGGCGGAACCTGAAGGAGGGGGACGTTCTCCTCGTCTCGGTGCCCGAGGCCGCCGCGCGGGCCTTCAAGAATCAATCGCTGACGCCGGTGGAGATGGCCATCCTGGACGAAGTCGCCCGGATGCACCGGACCACCCAGCCGTTCTGGGGGCAGTAGTACCTGGGGACCTACTCGGGAGGGTCCTCGAGGAGATCGTCGTCCGAGTCGTCGGAGGGACCCTTCTCCGGACCCCCGCCTCGAGGGCTCCGGACCTCGTCGAGCGACTCCTCCCGAGGGGGCCGAGCGTAGACCCCCGACCGCAGGAACAGTCCGAGGAAGATGGCGACCCCGCCGATGCTGATGCACGCGATGCCTCCCGCGATGGTCGACAGGGTGACCCACGTCGGAACCTTGGGGCCGGTCGAGGCCCAGACCTCATCGAACACGGCGGTGACGTTCACGGTCTTGGGGCCGGGATTCTGGAGATTCAACAGGCAGGGGAACGAAATCCGGCCCGTCGTATTCCAGTGGCCCGAGGCATTGGACGCCCAACTCACGATCGGCGGCCCATCGGGGCAGTAGTCCGAGGGTTTCACGACGCCCAGGAACCCGCAATTCGTAGCCCGGTAGAAGCTGACATTCACGTTCGAACTCGAGACCCAATTGAGCTCGAGCGACCCGGACGAGGTGTTCTGAAGCCAGACGACCATCGTACGGGGCAGGCCGGGTTGGAGGTTTGGGGCGGCGAGGGGGTTGACTTGGGTCAGCGACGGGGCGCCCGGCTCAAAGAAGGCGCTGAGCGTGAGACCCGCCCCGACGACGGCGAGCGCCACTCCGACGACGACGAGCCCCGTTCGCACGTCGGGGTACAGGCGGGCACATAAGGAATAGTCTTGCGGCCCAGGAGCGAGGGCCGGTCTCCCCCCATAAATAGAGGTGGCGTGGTAAGCTCTAGCACCGTGACAGAATCCGGGACTGTCTCGGGCAGTGGGCCCACAGGCCCGAGCGGGCCGACCTGCCCGATGTGCCACAGCACGCACCGCATCATGGATACCCTCCGTTCGGAGACCCACTGTGCGGAGTGTGGGCTCGTGTTCGACCAGGGCGAGCTCCTGGCGACCGCGCCCCCGCCTCGAGCGGAATCCACGACCGAAGGGAGTGGTCGGGGGATCGGCCCCTTTGCCCGACCCGGGGGCGGCGCCCGCCGATCGCTCGGTTCGACCCTCTCCTTGACCCGAGACGGCCAGGGACGGCGCCTGGACTGGCACCGTCGGTACGAGTTCCAGCACCTGCGGCGCGTCATGCAACGTCAGACCGCTCGCGTGGCCGATGGGCCTCTTGAGCGCTCCCCGGCGCGGAGTGAGATCGCTCTCGCCGCGACGAAGATGGACCTTCCACCGATCGTGCTGGCCGAGGCCGAAGAGGTCTACCGGGAGGCGAAGCATCGGGGCCTGTTCCGCGGACGGAGTCTCCCTGCGAGCGTCGGGGCCGCGCTCTATGCCGCGTGCCGCCGCTTTTCGATCCCGCGGACCCTCGGGGAGGTCACGGAGGCGGTCGGGGGTCGACGCTCGGAGGTCGGCCGGACCTTCAAGGTCATCCAACGGGGCGCGGGGCTCTCCATTCCGGGGATTGGGACGAAGGCGTTCTTGGCCCGGTATGCCGAGGAGCTCGCCCTCTCGCCGAGGGTGCGAGCGAACGTGGAGGCGATGTTGGACGAGGCCCGTCAGGACGCCGAGCTCTCCGGACTGTCCCCTCACGGCCTGGTCGCCGCGCTGATCTACCTCGCCGCAGAGAAGAACGGGGAACACCGCTCGCGGGCCCAGGTGGCGCGAGTGACGACCGTCACCGAGGTCACGCTGCGCTCCACCAGTCGGATCGTCGGGCGGATCTGGGGCGACCCGTCGTCGTCGCCCGAGCGGACGACTACTTCGTGAGATAGTAGCCCGCGGCCTTCTCGCGGACCTTGCGCCGGGCCCAGCCCTTGGTCTGGAGTTCTTGGAGCGCGTTGAGGACCATGTTCTTCGGGAGCTTGACCGTCTGGGTGATCCGTTCCGCCGTTCCCATCTTCTCTTCGCTCGAGTACGCGAGGTCCTTCATCGTCTTGTAGACCTTCACCGCGTTCGACCCGACCTCGTCCTCGATCGCCATCCCGACTCCTCGGGGCGCCCGAGGGGGCTCGCCTCTTAATGGTGGCGGAGGGACGCTCCGAGTCCGGCCAAGCCATTATGGCCCCGCCGACCCTGAACGTGCGGGGGAGCCGACGAAGCCAGCGGGCGGCCTGGTCTGGGACGAACGGTTCCTCGCCTACGATTTCGGACCCGACCACCCCTTCACCGAACGGAGTCGTCGGATGGCGGTCCGACTCCTCGCGACCCTCCTCGCTCCGGCGGACCGCCGGGGGATCGAGATTCGGGACGACCTCCCCGTCGCACCGCGGGAGTACCTCGAGACGTTCCACGATCCCGTCTACGTCGAACGGGTCCGGCTGGCGAGCGGGGGCGCGCGGAGGCAGCCGCTGGACGGGGGAGACACCCCCTCGTTCAAGGGATGTTACGAGGCCGCCTCCCGGATCGCGTCGGGCGCGGCGTGGGCGGTCGGGACCGCGATCGAATCCCAACACCCCACCTTCCATCCGGCGGGAGGACTCCACCACGCCCATCCCGACCGGGCGAGCGGATTCTGCATTTTCAACGACCTCGCGCTCGCCATCGGGGACGCCACGCGCTCCGGCCAAAAGGTCGCCTACCTCGACATCGACGCGCACCACGGGGACGGGGTGATGTATGGATTCTACGATTCGGGACAGGTCCTCGACATCGACTTTCACCAGGACGGGCGGACCCTCTTTCCCGGAACGGGATTCCCGAAGGAGTCGGGCTCGGGCGACGGTGCGGGCCTGAAGGTCAATGTGCCCCTGCCGCCCGGTGCCGGTGACGAGGCCCTCCTGCCGCTCTTTCGACGCCTCGTCCCCCCGCTCCTTCGCGCTTTCCGTCCGGACGTCATCGTCCTGCAACACGGGGCTGATGGGCACGCGGGCGACCCGCTCACGGCCCTTAACTACACCTCGAGAAGCTACGACCAGATCGACCGTCTCGTCCTTGCGATGGGCAGAGAATTGTGCCACTCCCGCGTCGTCTTCACGGGTGGGGGCGGGTACCGACCGGAGGCCGTCGCCCGAGTGCTCGCGCGGGCGGGTGCCTTCGCTCTCGGACTCGAGGTACCGGCCCACGAGGCGCCGTTGCCGCCGGCCTGGCGGAGCGAATTCGAGAAGGAATGGGGTCGTCCCGCCCCGGAGACGTGGGTCGACCCGTTGCCCCCCTCCCGCGCTGTACCTCAGACCGGTTGGATGACCGGCGTGGTGGGCGAGCTGGAAAAGGTGCTCGGCGTGTCGCTCCCCCCCGTGGGGCCGGCCTAGAGTCGGTCCCCCCAGGTGGGGACATCCAACCGGTCCTGGTCGGTGGCCCGGATTCCCTCCGCGATCTCCCCGACGCGGAGCGGCCCGCTCGGCGCCCCGCTCAACTTCGCACGCACGAGCGCCCGGCTCACGACGGTTGCGCCGATCGTCCGGAGTTCCTTCGCGACCCACGCGGTCACCGTCCCCTCGGAGGATTGGAGCATCTGAGGGAGGACGGAAGCCAGCAGGGCGTCCCGCTCGAGGTAGTACCGGAGATACCCGACCAAGAGTCGCTCCGCGGTAGGAGTGAGCTCGGGAGGAGTTTCCGGCGGGGGGATGGCGGCGAGGAGGCGTTCGACACCACCTGACGGACGGAGCTCGACCGCCTCCCAACCTCCGAGGCCTTCCGCGAGCCCTACCGGGCCCGGACGGCCGTCGTAGAAGATCGGCAGAAATTCGAGTCCGTCCTCGGCGGAGGGGGGGGCTTCGACCGGAAAGTCTTCCGGGAGGGGAAGGGGGACCTCGCGCCGAAGTGCGTCCCGAACCTCCTCCTCCTCCTCCCACCGTCCCTCCCGGTCCAGTTGTCGGACAATACGTCCTTTCCGACGGCCCGCTTCGCGCAGCCGGCGGTCGACTCCGGGAACGAGGCGGCGGTTCACCGCCGCGAGTTCGTCCCCGAACCCTTCCGGAGCGGCGCGGGCCGAAAAGGGAGTCGTCTCCGAAAGCACGTCGAGGGCCACGCCCGGACACGAGAGGACCAGAGACGCTTGGAGGCGGTCGCCGAGGTGCACGTGGACCGGGAACTCCTGGCAGGGGTGGGGTCGCGCGGTGTGGGCGGAACATCGAAGGTTTCGAAGGAACTGACAGGCCCCACCGTTCGACCCCGCGCGAAGGAAAGATCCCTGCGAAGTATCGACGAACTCGGTTTCGGGGGCGATCTGCAGGAGGACGGCCCGCTCGGTCGCATCCACGCGGGGTTCCGCAAAGCAGCAGAGACCACATTCCGGCCAGCAGGCGTACCGGAAACCGCGGAGGAGCGTGGTGTTGAGGGAGAGTGAGGGGTCCGCCATCACCGACGTGCCTTTCGCCAACGGCGAGGGCCGCAGGCTCATATCGCTCCCGGTGCTCCGGGGCGCGATGGTGCTCCTCGCCCGTGACATCATGGACCCGAAGGTCCTCACGGTGGAGAGTACCGTCGACGCCCTCTCCTGTGCGCGCAAGCTCGCGGCCGAGCGCAAGGGGTACGCGGTCGTCGTGCTACCGACCGGAAAGGTCTCCGGGATCGTGACGGAATGGGACTTCCTCGAGAAGATCCTCGCCGCGGGCCGGGACCCCGCCCGGGTCCCCATCGCGGAGATTGCGAGTCCTATCGTGCGAGCCTGCGCCCCGGAGACCCCCGCGGAGGATGTGGTGGAGACGATGGCGACGAACGGGATCCGTCGAATGGTCGTTCGTTCGGGCGAGCAGGTGGTCGGAATCATCACGTCTCGTGACGTCCTCGCGATGTTCCGCCAGTACATCGACAAGCTCTCGAGTCAGATCGCCGCCTACCACTCCGACCCCGCTCCGCTCGGTTGAGGGGTCGGAGAGCAAACTTATCTCTCTCCTCGGCGAACGCCTCCTCAAACCACCCGCCTCCGTCCTCCCCTCCTTCCCACGGGCCCGACGTACCCGGCGGGTCCTGCGATGCAGTACAAGTGGAAGGTCCTCTCCAACACCACGATCGCCACCCTGATGGCGGCGCTCGACACCAACATCGTGTTGATCTCGCTCCCGACCATCGGTCGGGAGCTCCCGGGTACGAGTGCGACCACACTGCTCTGGATCCTGCTAGGATACTCCCTCCTCACGGCCGTCGTGCTCCTCAACTTTGGCCGTCTCTCCGACCTCTTCGGGCGGGTCCGGCTCTACGTCCTCGGCTTCGCGGTCTTCACGGCCGGGTCCTTGTTGTGCGGGTTCTCCCAGACGGGCCTTGAACTCGTACTCTTTCGGCTGGTGCAGGCCGTTGGTGCGGGATTTCTCTTTTCGAACGGGGCGGCCATCATCACCGATGCCTTTCCCCCGAACGAGCGGGGACGGGCGCTCGGGATCAACCAGGTCTCGATCGTCGTGGGGGCCGTATCGGGACTCATCCTCGGTGGGGTGATCACCTCGACCATCGGTTGGAGGTGGATCTTCTTCGTGAACGTGCCCATCGGCATCATCGCGACCATCAAGGCCCATACGGACCTCCACGAGCTGGTGAAACCCGCCGAGCGGCCGCACATCGACTGGGCCGGCAACGTCGTGTTCGCCCTCGGGCTCACCCTCATCCTGCTCGGGGTCACCCTCGGCGCCCTCGGCGACGTCAGCCCCCTGCTGGGCGTCGGCATGGCCGTCGTCGGGGTGGGCCTCCTCGGCGTGTTCGTCTACGTCGAGTCGCGGGAGCGGTCCCCCATGCTCGACCTGTCGCTCTTTCGAAACCGGGAGTTCTCGGCGAGCGCGGTCGCCATGCTCCTCAACGCCCTCGCCCGAGGGGCGTTCACCTTCGTCCTGGTGTTCTACCTCCAGGGTCCCCCACGGTTCCTGAATCCGTTCTCAGCGGGTCTCTTCCTCATCCCGGTCTCGGCCTCCCTCGCGACCTTCGGCCCGGTGAGCGGGTGGCTTTCCGACCGGTACGGCCCCCGTTGGTTCCTACTCTCCGGCCTCATCGTCTCGGCCGCCGGATTTCTTTGGCTCTCCACCATCTCCTCCGGGGAGAGTTTCCTCGCCCTCACCCCCCCGCTCGTCCTCGTCGGCGCAGGGATGGGACTCTTTGCCGCGCCCAATCGGGCCGCGATGATGACCGCCGTGCCACCGAGTCGGCGAGGCGTCGCGTCCGGCATCGGCACTACGTTCGTGAACACCGGGGCGACCATCAGCCTCGGGATCACGCTCCTCGTGATGGCGCAGGTTCTCCCGCACGCGGCCATCGTGGCGATCTTCCTCGGGTCGTCGGCGCAGGGGGTCGCGCCGGGCGTCGCCTCTGGATTCCTCGAATCCATCCACATCGTGTTCCTCGCCTCCGCGGCGCTCATCTTGACCGCCCTCGTGCCGTCCGTGTTCCGCAACGCCGCCCGCCCCGAACCGGACAACCCGGCGGCGCCCGGGGACTGACCCCGATAGGGATGGGGGGGAGTCGGCCCGGTCGACCGACTCGTCTCCCCGCGGTGAGGCGAGCCCCCCGCCTTCGATCCGGTCCCGAGGTTCAGATGTACCGAGAGATGACGATGAGGACCGCGCCCACGAGGATGTCCACCAAGGCGGCCACGGTCAGGGCCATGGCCTCGACCGCTAGGATGACCCCAAAGAGCAAGACCAGAAGTCCCACGACAACGAGGACGATTCGAATGATCGATCGGACCCCGGATTCCACACTCGACATGGGAGGTACCGAACCCGGCCGAGTAGATTAGACGTAGGCCGGGGCGGGGGGGATAAGATTCCCCCCGGAACCGTCGACCGGACTAGTATTCTCCCTTGAGCCGGTTGGCGGCGCTCCGGTTGATGACCGGCCCGCTCAGGAGGGACGAGTTGCTCACCGACGCCACCGACCCGTCCTCCAGCCGGAGCCAGACGGTGACCAGTCCGATCTGGACCACCTTCCCCGTGACGCCCCCGATGGTGATCGTATCGTTCAGGCGGAGCATCCGGTCCTGGAGAAGAATGAAACCGGCGATGACGTTGGCCAGGGTCGTCTGGAGCGCGAGGGTGACCGCGAGCCCCACGAACGCGGACAGGGTGAGGCCCGAGACGAAATTGATGGGACCGATGAGGGACCCGATGATAGCCCCGGCGATCAGGATCGACAATACGGAGATCGTGACCCGGACTCCGCGGACGGAGGACGGGGCCGCGCCCCGCGCTTGCAGGCGTTTCACCGCCCAGCGGGAGAGGAAGTAACCGACCGCCGCGACGATCGCGATGGTGACGATGGCTTCGACTTCAGGGAGGTACGCCAGGAGGGTCATCCTTCGGTGATTCCGTCAGACCGAGCGTCTGATGAAGTACGGGGGGGCGGGTGGCAAGGGGTCGAAAGGTGACCGGGAGAGGGTCCGGTTCGGTCGTGGGACCGTGGACGCCACGGAAGTCCGGCTCGGCCGAACGGCCGAAGGGGGAGGTCCGGTCGGTCAAGGTGCGATCCTTCAGGAGTTGGAGCGACGCCGTCGGGTCCCCCGCGGTCCAGACGCCCCATCGGTGCCGTCGGCGCCGCGGCGAGCCCCAATATAGCCGCCCCTTCTCCCGTTCGAGCAGCCGAACGGGGGAGCACGATGACGACGAACGCTACCGGAACCTTCGAGGTAACGATGAGCCCGCAGGGACCTGACGACATCGCCGAGGGCTCCACGCTGTCTCGCCTGTCCCTGAGCAAACGGTTCCACGGCGACCTCGAGGCCGTCAGCAAGGGCGATATGATGACCGCGATGGGGGAGGTCGAAGGCTCCGCCGGGTACGTCGCGATCGAGCGCGTCACCGGTACCCTCCACGGTCGTCGGGGGAGCTTTGTCCTCCAACACGGTGGGATCATGACGAAGAGTTCTCAACAGCTGACCATCCTGGTCGTTCCGGACTCTGGGAGCGGCGAGCTTACCGGACTGTCGGGTCGGTTGGCCATCAAGATGGAGGAGGGGGTCCACTCGTACCGATTCGAGTACATCCTCCCGGATCTCCCCCCCGGGCCGCCGACCTAGCTCGGGCGGCCGGGAGCCTCCACAGTGCGGCGGGCCGTTTAGGAGGAGGAGATTTAGAATGACTGCTCCTCGCAGGAGCGCCTACTCGCAGCGAGACCGTGAGCTCTAAATTGCACTGGTCACTTTCCGTTGGTACACGTTCCACGCGGGGAACGGCGTCCGGATTCAGAAGAAATCCCATCGGTCGAATCGCCGGCTGACGCCCAGCACCACCGGGATGTGCGGCAGGTCGATCTCGCCCTGCAGGCTCTTGGAGAGGAGCACGCACATTCGAGTGACCCCTTCGATGAGAGTGTAGGGTCCCGAGGGTCGTTGCGCGACCAGGATGGGATTCCCATGCATCCGGGACAGTTTGAACGTCGAGCGAAGTCGAGGATAATTCAGGGGATCCCAACCCTGAGGTACCGAACCGTGGTCCAGGGCCGTCGTCATATCCATGACCCGTCGGCTGGGAGCGATCCGGACGAAGATGCGAAGGTTCATGACTCGTACCTCCTCCCACCGGTTCGAAGGGAGCTTTCCGAGAAACCACCCGGCCCGGGCATCCAGGACAGGTTGGACGATGGAGCCTCTCGTGGAGGTTACGGCTTCCCGCAAGGCCTCCCAATCTTGGTCCGATAACCCGGCCCGTTGGTCACGAAGGACGCGCTTTTTCAGCGGGTCGGAAATCACGGGTTGGGTGTGCCGTGGGCCGTGTCTTGGAATCTCAAACTCGGCCCTCGCGAAATTCCAGAACAGATCCCGCTCGGAACCTTTCTTCAGGACCATCATACGACCTCCCTCGACGTACCAGAATCGGAAGAGCTCGAGGGCGATTACAATCCGTCGACCGTAGTCCGGTCCGGAAGGGACCACCGCCCCGGAAGGATTCGCCGGAAACCATTGACTCTTGAGGAGCGACCGGGACCCTCGATGGGAGACCACTCCGGGCCCCCATTCGCGACCCTCCCTCGCAGGTCGTGCGGTTATCAATGTCTGTAGAATGATGCCAAGAGCGAGGACCTTCCCCGATGATTCCCGACAAGGAACGGTACGCGATCCGTGGTGGAAAGGAGGGCTACGAACGGCTCCTTCTGCTCGCCCGCGAACGATGGCCGGAGACCCGCGCGCTGTTCCAGCGAGCCGGCCTCCGCCCCGGGATGCGCTGCCTGGACGTCGGATGCGGGGGCGGAGAAGTCAGCCTCGAGATGGCGCGACTGGTCTCCCCCGGAGGGAGCGTCACCGGTCTCGACATGGACGAGGTAAAACTCGGGCTGGCGCGCCAAGCGGCCGTTGAGCGCAAACTCAGCAACGTGGAGTTTCGAACGGTGAATGCCAACGAGTGGAACGAACCCAATGGCTACGACGCGGTCTATGCGCGGTTCCTCCTTCACCACCTCCGTAAGCCGGTCGATCTCCTCCGGCGCATGTGGGCGGGGGTCCGTCCCGGAGGGGTCCTAGTCGTGGAGGACGCCGACTTTGACGGGTGGTGCTGGGACCCGCCCAACGATGGATTCGAGTTCTTCTTGCGGACCTATCGCCAGGTGCTCCTGCGGAGCGGCGGGGATCATGCCCTCGGACGCAAGTTATTCCGATACGCCCTCGAAGCGGGCATTCCCGACCCGCAACTCACCGTAGTCCAACCGCAGTACACCACCGTGGGAGGGGGAAAGACGCTCCCGTGGACGACGCTGGAGGCTGTCAGCGAGGCGATCCTGTCCGAGGGACTTGCTACGCCGGCGGAACTCGCCTCCGCGCTCGCGAGTCTGGCCCAGTTCTTGAACGATCCGCACACCTTGACCTCCGGCCCCCGCATCTTCCAGCTTTGGTCGAAGCGCGAGGCGACGAGAGCCTGAGGGCCGACCTTCGGAGTGCGGCGATGACGTCCACGATGCGAGTTCCTCGGTCAACGGAGTCCCCTCCCGGTTCGCCCTGGACCCAGGGAGATCGAGAAACCCTGTGGACCCGCCGAGGTCTTCAGGAGTTCTGTCGAACTTCCCGCGGCGAGGTATCCATCGCCGGTCCGACCTCCGTGGCCCCCGTGGGTGCGACCCCGACGCGAGTCCGATCCGGTGGAATCCTCCGAACCACGACCCAACGATGCATCGCGATCTTGCGAGTCTTCTCGAATCCCTCTTTCTCGAACATACCCAGGGTCCCGCTGCACAGGAACGATCGAGAGACCTTGCGGCCCGCTACCTCCTCCGGGTATCCTTCGACCGTCCCCCCTCCAAGTCGGGCGATCTCCCGAAGGGCCTCTTGGAGCGCCCGGTTCGCAATCCCCTCCCCTCGGCGTTCTCGGTCGATGAAGAAGCAGGTGATGCGCCAATCGGGAAACCCGCGCAGCCCCTCTTCGTAGGCCTTTTGGCTCCGGATATTTGGGAGTTCGGCGGTCGGACCGAACTGACACCATCCAACGGCGTTACGGCCGTCAAAGACGAGCGCGGCGTGGGCTCGCCCTTCCCGCACGCGCGCCCTCTTCATCGCTCGGTATTGGGCGGCCGTGCGCTTCCCTTCGCCCGGCCGGAGGTGGAAGGAGATGCACCAGCAACCGCCGAAAATTCCGTTGTGCTTCTTGACCAGACGGGCAAACGCGGGCCAGGTCTCCGGCGAGAGCGGTCTGGATGTGAGGCCCAAGGCCGGTTCCAGACCCGTCCTCCCCGGCCGACCGGCCGGAACCACTTTCGGGGCGGGGTGAGCCGTCCCCGACTCACCGGCCGGCACAGATTTCTCCGTGGCTATTCTCCGGTTCCCGGAAGGCTCTGGAGGAATCCGTTCAGCGCGGCGTCGAAGGCGTCCGGCCTCGACAGATTCAGTAGATGGTCCGCCCCGGGAATGAGCTGCAGTTCTGCGCCCGCGATACCTCGTGCTAGGAAGTTCGCGCAGTGCGGCATGGCGGGGTTGTCACGGTCTCCGACCAGGATTCGTGTCGGCACGCGGATTTCGTTCAGCCGAGAGGCCGCAGGCCCGCCCTCGCGTGTTTCTTGTCGACCGGAGCGCTCCTCGAAGATTTCCTGTGCATTGTCCCGGACCATGGTCCGGAAGAGGTCCAGAGCGCTTCCGGTGAGCGACGACGCCCACAGCTGCCTCAGATGCTCCGTGGCTTCCTCGAGCTTTCCCGCGGTCCAGGCGTCGGCCGCCGCCGTGGAGAGCCTCTCGTCACGCTCGAAGGTGGCCTTCCCGCCGGGAACCAGGTCATAGTCCATGCCCGAGTACCCCGGAGCGACGAGTAACAGTGCTCCCACGCGCTCGGGGTACGCAAGCGTCAGGTCCAGGGCGATCTTCCCCCCCACGCTTGGACCAACGATCAGCGGCCGCGTCCACTCTAGCTGGTCCAGCAGGGCCACAAGGTCGCGTACGGGAGAATACTCCGAACTCGTCGGCGGAGAACCTCCGTACCCTCGTAGATCGTATCGCACGACCTGATGGGCACGAGCGAGGAGAGAGAACTCGCGATTCCACATCCGTCGGTCCGCGATTCCCTCATGGAGGAGTACGAGTGGCCGACCACGCCCCCCCTGGTCGTAGGAGATCGTCCCGCCGGGTACATTCAAGGTTTTCGTGACGCCAGGATCGCGCATCGGTAGGGAATCCGCTTCCGTTCCTTTTAACGAGAAGGGGGGGATGCTGAAACGGCTCGAAAACTTGGGCACCCGCCCGACACCCCGCGCTCGAAAACGAATTTCGTCGCTCGGTCGCAGAAGGTTCGAGTGACGGGGGTGCCCCCTACACGGGATAGCCCCGAGCGGATTCGACCGTAACAAGGGTCGAATATGCATGATTTCGTGGAAAAGCGACGTAATGATCGCGCTTTTCTCAATCGCCCGCACCAGGCCGAGGTGTGGTCTGGGCGCTCTCCCGAGATTCCTGCGAGGGGTAGACCTAATTTGCGGATAATGAATTCCTCATCGCCCGACAGCCGGGCGTGGGGGATGGGACGTGCGAAGCGAGTTGAGAAAGTGCGCCGCCTCCGGCTCAGCTTGCGCAACGGCGACTGGCCGTCTGTGAGCCTCGATATCCAGTTTACCCACTCCAATCCGGATCATGAGGAGTTTCGCAGCCACTTGATCGACACGCCTTGGGCGGATATGATTGGCTTACGCCTCCTCACGAGGGCCAAGCGCGGGCGTTACTGGTTCTCAATTCAAGAGCGAAGTCGGAGGGTCAAGTCCAAGCGGTCTCGCACGAGATAGGACCGCGTGCGCCCCTGCGCCGGCTCCTGCCCGCAGGCAGTTCGCCGCGGGTTCTTGCTATAATGAACCTTATGGCAAGAATTCTGAGCATCCGGAGTCGATTTGTGCCCCGAGTAGCTCCCGGGGTGGTGCGCGCCGCGCGCGTGCGCCCGCCGGCCGGCACAAGAAATACCAGCGAGTAACTAAGATGAGGCGCGATGCTGCACTCGCGGTGTGCGAGTACTGCGGAGGAGTCATGCGCCTCGACAGCTTGAGACGCCACGTGGCCGATAAGCATCCGAACGGATCCGCCAACGTCCCATCCGCAGTCCTCTCTAGGGTGAGGTCAGCACTGCCGCCGCGGGAAACAAGGAGGGCAATTGGGGGGCGCGGGTATGACGACACCCGGCCTTGCCCAGCCTGCGGCCATCCCGCGTCAGACCATTATCCCCCCGAGGAAGCGATTAGCGACACAACCTCCTGCATTCGCTGCGAGAGGTTCTGCCCTTCTAACTGGTGAGTCAATCCCTCGAAAAATCTGAAAGAGAGATGATCCGACTCCGTTGACCGAAAGTGCGGTCCAGCTACTGGCTTCCCCCTGCTTTACCTAGGGACAATGCCCTCCACTCGGGCGCTCAGACCGCTGGGCGCTGGCCCGCAACCCACATGATGGGCGGTTTGGGCATCAGAGGTAGCTTACTTCAATTGGGACTTCTTTCGTCGTATTGCTCCGGGCATCACTCTCGGCTGCGGAAAGTTGCCGTTGCTGCGGTTTATAGGTTCGAATATAGCGACTAAAGCGTGCCCAACGACCCGGTGGCCTGTGAGGGTCCCATCGGCATGGTAGACGGGCTTCCGAATGGTCTTAGGGCGAATCCGGCGAATAAAGCGGGATCTGGTCGCAGGCGAGCTGCGGAGCGCGTACTCAACCCACTCGGATCGCGTACCGAGCCACCGCTCGATCTCGTTTACGCTCGCCTGGAGTCCGAGTTCGGCCCAAGCATCCCGAACTAGCCTGACGATAGAATCCGCGTCACCCGCAGGCAGGTCTCCAACTCGTCGCGCCACCGATTGTCCAATGGGAGGACGCTGGACTCATTTGTGGTTTGCCCCGAGGAGGAATGGCGCCCACAGTCTAGAGGAGTTAGATAGAGTAGTACGTGCAGCCCGATTTCCAAGTCGACACACGCCCGCTGAAAAGTCATGCAATTGCTCGATACTCGGCCAACTCTCCGATTCGAATCATTATTGAGTCCCTTCCGGACCGGATGACAACTGAGGGGTTTGGGAGCGTCGCTGCGGCAATCGTCCGTGCGATCGCCAACGAACAACCATGAGGGCCCAAGAGCGCAAATCAAGGAGTTTTGAAAGTGAGCTGGAAGGTACCTCACGCACAGTCTAGCGAACCGATCCTCCCTGCTCCTGAGCCGCCCCGAGTCGGAACTGCCCCAAGTTAATCCCGAACTGCGCGTAGAACCACACCGCACTGCGCCCATCGCGCGAGAGCGTCTCCGACATGGCGGGGCTGGTCGCGACCAACGCCCGCGCCGCCTTCACTCGGGCCCGCACGTCGCGCAGGTTTCGCGCCGCGGCGCGCTCGTCCGCGTCCCGCGAGTCGTCCGGGAGGCCGCTCGTGGTCTCCAGGAGGCTGAACCGCCGCGAGTCGACCCCGTCCTCCTCGTCCTGGTCCGCGTCCGGAAGGGCGAGGCGGGCTTCCGCGCGGGTGCGGGACGCGTCGTGAGGGATGCGAGGCCGAACGGGTTCGCGGGGCCGCGCGGGTGGCCTCAGGACCGCTTCCGGCGCGACTCGAGATGCGAATGCCTCGATCGTTGGCACGATCTGGGGTCGCCGGCCCAGTTCGCGGGCAAGGCGCGAGCCCTCGACCACCGGGAGCGTCCCGTGCCACGCGTGGGAGACGGGATCCCATCGAAGACCCATCCCGCGGAGGGCCTCGCGCACCTCGTAGGTGCGGGCGCTGCCGGGGACCCGGACGTGGGCGGTCGGAGGGAACGAGTTCGCGCCCTCCCGGGCGCTGTGCGGCGCGCTGATTGGCGTCATCGGCGCGAAGCGAGCGCGCAGGTCGCCCGAGGGCCGATGCGAGGCCCGAGGGTGACCGGGCCCTCTTGATGTTCGCGCGGGGGGCCGCGCTCCGCGCGAACTTCAAGAAGGGAGCGCGCGGCCGATGTTGGTGACCGCAATCGGCGCGCGAGCTGCAGGAGGACCGCGACGAGCCCAGGACCCGAGCGAGAAGCAGGCGGATCTCTCCGTCTGACGCGACCTCAGCCGCAGGCCTTGGATCGACCCTTGGCTATGAAGGCGGGCCGGGTCCGTTGCTTCGTGCGGGGGATGATTTCGGTTCAGCCCCGGGCGGGCGCTTCCGGCGCCAGCGCATCAGAACGACTCCAACCGCGAGGACTAACACCGCGACCACGAGGGCAAGCAACGCATAATCGATCGGCGGCGGGCTCGTGTGCGATGTCGTGATTGGAGAGAACGTGACCGTCACTTCGACGGGCGTGCCCGAGATGGACACAGACGGGTCGGGAGTGTGGAATGTGAAACCGGCAACTGGCGCGACCTCGTAAACGAAGGAACCGTTAGGTTGCTGGAAGGAGATGGTTGAGTTGGTAGAGGAGATGGTCTTCGTTGCGAGAGTGACCGACCAGCTCGTTCCGGTAGGCAACCCCGACTCCTGGAAGGTCACGGTGTAAGTGGTGGGTTGAATGGCGGCAAAGGAGATTGGCACGGCGACGGGCGTCCCATTTACGTCTAAGGATCCTGACACCGGACTAGCCGCATACCCTGTCACGACTCCCACCGTGTAGGCGTAGGTCCCGTTCAACTCGCCGAACAGAATCGAGGAGGCAGGCGTTTCGAGCTGCTCGCCGCCAATCGAAACGGACCAATTCGTGCCGGAAGGCAGTCCGGTTTCTGTGAAATTAATCATCGACTCTGTCGAGATGAAACCAACATCAATGAACACGGGAGCCCCATCGACCGTGACCGAGCCTGCGTAGTTGTACGGTGCAAACGCGGAATCGGTGGTTGCCACGGTAAAGTTGTACGCCCCATTCGGTTCGGTGAAATTGAGGGTTCCCAATGCAGAGACCTCATTACTCCCATTCAGGCTGACGGACCAGTTGGTGCCAGATGGCAAGCCAGTCTCCGTGAAAGTGACATTTTGAAGGTATCCGGAGGCGATGATGGAGACGGTCCCATCCGAGAAATCCGGGACGTAGAGATTCCCATTGGCGGGGTCCCATGCAACGTCGGCCGGATTGGGACCGACCGAGACGTTCGCAGTAGCGGTATTCGTAGAGTCGGTGATCGCGGTTACAGTGTCGGACCCGTAGTTTGAGGTGAATAGTTCATTCAAACCGGGAGCGTAGACGATCCCCCGGGGGTCGTTACCCGCGGTGATGTTGGACATGACCTTGTCCGTCGTGTCAGAAATCACACTTACGTCGCCCGAGGCGGAACTCGTCACGAAGACCTCTCCTTGAGCGCGGTCATAGGCCGCCGCGGAAGGGTAAGGTCTTACGGAGATATTGGCCACCACCGAGTCAGTCGTGTCGTTGATCACGGCTACCCCCCCGAAGTAGTTGACCACAAAGACCTCCCCCCTAGCGCTATCATAGGCCAAATCCAAGGGACCTGAGCTGTTCGGAGTTCCGGATACGATGCTCGCCACCACCTTGTTGGACGCATCAGAGATCACGCTTACATTGTACTGGCCCGGATAGGTGTTTCCGCCGTTGGCGACGAATAATTCACCTTTCGAGCTGTCATACGCAATCCCCATGGGGTAAACGCCCACCGGAATCGTGGCGACCACGGAGTTGTTCGAATCCGCGATCACACTGACGCTATCCGAAACTTCGTTCGTGACGAAGATCTCCTTCATGCGGCTGTCATATGCCAGACCCTGAGGGCCCCCTCCCACGCGCACCTTCGCCACTACCTGATTAGTCTCCCCGGAGATTACATCGACCGTATTCGCCCGACTGTCAGCGACAAAAACCTCCCCTGTGCCGCCATCGTGCACCGCAGCTACAGGATATGCGCCCAACAAGATACTTGTAATCATGGAGTTTGTTGCGTCCGAGATTACGCTCAGATTGGTGGAGCCCGAATTCGTGACGAAGACCTCCCCGTTCGCGGGGTCGAACGTGACCCCCTGCGAGGAGAGCCCACACGAGACATAGGCCAAGACCCTGTTGGTGGTGTCCGAGATCACACTCACATTTCCGACATCGGGGTTGGCGTTCGAAGCGACGTTGACCGCGAAAATCTCTCCGTTGGCCGGGTCGCCCGGGGTCGGGGCGTACGCAATCCCGGAGAGGTACGAGCCTGCGGGTATGCTCGCAACGTCAACATCGGTCGCGGCCGAGATGACGGACACATTGCTGGAGTTGAAATTCGTTACGAAGACCTCCCCCTTCCCGTCATCATACACAATTCCAGCCGGCTCGGATCCCACAGGGACTTCCGCCACCACCGTGTCGGTCATGTCCGAGATGACACTCACGTTGTCCGAGCCGTAGTTAGCGACGAAGACCTGCTCTGTTACGTTGTCATACGCCGCGCTCAGGGGGGTTGATCCTACGGGGATGGTGGCGACGACGGCGTCGGTGGCTGCCGCAATCACGCTCACGTTGTGGGCGAGCGCGTCGGTGACGAAGACCTCGTCCTGGCCGGGGTAGAAGGCCATCCCATAGGGTCCGTCTCCGACTCCGACGGTGGCCACCACGGTGTCCGTCGAATCAGAGATGATGCTCACGCTGTTGGATTCGTAATTCGCGACGAACACCTCGCCGAGCTCCGGGTCGTACACCGCACCCACGGGGTAGACGCCCACCGGGACAATTGCTGTGATCGTGTTCGAACTGGCAGAAACCACGCTCACGCTGTTCGAGTAGGAATTTGTAACAAAGATCTGCCCCGTTCCACTATCGTAAACATCGGCCAGAGGTTCCGCACCCGTGACCGAGAAGAAATTTCCGGGTATTACCGTGTCATTGAGCAGGACCAATGTCTCCCTGAGGTATGGGCTGGCTGCTTTGGGTGCAAGCGCGATCTTGTGCTGGCCGCCGCTCACGGAGTCTACGTGCGAAACAGATGCGGGCTGTTGTAGAGTTAGTCGCGAACCAAGCCCCGCCACGCCTGGCACCTGGTCAGAAGTGCCTCTGTGAGGCTCTTGTTCGGCGATCGGCGGATAGTGTCTGATGAGTCCACCAACTGCCAATCCCCCTACGACAAGTAGAAGAACCATCGCTGAGGCTCGTAAGAGCCGCTTGTGATCAGAACTCATGAGACGGCTCATACACGGTCAGCCGGGATCATAACCCCAAGAGAGCGAGACCCATCGTCCCCCTCCTTATCTCTCTTCGTTTTAGCATCAGTGCGGTCGGACGGCGAGAGCAGGTTGGCCCAACCCCGCACAGGCTACCTCGACAACTTTCAGGTGCGTCCAGACACGCACAAATCGCTCACGAATCGGCCGCGCTCCCGCGCGAAGTAGACTCGGTTGGTCGCAGACTTCTCATTCTAAGGCGCGGTAAAGCTCCTCGCAGGAGTGCCCGTAAGAGTGGTTGGTGCGAAGTAAAGGTGGAACAGAGGTTCTGAGAAGAACAGGCTCGTGTACCACTGGAGTCCGAAAGCCACTAGGCCCGACGAGCCTACCGTGGCATCACAAGATGAGGCGATGGTGGTGTAAGCCGCTCCGTAGTCGGTAGTGCTCGGACCATGGTTTGCCACCCAACTGGGGCGGGCCTCGGTCACACACTCTGCGGACGAAAGGGTCATCGCAGAATTGTAGGCATGCCAGGCTGTAGAACTACGACCCGCAGTCTTGTCCCAGACGAAGACGGAGACGGTAGAGTTGCTTGAGTGATAAGAAACATCAACATCATAGACGTCTCCAGCCGAGGCAGTCATCGAGGAGATTGTGACATTAGAAGTGTAGGGAAAGAACTCGTAAAATGGATTCAAAGTCAATACCCCGCCACTGCAAACGGCTTGAACCCCCCCCTGTTCCACGGTCGCCGGGGTTGGTGCTCCGTCACCGTCGAGTCCGGCAAAGAAATACCAATCGGTGGCGGTGCTCGGGCAAGATACACTAGGGACAATGAACGAGCCGTTTACTTCTGTTACAGTTCCGGTCAGCCCACCAACTAGGTACCCCACCCAACCGCTGTTCGTCAAGTAGAGGTTCGGGGCGAGGTACATTTTGCAGACCGATAATGGGCACGCCCTGTACGAACCATTGACGGGATCCAGGACGGAACTTGTGGCGCAACTCGATCCGAGGCAGACTCCTAGGCTCGCGTTCCACTTGAAGAATGCATAATCTGAATCGGGAGTGACAGTAAGATTAAAGCCACAAGTGTGGGGGTCAGTGCAAGTCAAGACCCACGCATAATTTACAGAATCAGTGCAAAGCGTGCTCCCGCTGCTCGTGTTCTTTATTGTTGAGTCGGGGCAGCGGAGGTACAGGTGGGACGCTCCCAAGACCGGAGGTGGCCCCATAGACTTCAGTCCTGATGAGGGTGCGAACCCACCCTGTCCGGTGCCGGATGGGGACCTCCCGAGTAGAAGCAGTGAGCTCGACGCCGAAGTAACGACCAACACGAGTAGAATGGCCACCACAACGGCGAACATCGATCCTTTCACCGTCATGCCCCTACATCTTTGGTCTCAATCGGCTTATATAAGCGGTTCCTGAAATTCTGTTGAGGTTCAAGTCCCCTCCTTCGAGCCGTGATGACCACCGATCCTCCTCACGACTGCCCGGTCGAGGGCGGGAGGGGCCGCATCCGCGCCGCATCACGAAGGAGGAGCGCGCGGACGATGACAGTGACCGCAATCAGCGCGAGGGACGAGGCTTCCGTCAGGCTTTGCCGCCCATGTACTCCCGGGCTTCGAGCGCGAGCGCACACCAGTCGCGCTCGTGATCGAATGAGATGGCCACGTAATCCTTCAGCGGGGCCCCGTTCCCGGGATGCCAGCCCCGTCCCATTTTGGAGTCGATCAGCGCTTTCACCCGGTCGGGGGGGAGCTTGACCACGAGCTCGCCGGTCGTATGAAGCACTGCGAACATCTTCCGACCGACGAACATCGACCGGGTCCCGAACCCCTTGCGGTCAGCGGATATCCCGCTGTCATTGCGCGCCATCTCCACGGCGAGCCGGGCGAACCTTTTCCTCGACGCTTCGAGAGTTCCACCGGGAGGCATTACCTTCGTATCGTGGGTCCGATTACAATGGCCGCGTACGGCTCGATTGTCAAGTCCCCCTCACTCGCTGGGTGGGTGGCCCTACGACCCCCTCTTTTACTCAACCTTGGCGGAATCGCTGCGACCTTGGTCTGGGGTGCGCGGCCGATGAAGGTGACCGCGATCAGCGCACGGGTCGGGAGTAGGATTATCATTCAGTTGGCCTGAACTATAGGCTCCCGTGGCCGACGAACCTCCGATTAAACCGATACGTATCGACTCTACTTGGAAGCTCGAAGTCGACCGTGAGCACTACGAATCCGGGGATGCATGGGCGAACGTCCGCATCGTGCAGGACCCCAGGCGAGGTGACGATTACATCGACCTCGTCATCGGTCTGAAGGGCCAGGACCCGCACGCGCACTATGGAATCGACCGCGACCTTTCCATCCGTTTTCACGATGATAGGGGGCGCGTAAATTCGATTCGGAGGGAGGTGGTCGACTCAAACTTGGGCAAGGTAGATGACAAGACGCTGATGCTCAAGCCTGTGAAGGGCAAGAACTCATTCCAAATCCGGATCTATGCCCATGAACCGACTCGGACAGTCCGGGTGGCGCTAACCGAATCTGGGTTCACGTCTCCATGATGGTCCATGGGTCAGGACGCCCGGCCCACCGCCTATAGCGAACGGCGCGCGGGTCGAGGACCTGACAGCGAAGAGGGAAGTACTTGCGCTAGGCTGGTTTTTTGGAACGGCCCGGAGTCAATGCTCTCTACGTGTTGAGTTCGCGAAGCAGCTGGAGAACCTGAGCGCGAGTTACGTGGAGCAGGACCCCAACCTTGCCTGGCCACGCACTCCGGTTTTCATGGAGCAGCTTCCCACGACGGGGTTTCACATCGAGGTTTACCATGACCTGGCGAGACGTGGTTCTGTCAGGACACGAGGGACACTTGAATATCAGCAACTCCGCCTTCGGATCTCGGGGATCCCCGAACATCCTTAGTTCGGCAGTCTGATTCCTTGGAACACGGACGATCGCGTCGGCAGTCCTCCGCCCGTTCACCGTCTGAATTCTATCTCGGTCAACAGCCTTTCCAGATTCTGTCATCGTCGCATCCTCACTAGACCTCCTCGCTTTCACCGATTACCGGCCGGTTGCCGATTTCCAATCGGAGTACAGCTTGAGGTGCTTGGAATGCTTGTCCCGTGAAATGAGGACGGTCCCCCGACCGCTCCCGACGATAGGCGACCTGTACTCAGGCATTTCCCAGACGCGTTCTGGAGTGACACCCGGATTTCGACTCAGACCTTCCTCGAAGAGGCGCTGTTACTGGATGGGAACGAGGGCCGCCGCGATCCCGTTACAGCCTATACAGTCGGACGGCCCATCCGACTTGGGGATCCGACTTTGCTGACGGGCGGTCCCGGTCAACCTTGGGGTGGAACTACGATTCAGCTCGCTCCAAATCTCGCGAAGTTCTTCAACGACCATGGGGTCTGGTTGGCGATGCAGGCGGGTCCGAAACCAGACCAGATCCTCGCCGATCCGTCGCACGTTGCGTCGTACTCTTCTCATGCGCTTGACGTGGCGCACAGTCGATAGATCCATGGGGATTTGACTCCACGGGGGAATTTTGAACCCGGAAAATTGCCAGTGGCCAAATTGTGGAACTGATTGTTGGCCGGCTAGTTTTTTTTGTAACTTTACGAGTTAGTTTCGAGGTCGTGCGGGTCGAGGACTCGACCGCGAGGAGCGCGCTGAGGCGCCCCGGGTCATCCGCGCGGCTTCGGGAGCGGCTTGTTTCCGAGCGGCCACTTCGCAATCCCCGAAGGACCAGCGTCCCATTCGACCTTTGTCCTAACTTCACGCAGGTGAGTTCGGCTTAGCAAAGTCACATCACGGACCGAACCCTCTGTGAGATCTGCCTCTGCCCGCGCCTACGACACCAGGTATCCTGGACCGTACCAGGACGAACGAGAATCCATTCGCCTCCAGCATCGGAGACAAGTATCTGGCTATTTCTACCATCATCCCTTATCGTGACATAGGGGGGCTGGGCCAGGTTCAGGACCGCTGAGGGTAAATCATGATGCAGTCGCGTGCGCTTTTTAGGAACAAGCGAGAAGGGGACACGACTACAAGCTTAGGCCCGCAGGACTAGAGTATGGCCACAAAGGACCAGTCGAAGTTCACTTGCTGGTTTGACGGAGCCAACTATCATGCGACGAGCGACATCGATAGCGTCGACATTGT
>JAKIWQ010000019.1 GCA_022749935.1 Thermoplasmata archaeon | reverse complement strand
GGCGACGATGCAGAGATTGATCACGCCGAAGCTCGTCTCGAGCGGCGTGTGCTCGTAGAGCCGGTTCAGGACGATCTCGGCCTCGACGTCCCGCCGCAGCTCGAGGACGACGCTGGTGCCGTCCCGGTCGGACTCGTCTCGGAGGTCGGTGACCCCGTCCAGCCGTTTGTTCTTGACGAGGTCGGCGATGAGTTGGAGCAGCGAGGACTTGTTGACCTCGTACGGGATCTCGGTGATGACGATCTCGTCCTTGCCGTCCCGCTCCCGGATCTCGGCCGTCCCACGGAGGTGGATCGTCCCCCGGCCGGTGGCGTACGCCTCCCGGATCCCTTCGCTCGAGAGGTACCCGCCTCCCGGGAAGTCGGGACCCGGAATGACCTTCATGAGGGCCTCGAGGTCGGCGTCCGGTCGCTCGAGGAGCAGGAGGAGTCCGTCGACGATCTCGTCCAGGCGGTGCGGCGGCATGTTGGTCGCCATGCCGACGGCGATCCCGGCCGAGCCGTTGACCAGCAGGTTGGGAACCTTGGACGGAAGGACGAGCGGCTCTTTGAGCGACCCGTCGAAATTGTCCCCCCACTCGACCGTCTCCTTCTCGAGGTCGGCGAGGATCTCCTCGACGAGATTGCTCAGCCGCGCTTCCGTGTACCGCATCGCGGCCGGGGAATCCCCGTCGATGGAGCCGAAATTCCCCTGGCCATCGATGAGCGGGTACCGGAGACTGAACGGCTGGGCCATCCGGACCAACGCGTCGTAGACCGCGAGTTCGCCGTGGGGGTGGTACTTGCCGAGGACGTCTCCTACCGTTCGGGCGCTCTTCCGGTAGGCCCGGTCGTGGGTCGCCCCGGACTCCCACATCGACCAGAGGATCCGGCGCTGGACGGGCTTCATCCCGTCCCGCCCGTCGGGCAGGGCGCGCCCGATGATGACGCTCATCGCGTACTCGAGGTAGGATTTGTGCATCTCCTTCTCGAGGGCGTGGTCGTGGACCCGGTCGACGGGGGCCGCCGGAGCCGTCGCCGGTGCGTCCGTCATGGGGGTCCTCCGAGGTGGAGCTGGGACGCGATGGCCCGGTTCGCGCCGTCCAAGAACGGGTCCCGGGCGCCGGAGGGGATGGTGGCGCCGGCCGCCACTTTGTGACCCCCGCCTTCTCCTCCGACCGCGCTCGCGGCGTCCCGCAAGGCCGAGGAGAGGTCGAGGCCCGCCGCGACCAGCCGCAGGGTCCCCCGCCCGCTGACCTTGATGGGGCCGGACGTCCCGCCCGAGAAGACGAGGACGGGTCGCTCGGGGGAGAGGAGGTAGCTCATCGCCATACCGGCCTGGGTCCCCGCGAGGGGCGTCTCCGGGCTCTCGAACCACCGCAGCGCGCTCCGCTCATTTACCCCCTGCTCCTCGATGCGTCGCAGACCTCCGAGGATGCCCGAACGCCATCGGGTCTCGGCTTCCTGCGCGCGCTCGAACGCATGTGGGTCTCCGAGGGCCATCGCGACCCCGACCCCCGGGGTCCCCGCCCGCCCCGTCGCGCTCTGGAGGTTCGAGAGGTCTTCCGCGTCCCTCCCGTAGGAGGGGAGGAACCATCGCTCCTGGTCGAGCAACTGGACGAACTCCGGCAGCACCCCGCTCGACTCGAGTCGCGCCCGGAGGCTCGATACCAGACGAGCGGACGCCTCGGGCGGGAGCTTCAAGGGGGACGTTTCCGGGTCGATCGAGAGCTCTTGGAGGAACGCATCCACCGCGGGCCGCCGGCCGGAGAGGCCCCGAAAGAACGGGTCGATGCTCGAGGCGAGCGCGGCACCGACGGTCGGTCCGAGGAGGGCTACTCCCGGGCGCCGTACCAGGACGGAGCGACGGACCGCCTCCTCCACCAGGGTCTGGTTGAGACCGTGAAACCCACCGACGTGTTGCCGGTCGCCGATCGCCCCGGAGAGCCCCCACGCCGCGTTGTCCCAGTTGAGCGGGTCGAGAAAGACGGTGAAGAGCCAGGTGAGGGTCGCGGCGCACATCTCGCTCATCCCGTTGACTCCCCAGTCGAGGGGGTTGACGAAGGCGACGTGCGGGGGGAGGTCCGGGGGTTGGGGAGCCCCGGGGTAGGTGTGGTGGTCGAGGACGACCACGGGGAAGGGATGCGCAGGATAGAGGTCGGTCCAGCTCGCTCCCGTGTCCACGATGAGCACGGGACCCTTCGTGGCGGCGAGCAGGGTGTGCATCTTCTCCCGCTCGACCCCGATGAGAGGCGTCAACTGAACCGGGTAGCCGAGACGGCCGAACGCACGGACCGCGGAGGATGCGCTCGCGATGCCGTCGGCGTCGTAGTGATAGATGACCCGCCACCGGCGCGGATGGCCGAGCACGAGGGCCCGGGCCCGCTCGAACTCTTGGCCGTAGTGAGGGTCCGAAACGAACGAATCCGGACCCGAGGGCATCACTCCACCTGGAGGGCCGCGCCCGCGGCAGAGTACCGCCAGGTCTCGGGCAGGCGGCGACGCTGCCGGTAGTACCGGGCCAGGCGGCGGATCCTCGACTCCATCAGCGCAAGACCCCGGCGATTCGCCAGGTCCTTGGTGTGGGTCTCCAGGTGGTGTTGCAGATGGACGACGCGTTTGAGCAGCGCCTGGAGGTCATCGGGGATCTCGGGATGGACTCCGTTCTGACTCAGGAGCGCGGCGAGGCGCTTTCCTGTCACCGCGCGAGTGGAAGGAATGCCGTGTTGGTCCCGGAGCGTGAGGCCCACCTGGGCGGCCGACATCCCACCCTTGGCGAGTTGGACCGCCTGCTCCACTACCTCCTCCGAACTGGCAGTGACCCACTCGGGCTTGGTGAGGGGGTACGGACGGTGCGAACCGGCCCGTCCCTTCCTTCCGGAGTGGATGCGCGACATGGCCTCGCGCCGACACCGGTCGGTTACTTAACGTGGCGGGGGCAACGGGAATATGGAGTCGGTTTCAGGGGATCCGGTCGCTCGATTTCTGGATTTCGACGAGGAAGGCTTTCCCCTCGGCCGTGATCTGGTAGACCGCGCGTGCCGGCGCGGGATCCTTCGGGTCCCGGTCGGCCGGCAGGTGGGCTTCGACGAGCCGATTTCGGACGAGGAGACCGAGCGCCTGAGGCACCTTCACCTGTTCCTGCTCCACGGCCCAGAAGTGGGCGAGGAGTCGCTCGACCTCGTTGAGTTGGAGGGTCTGTTCCCGGGCCTGCCCCTCGTTGATCGACTCGGCCCGGTTCAGTTGCTGGAGGATCGCGATCAGGGTGGAGCGGACCGGGTCCGGTGCGGGCTCATCCGAGCTCACGGGGAGGATTACGTCGGCTCCTCGTACATAAAGAGGTCGCGGCCGGAGGGGCGTTGCGGTTCATTGGATCCGACCGGACTTCTGCGTATCCTCCAGCAGGTACTCTTTCCCTTCCAGCGCGAGCGCGTACCGCCGGCCCACGGTACGCCCCCGGTCCCAAGCGTACTCGAGGTCGTCCAGCTCCCGGATCATCCGGTTCCCGAGGAGGGTGTCGATGGCCCGGTCGAACCCTTCGGGGGTGACGAAGGGGCACGGTCCCCGGCGGAGCAGGGTGAGGAGCTCCCGGTGCTCGAGACCCTCGACGCCGCTCCGTTCCACCTCGGCCCGGTTGAGCAGACGGAGCACCTCGAGAAGTTCGAGGTGCAACTCGACCGCCCGCTCCTCGTCCGCCTCGCTCACGAATCGGCCGAACCGGCCGGCCCTTCTTGAAGCTGGGCGGGCCGGCGCGACGCCGTGCCCAACGTCGGCTTAATAGGGAGGCCCGTAGGGTACCTCATCCTCCATGACCTGCACGTGCCGGAACCCGGCCCGCTGCCCGGTCTGCAACCAGCCGGTGCGGGTGCCCCTCTCCAACTTGGAGAATGCCACCGGTGGGGCGTTCCTGGTCGACCGGTTCGCCCGGCGGGATTCCTCCTCCTCGCGGGAAGGACTTCGTCGACTCATCCAGGGGTACGCCACGTGTCCGGCCTGCGGGCACACGATCTACCACGACCACTCGCGTTCGTGCGTCGCGGAGGCCCTGAGCTCGGCCGGTGTTCCCCTCACGGAGCGGGAGCAGATCCTCTCCAAGATCTCGTTCCCCGAAGGGTGAGGCTCGCCGCATGGCCCCTCCGGAGGAGTTCGTCGTCACCCCGTATGAGGTCAAAGGCCGGATCGACTACCAGCGGCTGCGGGAACTGTTCGGCACGCAGGAGCTGACCCCCGAGCTTCTCGCCCGACTCCACCACATCGCGGGGGGCGACCTCCCGCCGCTCCTGTCGCGCGGGATCTACTACTCGCACCGGGACCTCGGTCTCCTGCTCGACCAGTTCCAGAAGGGGTCCCCGTTCTTCCTCTACTCCGGACGGGGACCCTCCGGGCCCCTTCACACGTCCCACCTCGTCTCGTTCGACGTGTGCCGCTGGCTGCAGAAGACCCTCGGGGTCCGGATGTACATCCAGATCACCGACGACGAGAAGTTCTGGGCCCGCTCGGGCCTGACCCGCGAAGAGACCGCGTACTGGGGGATGGAGAACCTCTACGACATCCTCGCTCTCGGGTTCGACCCCAAGCGGACGCACGTGTTCTTCGACTCCAAATCGATCGCCGCGCTCTACCCGCTCGCCATCCGGGTCGCGCGCAAGATCCCCTATTCCACCGTGAAGGCGGTCTTCGGCTTCGAGCCGAGCACCAACATCGGGCTCGTGTTCTACACCGCCCTTCAGACCGTCCCCTGCTTCTGGCCTTCGTGGGCGGAGGACCGGAGCGTTCCGTGCCTCATCCCGTGCGGGATCGACCAGGACCCCCACTTCCGGGTCACGCGCGACATCGCGGAGGGGCTCGGCTACCCGAAGCCCGCGCTCCTCCACAGCCAGATGATCCCGGGGCTGCTCGGGGAGAGCGTGATGAGCACGACCGGCGACCGCGAGGACAACGCGCTCTTCCTCAACGACAACCACTCGACCGTGGAGCGGAAGGTCCGGGGGGCGTTCACGGGAGGGAGAGCGACGGTCGAGGAGCAGCGCCGGCTCGGGGCGACCCCGGAGATCTGCTCGGTCTGGGCGCTCTGGAGGACCCGGTTCGCCCAGGACGACCAGGAATTCCACGAGGTGACGCGGGACTGTCGCTCCGGCGCACTCCTGTGCGGAGAGTGCAAGTCGAAGGTCCTCGAACGGGTCCACGCGTTCTACCGCGAGCACGCCGAGGCCCGGATCAAGGTCCAGTCCTGGGCGGAGTCGACGATCGTGACCGAGGCGCCGAAGGCCCTCTAGGCGAAGCGCTACCGGACCTCAGGGCGCCCGACGTCGCTCCGGGGGCGCGGGCGGGCGGGAACGGGAAACTCTTCCTCACCGGGGTCGGCGCCCCCTTCGACCGCCGTCAAGAGCCGCAGCATGGGTCGGAACAGCGAATTCTGTGCGCGCGTCGGGTCGAGCGTGTAGGCCCGCTCGTACGCCGCCACCGCGGCGTCCTCGTCGCCCAGGCTCAGCAGTGATAGGGACAGGTCGAGCCAGCTCTTCGCCTCGCGAGCGCCTTCCCGGGCCCCGGCCTCGTCCACGTGGTCGTCGAATCGGGGGCGGGCGGGCGCGACCAATTCGTCGGTGGGGAGCGACCGGGACAGCACGAGGGCCCGTTCGAAGGCGGCCGACGCGCTCGGTTCCTCCCCCGATTCGGCGAGGGCGACGCCGAGGCGGTGCCAGGCCACCATGTCTTCTGGAGCGAGCGCGACCGCCTTCCGGTAGGCACTGGCCGCCTCGCCCCACTCCTCGCGGAGCGAGCGGGCCACTCCGAGGTGGAACCACGACTCGCCGTTGGTGGGAGAGAGTTGGATGGCCCGAGCGAGCGCCGCTTCCGCCTCGACGGGCCGGCCGGTGTGCGCGAGGCTGATCCCGTAGTACGACCAGGCGGTCGCGTCGGCGGGGTCGTCCCGGATTACATCCAAGAACGCCCGCACGGCGCGGTCGTACTCTCCGCGAAGGAGATAGTGAACCCCGAGGTCGGCGCGCTGGTTCACACCCGGTCCGGGCGACCGAGCGCGGAGGGGACCAAAAGCCTGTTGTCGGAGCGGCGGGCCCGGTTATCCGACCCGGGGAGCCGCCCCCCGCGTCCTTTATATCGCCCCGGGGGCCATGGGGCGCCAGAGGAATCCGCGAGCCAGCCCGAATCGAGCGTCCCGCCCGTCCTACTTTTGCGACGAGTGTTCGCGAGATGGGCACCGCTCCGAGATTCCCACGCAACGCGAAACGCGAAGCAAAAGAAGGCGAGACCGATGGTGGACAAACCCCTGACGAAAGTGCGAGACCTGACGCCGAACTCGAAGCAAGTGAACGTGCTGGCCAAAGTGATCAGTATCGGAGAACCGAAAGAGGTCATGGGCAAGTTCGGCGACCCCCGGAAGGTGTGCGAGGCCGTGGTCGGCGACGACACGGCGGTCATCACCCTCTCCCTGTGGAACGAACAGATCGGCTCGATCCAGAAGGACGAGGTCATCCTCGTGGACAACGGGTACGTTTCCCTCGTCCGCGGGCACATGCGACTCAACGTGGGCCGGTACGGGAACCTGTCGAAGTCGACGGAGCCCCTCGGCGAGATCAACCAGACCCTCGACATGAGCCAGCAGGAGTTCGAGAGCGAGCGCCGGTCCTTCGGGGGCGGCGGTGGCGGGTACCGTGACCGCGGCGGCGGCGGCTATGGCGGCGGCGGTGGCGGCCGGTATGGTGGCGGCGGCGGTAGCGGCGGCGGCGGCGGTGGCAGCGGGGGAGGCGGCCGCGAGCGGTCCGACTCCTACAAGCGCTACTGATCTGCGCCCTCGAATCGACGCGGAACCCGAACCTTTTCCCCCGCCTTCGCGGGCGGGGGCCCCGTTCGTCGGGAGAGAGTTAAGTAGCCCCCCCCGCTTTCGCGCCTTCGGTCATGGCCGAAGATCCCCGCGAGCTCGTTCTCTACGTCCAATCGAAGAAGGCGGTCACGACGTTCTACCGCCCCCCGTCGCCCGCCGGAGGCGCCGTGCCGACCAGCCCCGGCCGGGCTCCCGACGAGGAGTCGGTCGGCAACACGCCCGTCTACTTCCTGTCCGATGACCAGGCCCGATGCGTGGCGCTGGTCGAGGAGACCGCGTCGCACCGGGGCTACCGCGTCCGGGTCGTCGATATCGAAAAGGTCGGTCGCCTCGAGCGGCTCGTCGCCGAGCGCCTGCGCGGCGTCCAGAACTTCCCGGTCCTCATCTCCCCGAAGGGCTCCCGCCTCGAGGGCGTGGAGCAATTCACCGAGGAGAATCTCTCGGAAGCGATGCCGACCGAACTGAAGAGCGTCCGCGCGTTCGCTTACCTCAAGGTGCGCGGCGGCGACCTCGACCGGATCCGGGCCCTCCTCGAGACCCTTCCCGAGGTCAAGGAGATGCATTTCCTCACGGGCGACTGGGACATCCTGGTCGTGCTCGATTTCCCCTCGTCCGACTCGAACAAGCGGCGGGTCCTCGACTTCGTCACGGACCGGATCCGCGGGATCCCCGAGGTCCTGGACACCTCGACGGTCGTCCCCGAGTACTCGGTCACGAAGTTCCCGCTCTGAGTCGGGCCGCCCACCGCCCTAATGCCGACGCCGTCGGCGCTTGCGTCGCGGAACTACGGCGACCTCTTTCGGGTCGCGGGGCGGTCCCCCCGCCTCACCGGGTTCCTCGCTCCCGTAGAGCGCATCGACCGTGAGGGGATGCTCTTCGAGCCAGGCGACCCCCTCGACGTAGGCACCGAACGCCTCCAGGCTCGTGAACAGCGGGATCCCGAGCTCGACCGCGCGACGCCGGAGGACGTATTCGTCCTCGAGCATCCGCTCGAACTTCTCCTGGGTCAGGGAGAGCGGAACGTTGAGGAGGAGGTCGATGGTCCCCCGGTCGATCTCTTCGAGGACGTTGGGGTGCCGGTCCGGCTCGGAGACCTTGTGGAGGATCCGAACCCCCCGGATCCCCCGGGACCGCAGGAAGGCGCCCGTGTCTTCCGTCGCGGAGATCCGCAACCCGAGCGCCCGGAGCCGGCGGGCGACCGGAAGGAGCTCCTCCTTCAGTTGGGGACCGCCGACGGAGAGGAAGGCCGACCCTCTCCGGGGGACGAGCCGAACGCCCGTCGCGACGAGCGCCTTGACGAGCGCGTCGGCGAACGTGGGGCCGAAGCACGCGACCTCGCCCGTCGACTGCATCTCCACGCCGAGGAGCGGGTCCGAGCCCGTAAGTTGGAGGAATGAGAACTGCGGGACCTTGACCCCGAACCGACCGGGGGGAAGGGGCGCGACCCCTTCGCGGGAGATGGGTTTGCCTAACATGGCCCGGGCCGCCTCCCGAAGGAGCGGCACCCCGGTCGCTTTCGCGAGGAAGGGCAGCGACCGGCTCGCCCGCAGGTTCAACTCGATGATCTGGTAGGCCCGATCCTTGACCAGGAACTGCACGTTGAACGGTCCCCGGATCGAGAGGGTCGTGGCCAGCTGCCGGGCCGCGTCCAGGAGCTGGGCTTGCACCTCGGGCGGCGTGTGCCGGGGCGGAAGGCAGAAGATCGCGTCCCCGGAGTGGACCCCGGCCCGCTCGACATGCTCGAGGATCCCCCCGACCAGGACCCGCTCGCCGTCCGAGATCGCGTCCAGCTCGACCTCGTCGGCCCCCTCGACGAACTTCGTGATGACGACGGGATGTTCGGGGGAGATGCGGACCGCCTCGGAGAGGAACCGCTCAAAATCGGCCCGCCCCCAGATGACCCGCATCGCCTGTCCGCTGAGGACATAGGAAGGGCGGACGAGGACCGGGTATCCGACCTCGTCCGCGAAGCCGCTCGCCCGGTCGAGCGTCGTGAAGGCGCGCCACGCCGGCTGGGGGATGCGGAGTCGCTCGAGGAGCCCCGCGAACCGGGAACGGTCCTCGGCCATGTCGATCGATTCCGGGGTGGTCCCGAGGATCGGGATTCCGCACATCTGGAGGAGCGGGGTCAGGTTCTGGGCGAGCTGGCTGCCCACGCACGTGACCACGCCCCGGAACCGTTCGAACTCGGTGATGTCGCGGACCCGTTCGAGCGTGATCTCCTCGAAGTAGAGCCGGTCCGACCGGTCGTAGTCGGTCGAGACGGTCTCCGGATTCGAGTTGAGGACCGCGACGCCGGGGACTCCCTCGGCCCGAAGTCCGTCCACGAGGTTCATGGTCGACCAGTCGAACTCGACGCTCGACCCGATCCGGTACGGCCCGGCGCCGATGACGAGGACCGACCCCTCCGGCATCGGGCCGACGTCGTCCGCGTCGGCCCGGTAGGTGAGGTAGAGGTAGTTCGTCCGGGCCGGCCACTCTCCGGCCAGGGTGTCGATCATGCGGATGCGGGGGCGGATCCCCGCCTCGAGGCGGCGGCGACGTACCTCCTCCTCGTCGAGGCGCGACGCACGGCCGATGGCCCGGTCGGAGAGTCCGAGCTCCTTGGCCTGTCGAACGAGGGCGGGCGAGAACGATCCACCGGTCGCGGCGCCGAGCGCACGGTGGACCGCCTCGATCTCGCTCAGGGATTCGACAAACCATTGGTCGACCCACGCCGTTCGCGCGATCTCGGCGGCCGGGAGGCCGGCCCGCAACCCCTCGAGGATCGCGGAGAGGATGTCCGGGGTCGGGCTCGCCAGGTCGGCGAGGATGAGGGCGGGGGCCCGGATCTCGGCCGGAGGTAGAAGGTCGGACCGCGGGTCGCTCATGCGTACGGCTTTCGATAGGGCTTCGGGGAACGACGCGCCGATTCCCATCACCTCGCCCACCGATTTCATCGCCGGTCCGAGGCGCCGGTCGGCCCGTTCGAACTTGTCGAGGTCCCAGCGGGGGAGCTTGACGACCACGTAGTCCAAGGCGGGCTCGAAGCATGCCGTCGTTACACCGGTGACCCGGTTCTTCAGTTCAGGTAGGGAGTACCCGAGCGCGAGTTTGGCCGCTACGTAGGCGAGCGGGTACCCGGTCGCCTTGCTCGCGAGCGCGCTCGAACGGGAGAGGCGGGCGTTGATCTCGATCGCATAGTACTCGTCGCTCCTCGGGTCGAGGCAGAACTGGATGTTGCACTCCCCGACGATCCCGCACGCCTCGACCGCCCGGAGCGCCGCCTGTCGGAGCATCTGATACTCATGGTCGTTGAGGGTCTGGCTGGGAGCGATGACGATGTTGTCCCCGGTATGCACGCGCATGCTGAGGACGTTCTCCATGTTGCACACCGTGATCGCGTTCCCCTTCGCGTCCCGGACCACTTCGTACTCGAGTTGCTTCCAGGTCCCGACGTAGCGCTCGAGCAGGACCTGCCCGACGGGGCTCGCTCGGAGACCGCGCGTCACTACTTCGATGAGTTCTTCCGGACCGTGGGCGACCCCACCGCCTTTTCCCCCGAGGGTGTACGCGACCCGGACCATGACCGGGAACCCGAGCTCCCCCGCGGCGGTTCGGGCGGCCTCGAGCGAGTAGACCGCCCGGCTCGGGAGGGTGGGGACCCGGGCCTTGGCCATGATGCGGACGAACTTCTGTCGGTCCTCGGTCGCTTTGATCGCCCAGAGCGGCGTGCCGAGGACCCGCGTACCCGACGCGCGGAGCGCCCCCTTCTCCGCGAGCTGGACCCCGCAATTGAGGGCGGTCTGCCCCCCGAACGAGAGGAGGATCCCGTCGGGCCGCTCTTCGGAGAGGATGGGGGCCACGAAGTCCGGAACGAGCGGCTGGAAGTACACTCGACCGAGTCGGGGCCGGTCGGTCTGGAGCGTGGCGATGTTCGGGTTGACGACGATCGTGTAGACGCCCTCCTCCTCGAGCGCCTTCAGGCACTGGCTTCCGGAGTAGTCGAACTCGCCGGCCTCTCCGATCTTGAGCGCCCCGCTCCCGAGGAGCAGCACCTTGCGCGGAAGGTGGAGCGTCACGACCCTCGCTTCACCTTGGCGACGAATCGGTCGAACACGAACCCGGCCTCCTGGGGCCCCGGATGACCCTCGGGATGTCCCTGGAGGGCGAGGATCCGGCCGGAACGGTCGCGCAACCCCTCCAGGGTCCCGTCGTCCGGGTTGGTCGCCCACGGGACGAGCCGGGACCCGTGGAGGGACTCGGGCCGGACGGCGTACCCGTGGTTCTCGCTGACGATGAGTGACCGTCCGTCCACGAAGGAGACCGTCTTGTTCTGTCCGCGGTGCCCGTACTTGAGCTTGAACGTCGAGCCTCCGTGGGTGAGCGCGAGCAGTTGGTGACCGAGACAGATCCCGAGGGTAGGAAGGGCTCGGAGAGCCGGGCGCCGCAGCTCGTCGACCGTATCCCGAAGCTGTTCGGGGTCGCCCGGGCCGTTGCCGATGAGCAGTCCGGAGATCTTTCGGCCCTCCCACTTGGCCGGTACCTCGTGATCGTACGGAAGACGCAGGACGCTGACGCCGCGACTGAGGAGGGCCCGGAGGATGCTGACCTTGATGCCGCAGTCGAGCACCGCCACGAGGGGCCCTCCGTCGCGAAGAAGGAGGGTCGGAGCCGTCGGCGCGACCTGGTCCATGAACCGCTCGTCGCCGTACGCCGGCGCACGAGCGATGGTGCGGGCGAGTTCGGAATCTTCGGGCGGATCCCCGAGCGGTGCGACGTCGAGAACTCCCCGTAGGACGCCTCGGGACCGAAGATGCTCGGTCAGACGGCGGGTATCGATCCCCCGGATCCCGGGGACCCCCTCCGTCTCGAGCCAATCCTCGAGCGAGCGCCTGCTGGACCAATGGTGCGGGACCGTGGTCCCGCGGACGATCACCCCACGGACCTGTATCTCCTCGCTCTCGAGCGCGGGGAGTCCGTAGGCGTCGCGAGTACCGGCGGCCGGGACACCGTAGTTCCCGAGCAGCGGATAGGTGAACGTGAGCAGCTGGCCCCGGAATGAAGGGTCGGTAAGGGACTCCGGGTAGCCGGCCATTCCGGTCGTAAAGACGACTTCCCCGACCTTCCGGCCCCGTGCGCCGAACCCGACCCCGTCGAATCGGGTCCCGTCCTCGAGAAAAAGAGTCCCCCTCAGCGCGACCTCGGCGGTGGCCGCCGGCACGGGCGTGAGGAACCCGAAGGGAAGGAGGAGGGGTTGCGACCTTAAGATTTGCCGGTCGCGAAAGAGAAATATCGACGCGGAGCCCTCGTCGGGCCTCCCTTCGTGTGGGGGGGAAAGGCCACGGTCGGTCGCACGGGAGCGTGGCACGATTCCGGCCCCGGGGTGGGGGAGCGCCAAGACTATAGTGGCCCGGCCGCTCGTGAGGGGACGATGCTGGTCGACTCCGTAGGGCGCGAGGTCACAGACATCCGCATCAGCGTGACGAAGCGCTGCAACTTCACGTGCGTCTACTGTCACGACGAGGGACTAGGACCGGTGGCGAAACCCAAGAGTCCGCACGAGGAGGAGATGTCCCCCCTCGAGGTGGAGCGACTGGTCCGGGTCGCCCGGGAGTTCGACATCCGCTCGGTGAAGTTCACGGGAGGGGAACCGCTGGTTCGCCCGGACCTCGAGGAGATCGTCTCGCGCACCGTGCGTCATGTCGAGGACGTATCGCTCACGACGAACGGCTCCATGCTCGCCGCACGGGCCGAGTCCTTGCGGAATGCGGGACTGAAGCGAGTGAACGTCTCGGTCGATTCGCTCGACCCGACGGCGTTCCACGAGATCCGCGGCGGGTCGCTGGCCCCGGTCCTCAAAGGGGTGGAGGCGGCCCTTCGGGTGGGACTCAAACCGGTGAAACTGAATCTCGTGGTCTTCCGGCCCACGCTTCCGCACATCCCCGAGCTCATCCGCTTCGCCAGCTGCACCGAAGGGCTCCGCGTCCAGCTGATCGAGTTCATGCCGGAGCTGGTGGGACCGAAGGACTGGTCCGTCGACATCGACAGCGTGAAGCGGTGGCTCGAGAGCCGAGCCGATCGGGTCCTCGTGCGGGAGATGCACCACCGAAAAATCTACCTGTTCCGTGGCGCGGAAGTCGAGGTGGTCGACCCCGTGCGCAATCCGGAGTTCTGCATGAACTGCCACCGGATCCGGGTCACTCACAAGGGCGAGCTCAAGGGCTGCCTCAACCGGAACGACGATCTCGTCCCCACGCGGGGTCTGGACGACGGGGGGTTGCGGGACGCCTTCCGGTCGGTCGTCAGGACGCGCGTGCCGTACTACGGAGGATACATCCGCGATTATCCCCCCCGTGGGTCGTCGTCGCCGCTCATCCAACTCCAACCGGCCCAACCTAGCGACTCCCCGTAGGTTCGCCCGGCCGGAGGGATGCTCCCGGCGGGATTCGAACCCGCGTTACGGCGTCGAAGGCGCCGAATCCTTGACCGGACTAGACTACGGGAGCGCCCGCGTCGAGACGCTCCTCGAACGACGCGGGGGGGCTAAGCGCTTACGGGGTCCGGGGACGAATCCCATCGCACGAGGTCGACGAGGTGTCCCGCGGACCGCTACTTCGGTCGAGGTGTCTCGAGGATGTAGGGCGTGTAGGGATGGCGCGGTAGGTACTCCGACCGACGCTGGCCCGTGACCGCGTAGATCGTCTTCTCCCCGATCTTGCAAGCGTTGTCGGCGATCCGCTCGAGGTGGCGCGCGACCAGGAGCTCGTTGGCGAGGTGGAGGGCGGACATTGGGTCGCGGACCAGCTCGCGAACCACCAGACGCGTCGCCTGGCGGTGCATCCGGTCGACCTCGTCGTCCCGAACGAACAGGCCCATGGCGAGGGGTGCCTGGTCCTCGACCAACGCGTCGAGAGATTGCTGGACCATCGACTCGACGGTCTGGTCCATCGCCTTGAGAACCCCGACGAGTTCGGGGACATCCGGACGAGTCTCTGGGGTGGTGATCCGGGCCATGTCAAAGCCGAGCCGACCGATCCGGTCGAGGTGAGTCGTGATCTTCAGGAGGGCGGCAGCCGTCCGAAGGTCGACCGCCGCCGGTTGTTTGAGTACGAGGAAGCTGATGATCTCATGCTCGATCTGCTCGTCGTACCGGTCCAGCTCGGTGTCCCCGTCCAGCACCTTCTGGGCCGCTTCCAGGTTGCCGGTCCGGAACGCCTCCCACCCGTCGTGCACCATCCGCAGGGCCCACTGGCCCATCTCTCTCGCCCGCTCCTTCAGTCGGCGGATCTCCGTGTCAGCGCCTCGGGGTTCTTCCGGTTTTGGGGGCGGGGTTTCGTTCATCCGAACCTTCCTGTGATGTACTGTTCCGTGAGGCGTTCCTTGGGCCGCTCAAACAGGTCGGCCGTCGCGCCGACCTCGACGAGCTTGCCGAGATAGAGGAACGCGGTGTAGTCCGCGACCCGGCCCGCCTGCTGCATGTTGTGGGTGACGATGATAACGGTGTAGCTGTTCTTGAGCTCGTTCACCAAGCCCTCGATCTTCGCCGTCGCGACCGGGTCCAGCGCGGAGCACGGCTCGTCCATCAGGAGGACCTCCGGCTCCGCGGCGAGCGCCCGAGCGATGCACAACCGTTGTTGTTGACCGCCCGAGAGAGAGAGCGCGGGCGCGTCCACCCGGTCCTTGACCTCCTCCCAGAGCGCGGCCTGCTGAAGGCTCCGGACCACCGCCTTATCGGTATCCTCGCGGGAGTGCCGCCCGTTGAACCGCAGCGCGACGCTGACGTTGTCGTAGATCGACATCGTGACGAAGGGGTTTGGCTTCTGGAACACCATACCGACCCGTCGTCGAACGTGCACGGGGTCGAGTTCGAGGATGTCCTCGCCGTCGAGGAGGATCTGGCCCTCGACCCGAGTCCGGGGCAACGTCTCGTGCATCCGGTTCAGGCAACGGATGAGGGTCGACTTCCCGCACCCGGACGGGCCGATGATCGCGCTGACCTTTCGCTCGGGGAAGCCGACCGAGATCTCGGAGATCGCCTTGGTCTTCCCGTAGTAGGCCGACAGCCGCTCGACGCGCATCTTCGTGCCGTTCATCCCGGATTACCCGCCTCGCATGCGGCGGACCATGCGACCGACCACCAATCGGGACAATACGCTGGCGATGAGAATGAGGATGATGAGGATGAGGGCGGCGCCCCAGGCGAGGTCGATCCAATTCTTGTACGGACTCTCAGCGAAATTGTAGATGAGGAGCGGGAGGGCGTTGATCGGGTTGTTGAACCCCTGGAATCCGAGGCGGCTCCCGAAGGCGGTGAAGAGAAGAGGGGCCGCCTCACCGGAAGCCCGCATCACGGAGAGGAGGATTCCGGTCAGCACGGCCGGGAGTGCGGTCATCAGGACGATTTGCAACGTGGTCCGCCACTTCGGAATCCCGAGTGCGAGGGCGGCCTCGCGCAATGAGTGGGGGACGGTCCGCAGGGCCTCCTCACAGGTCCGAGTCACGATGGGGACCATGATCACGGACAGGGCCAGGGAGCCGGTGAGGGCGCTGAAGACGATCGACGGGTCGTAGATGACGAAGTACGCGTAGATGAACACCCCCGCGATGATGGAGGGGACGCCGGTGAGCACGTCGGCGGTGAAACTGATCGCAAGTCCGAGGAAACGCCCCCGGTACTCCACGGCGAAGATGGCGGCCGCCAGCCCGATCGGAACCGAAATCGCGGCCGCGAGCCCCACGAGGACCAGGGTTCCTTGGATCGCGGACCCGATCCCCCCGACGGCACACGAGGTCCCGACACTCGGGGTGCACGGCAGCGGAGGGTTGGAGGTGAGGAACGAGAGCGAGAGGACCGGACCCCCGAGAAGGACCGCCTGGTAGATCACGCTCCCGAGCGGGATGAGCGCCACAAGGGCGCACAAGCCGGCCAGCACCGTCATGGTGTGACTCCAGAGTTTTCGGCGCGCGGAACGGTCGAACTTCATTCGGTCGACCCCCCGGTCACCCGAAGGACTCGCCACAGGAGAAGCCGAGCGAGCACGTTGACGAGCAGAGAGATGAACAGGAGGATGAGGCCGGCCTCGATAATCGCCGAGTATTGGAGCGGACCGTTGCTGTTGGTGAGCTCGTTGGCGATGAGGCTCGCGATGGTCTGACCCTGGGAGAAGAAGGAGGTGGGAACCGCGTCCCGATTTCCGATCGTCATCGTCACGGCCATCGTCTCCCCGAGGGCCCGACCCAGGCCTAGGATGGTGGCGCCGAAGATCCCGGACCGGGCATAGGGCACGATCGCGACCCGTGTCGTCTCCCAGTTGGTCGCCCCGAGGCTGAGCGCGGCCTCCCGCTGGCTGATCGGGACCGCGGCGAGCGTCTCGCGACTGATCGCCGAGATGGTGGGGATGACCATGACCGCGAGGATGACGCCCGCTGTGAGAATGTCCGTCCCGGTGGCTGGGCCGTTAAACGCTCCGGTCCAGCCGAGATAACGGTGGAGGGCCGGTTCGACGTTCGTGCGCATGTACGGGCCGAGGACGTAGAGGCCCCAGAACCCGTAGACGACGGAGGGGATGGCCGCCAGCAGCTCGATCACGGTCCCGACCGGGCCGCGCATCCATCGGGGGGCCTGGGTCGTGAGGAAGATCGCGGAACCCACCGCGAGCGGAAATCCGATGACGAGGGCGATGGCGCTCGTAATGAGGGTGCCCGAGACGAACGGCACCACCCCGTAGATGTTGTCCCGGACGTCCCACTGCGTCCCGATGACGAACTGCCAGCCGAACGCGCGGAACGAGAGTCCGGACTGATACAGGAGCACGCCGAGGATCGCGAAGACCAGGACGAGGACCCCGGCGCCGCCGAGCCCGACGAGCCCGGCAAAAATGAGGTCGCCCCAGTGACGGGACCTCCGGGGGCCGCGGGGGGTAGGCGAGGAAGGGGTTGGTCGGTCCATCGTTGCGCGCCCCGGACCCGGCACGCCGTCAGACGGACGATCCGCAACTGTTGGGAACGGCGCTCCCACCAAACGTCATCGAGCCGATGGTTGTCTCGTCCGCGCCCACGATCGAGGCAGGGAGCGGGACGTAGTAGAGCTGTGCGGAGTACGACTGACCGGTCGTCACCATCCAGTACAGGAAGTCCACGAGGGTCTCCGCCTGGGTCTGGGTCAACGATGACCCGAAGACCCCGCTGAGGTCCTGGTAGACGAAGACGTAGGTGAGCGACGTGATCGGATAGTCGCCGGCTCCCGGCGCGTTGAGGACGGAGACGTTGTACCAGTCCCCGCTGCCGGCCGGCAGCGTCGGGTTGGCGTCCTTGAGCGCCGAGGCCGTGTTGTTCACGCTCGCCAGTACGTAATGACCCGCGGGGTTCAGGACCTTACCGAACGCCACTCCGCCATTCAGGGCGTAGTTCAGATCGACGTAGCCGATCGTGTCCGGGGTTTTCTGCACGTAGCCCGCCACTCCGGCGTTCTTCGCCTGGCCGCTCCCGACGGGGAACATGACCATGGTCCCCTTGCCCACCGAGCTCGCCCAGGCGGAGCTCTCGAGGGAAAGGTAGCTGGTCCAGATGAAGGTCGTCCCGCTGCCGTCCGCACGATAGACCACCGAGATGGCCGCGTTGGGCAGGTTCACACCGGGGTTCAGCGTCTGGAGCGGGGTGCTGTTCCAGTTGTTGATCGTTCCCTGGTAGATCTGCACCAGCACGCTTCCATTGAAGTTCAGCGTGGGTACTCCCGCGACATTGTAGATCGGGACGACTCCTCCCGCCGATTCTGGTATGGTCAGTACTTTCCCCGGCGCGGCGGCGATCTGCGCGTGGTTGAGGGGCGCATCGCTCGCACCGAACTGGACCGTCTTTTGCGTAATGTCCGTGATCCCGGCCGAACTGCCTACGGACGCATAGTTAACGGCCGTCCCGCCACCGTAGACCGACTCCCATTGGAACATGAGAGGATACACGAGCGTCGAGCCCGCGCCCTTGATCGCCCCTCCGGAGGGTGGGGCGCACGTTCCGCTAGAATTCGTGGTTGATCCCTTGAACCATCCCGCGTAGTAACCGGCCGCCACGATGATGACGACCACGACCACCACCGCGACCAGGACGTACATCCAGGCCTTCGATTGCTGCCGCTTCATCGGCTCTGCGGGCTGTCCTGTCCCTTGTGCGCTCATTCGGTTGTTTTCCCTCCCCTCGGGTTGTGTATCGAGGAGTGCGATGCCGCTTCCCGGATCATCCGGGGGGCGGGAGAAGTCGAGAGCCGGGCGGTACGTCGGGTCCGAACTCCTCCCACGCAGGGAAGCGGGTGAGGAGGGGTCGGGAGGCGGCTGGTCATCGGCCGCTCGACCCGGAGTTTGGATATATAGAAAATCAATTTAGAATGTAGACCCGACCATAGGTAGATGTATGGTATCGAGTAGCAGGCCGCCGTCGAAGGGTCCCCAGGGGGCGGATTCATAGTCGGTGCGCCCATCGGCCGGCACGGCTCGCTACCTCGTCCGGTTCGGCTACGACGGGTCCCCCTTCGCGGGCTGGGCCCGACAACCGGGCCGCCGGACCCTCGAGGGGGACATTCGGCGGGGCCTGGCCCGGTTCAAGTTGGCGTCGGCCCCCACGTTCGGCGGGCTCGAGGCGGCGAGTCGAACGGACCGAGGCGTGAGCGCCCGAGGGAACGCCTTGGCCCTCTCGACCGACTTGCCACCGGCCGCCGCCCTCCGCGCGCTGAACGGGATCGACCCGGCGATCTTCTTTACGGCCGCCCGGGCGATTTCCCCCGAATATCGGGTGCGAGGCGCCGTGCGACGCGTCTACCGGTACTTCGAGGCCCCCGACGACCGACCTCACGAGGCGGGGGACGCCGCCGCCCGACTCTTCACGGGAGAGATCGACGTCCGATCGTTCGGCCGCGACCTTCCCAGGGAGTCGCCGGTGTGGCGCCGATTGGAGGAGGTGACCGTCACTCACTCGGTCGATGGAGGACGCACCATCGAGGTGCGCGCCCCGGCGTTCGTCTGGGGCGAGGTGCGCAAGATCGTCTCCGCGCTCCGGGAGGTGGACGCCGGTCGACTCAGCCTGACCAAGCTCCGCTCGGCGGTCGAGGGCCGGATACGACTCACGCTCCCCACTGTGCGGCCGGAACCGCTCGTCCTCTGGGAGGTGGAGTACTCCGAACCCTGGACGCATACGTGGGTCGGTCCGAATCGTCATCAGAGGGCGTACCTCGCCACGGAACGGGCGCATGCGTCGGCCCGGGCGCGATGGCTCGCGGTCTACGGGACGTGACGTCGCGGTCGACCTAGCCGACCCGTTCCCAGCGCTCGAGCTTTTGAACCGTACCGAGCGTCGACCCCCGCTGGATCTCCTCGCGCACCCGGTTCTCGTGCTCCAGCACGTCGAGGGCCCGATTGGCGATCTCCGCGGCCCGCTCTCGCGGCACGACCACGACGCCGCTCAGGTCGCCGACGATCCAATCGCCGGGCCGGACCCGCTGGCCCCCGACGACGACCTCGACCCCGATCTCCCCGTGCCCCTTCGGCTCCCCGGCATCCGGGCTGATGCTTCGGCTGAACAGAGGGAACCCGAGCTCGAGGATGGCGTCCACGTCCCGGGCCGCCCCGTCGATGACGACCGCCGCGACGCCCCGACCGTGGGCGCTCCAGCTCGCCAGCTCGCCCCAGATGGCCGTGGAGCCTCCCCCGGCGTCGACGACGATCACGTCGCCGGGTCCCGCCCGGTCGATCGCCTCGACCGGCTTCGCCCAGTCTCCGTCCCGTGTGACGACCGTCACCGCCGGACCCGCCACGTGCACGGAGGGCCCAGTGAGGCGGGCGACGATCCCGTGCATGGCGCCCTTGCGCTGCATCGCGTCCGACACGTTCGGGCTCGAGACCTTGAGGAACGCCGCGCGGACGTCCGCGCCGGCGTAGCGCCGGAAGTGCTCGGTCGTGACCTCGGTGCGGGTCTCGATGGCCTCGCGGATCTTCCGGGTCGCCTCGGTGACGTTGGCACTCTTCGTGATCGATCCCCCGATGACCAGGATGAGCGCACCGGCGCGGACGGCGGCCGCGACCGTCTCGGAGTTGAGACCCCCGGCGACGGCGACGGGGATCGGGGAGGCCTTCACCAGTTCGGCGAGGACGTCGAACGGCGTGCGTCCCTGCATCTGCATGTCGATGCCGATGTGCCAGCAGACCGCCGCCGCTCCGAGCTCGGCGGCCCGCTTCGCCCGGGTGATCGGGTCCGCCACCCCCAGCAGGTCGACCACGATCTCGGCCCCGTACAGCTCCCCGCCCCGCACCCCGTCGGCGATCGTGTCGTCGTCCGCGGCCCCCAGGATGGTCACGATGTCGGCGCCGGCTTTGGCGGCGATCTCGACCTCGAACGCTCCGGTGTCCATGACCTTCAGGTCGGCCACGATCCGATGGCCGGGGAACGCCTTCTTGAGCTCGCGCACCGCGTCCAACCCCTCGCTCTTGATGAGGGGCGTTCCGGCCTCGACCCAATCGGCCCCACCGGCGACCGCTTCGCGCGCCACAGGGAGGGCCCGGGAGAGGTTCTCGAAGTCGAGTGCGACCTGGAGAACGGGCCGGTCGAGCCGCATCCCTCGTGCGAGAGGGGGCCGCTATTAACGGTCTCCCGGGTCTCGCGCCTCGTGGTCGACCCGCCCGACGGGACGGTCCGCCTCCTACAGGGCGACGCCCGCCACCAGCCGCTCCTCGCCGACGCGAGCGTGCACCTGGTCGCCACCTCGCCCCCCTACCCGATGATCCCCCAATGGGACCCGCTGTTCCGGGCGTTGGGGGCCACCGACTACGCGGCCCAGCTCCGCGTTCTCGAGGGGGCGTGGAGGGAGTGCCACCGGCTCCTCGTGGACGGAGGGATTCTCGCGGTCGTCATCGGGGATGCGTTGCGGTCGGGCGACGAAGGGTTTCAGCTCTGGCCGAACCACGCCGAGACGCAGGTCGCCGCCGCTCGGGCCGGGTTCCGTCCCCTGCCGTACCTCCTCTGGAAGAAACCGACCAACAAACCCAACGCGTTCCTCGGATCCGGGTTCCTCCCTCCCAACGCGTACGTCACCCTGGATTGTGAGTTCATCCTGCTGTTCCGGAAAGGGACCCTGCGTCGATTCCCTCCGCACGACCCCCGGCGTCGGGCGAGCCGATTCAGCCGACCGGAGCGTGATCGGTGGTTCAGTCAGCTCTGGGAGGACATCCGGGGGACCCCGCAGCGACGGGCCGGGGGCCGAACCGGAGCGTTCCCTCCGGAGATCCCGGAGCGGCTCGTGCGGATGTTCTCGCTCGTCGGGGACACGGTGCTCGACCCGTTCGCCGGGACCGGAACGACCCTCTGGGCCGCGGCCGCCGCGGGGCGGCACGCGATCGGGGTCGAGTGGGATCCGGAGGTCTATCGATCCCTGGTCGCCGAGGCAGTCCGACGCGGGTTCGACCAACCCCCCCACCCCTAGGCATCTAGGGATTGGGTGGGGTGACCTGCACCACGGGGGGCCTGGGAGCGGCCGACGGGGCATTCGATGCGGGTCGCGGAGCGACCTGGGGGGGGCTCCGGTGCCCCATCTCCTCGTCGATCGCGGTCCGGAGATACCGGAGGGCGGTGTCGCTGAGCCGGTCCATGTGGAGGAGCAGGTAGTGGAGGTACAACCGCTCGGGGAGGTTCAGGGGCCCCGGCGCCCGGCCTCCGTTCGGGGCCGCGTGACGGTCGAGGGTCTCCTGGTGGTGCTCGTACTCGGGCCCGTGGAACTCTCGACCGATCGAACCCACGAGAGGGGGGGAGATGTGACCGACCGGGTCGTACGGTTGCACGCCGGCCGTCGGCCGGGGAGCTACGGTCGGGCGGTTCAGCCGCCCCTCGAGGTACGGGTGGACCGGTCGACCCGGCTCCTGTAGTTCCTCGATCGGAACGCCCGCCACATCCTCGACGATCGAACGGAGGCTCCAACTTCCGCGACGGCGAGGAGGCCCTTCGGCCGTCGCCGGTTCGGCCATGCCGGCACCCGGCGGACCGGCCCTCATAAACCATCCTCTCGACCCGCAGCCGGACGGGAGGAGGGCAACTTCCGGGTGAGGAATTCGTACTCGGGCGTGGACGCGACGATCGCGAGGGGGAGGTGGAGTTCACCGACCCTCCAGAGCGACTCGGAGTACCCGGCCGAACGGGGGAGCCGGGCCTTGGGAAGCCAACCGGCCTCCGGCCCCGTCAGCCCGAAGAACGCCCGCGCCTCGCTCGATACTTCGGGCAGATGGAGAAAGGCGGTCGCGTAGAGGTTCCGAAGCGTCGACCGCCCGCTCGCCGTCGTCAGGAAGTCGTCCGGGTTCTGGCTGAGCAGCAGGAGACCGGCTTCGAAGTGCCGGACGTGTCGCACGACCCGGTCGAGGAATTCGGCGGTCGGGCCGCTCCGAGCGAGCAGATGGGCCTCGTCCACGAGCACGAGCTTCGGACCCGGTCGGTCCCGGAGGCGGCCGTACACCCAGTCGAGCACGTAGGTCAGGTGGAACGCGCGGTGTTCCTCGGCGACCCCGGTGAAGTCGAACGCGACCGGGGAGGCGTGGATCTGGAAGGTCGTGGGCCCGTTGACCCCGCGCAACGACCCGGACCGAAACACCTCGAGGAGCGTTCGGACGCGCCCGTCGGAGGCCGAGTCCCGATCCATCTCCCCGAGGAGGTCCTCCCAGGTCGGGACGCTCGGACCCCGGAGGTAGAGCCGCATCACGGCGGCGTCGAGACGAGCCGCCTCTTCGTCCCGCAAACTCGGGAACAACGCGCGGAGCATGGTCCCGACGCGGGCCGCTTTCTCCGACCGGTCGCCCCCGGTCGTCACCGGGTCGAGAGGGTTCAACCGGCCCGTCTCCGGGTCGGTCAGCCGAACGACCTGACCGCCGAGCCCCCGGACGAACTCTCCGAACTCGCCGAGGGGGTCGAGGAGGATTACGTCGACGTCGGGTCGGAGCCATCGGGTGCGCAGGAGGTAGAGTGCCGCGGCGAACGACTTGCCGGATCCGGTCGTTCCGAAGATCCCCCATGAGTGGCTTGCATGACTCCAGCGATCGAGGAACACGGGGCTGGCATCCGCGAGGGCGAGCCCGACGAGGATTCCCCCGGGCTCGAGGACGGTCTCGTCCCCGAACGGGAACATCGCGGCAACCCCGTCGGACGGAAGGGTGTGCCAGTAGCCCCGTGGGCGGGAATCGGAGACCCCAAATTCGGCGGGGCGGAGGGTCTCCGCCACTTCATACCGGGGGACCCGAGTGCGGAATCCCATTCCCGCCAGGCGATCCGCGAGTCGGGCGCGGACCGCTTCGACCCGGACACGGGCCGAATCGTGGGCGACGAACGAGAACCCGACCCTCCAGAGTTCTTGGGAGCGACGTGCGAGCGCCTGGCCGAGTTCGTGCGAGGAGGCCCGCTCCACTTCCAGGCGTGCGCTCTCGGCTCCCGGTCCGGGGTCGGCGAGCTCGGCTTCGGCGACCGTCCGAGCCCGCTCGACCATCGCCAGCGCCCGGTCGGGAGGGATCCGGTGGAGCTCGAGGAGGAGGTCGATCGGTTCGGTGGTGGGGAGGATCCGTTCGAGGAACCCGAACGGGACTTCCGGAGGAAGCTCCCGGACGAGCAAGGGGGCTCGGTACCGCTGACCGACCCGATCCGTGGTCGCGTCCTCTACCGAGGCGGCCGGACCCAGGTCCATCACGCCCCCCGGGTCGAACTCCGGCGGGCGACCATCCAGACCGGGATGAGCGACACGGCGAGAACGAGGCCCCGGAACGGCGCGACACCATTCGGGCCACCGAGGAAGATCCCGGCCCCCAAGACGACCGACACGAGCGCCGTCACTTCGGGGGTTGGGAGGCGGTGGGTCCGGCGGGAGGGAGCCTGATGCAGGAGCGCGGCCCAGCCGGCGAGGGTCAAGGCGGCCAGGGCCCCGGTGAGGCCCGCGAGGTACGGTCCCACCAACGAGAGTGCTCCACTGACGAGGGCCCCCCCGACCGAGACGCCGACCACGTCGAATTCCGCGAGCGTCAGGGCCCCTGCGGACCCGTTCATGAGGCCCTCCCTCCGACACGCCATCCGAATTGACGGGTCGCCGCAGCGAGCGCCCGGCCGGAGAGGATCGTCGGCCGGAGCCCCAGCGCGGTGAGTTGGTCGGCCAGGTCCCGAGTTCGCTCCTCGAGGCGGGGCTCCCCCTCGTCCCCGGTCGCCCCGGTGTGGAGGGAGATCTCCACCCGCCGCGCCCGCCGCCGACGACAGAGGACGGAGACCAGCTCGTGATACCCATCCCGAGCCGCGCGCTCGGAATCCGAGCATTCAACCCTCTCGATCCGGGCGGGGCCCTCCGGGAGAGGCACGGTCGTGGCCCGGATCAGCAGGGGGCCCGAGGTGGCTCGCAAGACCTCTCGGTATCGATCGTAGAGGGTCGCGAGCTCCTCGGGAGGGCGGTAGGCGAGGGGGGTCCCGCCCACGCGGATCACCGTGACGAGGGGACCGGACCGGAGGTGCGCGACCCGGCCTCGTACCGGTGGCGAGGACGCGAGACGAGTCACGCTCCCTCCCCACCAGCGGTGAAGTTTCCAGCGGGCCAGTCGGGCCGCTCGTTCGTCCAGCGCCTCGCCGTCGGGGCGCCAGACCGATACGGCGAACCCCCCCGCCAGCACCGGGATCCAGGCGAACGGGCTCGCGAAGGGAGCCAGCAGGGCGCCGACCGCGGCGTACGAGAAGAACTTGAGGGCGTCGCGGGCGCTGGGGAAGGGACCGAGCCGATTTCGACGGTCGACCCGCTCGGGTAGCGCGACGAGCGGCGGGCCCGCGTCCGGTTCTCCCATCTCACTTCGCTCCTCCCGGCCGCATCGGTGGCCAAGGCCCGACACCGCTCCGGTCGCCGTGCGGGAGATGACGGAGCAGGTGGAGCGCGGTGTGGCCGAGCACGGCACCCGCGGCGAGGGGAGCGGCGGCCGGAAGCGACGCGGTGCCCGCCGCCCGGGTCGCACCGGCCAGGGCCCGGCCCCCGGCACCCCCGCTCGCAGCGGCGCCGGCCGACGGCCCGGCGATCGCGGAAGCGCTGGAGGACGTGGTCGCAAGCCCCCGCTGCACTCCTCCGGAGATCGTCCCCCCGCTCGCCGGAAAACCGAACGCGACGAGATGGGTCCCGGCGACCGAGAGGAGAAACGGCGAGGCGAGGGCGACGCCGAGGTAGCCGACGAGGAGTACCGGACTGGACGACCCGACGGCCAATTGGAGCGGTACGACGAGGATGCAGGGGAGGAACGCGAGTTCGATGAAGAGCAACCACGCCCGTCGGGGAATGGCCGACACGGGGCGCAGCGGCCACAGGAGCGTGAAGATCGGTAGGAGGACGATCAGCACCGAGAGTAGGGCGTCGCGCAGGCCGATCGCGAGGACCAGCCCGAACACGGCCAGGAACTCGACGACCGAGAGGATCAGGGCGAGCGCCCCGTTGTCCCACGAGAACGCGAACTGGCCGAATCCGGCGAGGTGGACCCACTGGGTCCAGGCCGCTCCGTTCCAATCCGCGAGGACGGGGTACAGACTGCCGGCGAGCCCCAAGATCCCGCCCGTGATCGGCAGGGTGAAGTTGGCGACGAGGACCGCGACCACCAGCCGTGGGAGGAGTCCGGACAGCGATTCGGCCCAGCGACTCACTACCGAGCGGGCCAGGAACAGTAGGGCCACGCCGGCGGCCACCAGGGTCACGAGCGGGTCGACCACTTGGACGAGGAGATACGCCGAGAACTGCACGGCGGCCGTGAGGTAGTCCCCCGAGCCGGTCGGAGCTCCCGAGAGGGAAGGGTAGAGCGCCGCCGGCCGGAGCATCGGGACGAGCAGGTTGTCGTAGGTCGGTCCGGTCACGGCCGAGACGACCGCGGTGAGGACCGCGAACAGGGCGAAGAGGATCGCCCGAACGGTCGTGGGCCAATCGAGACCAAGGGCGAACACCGGGCCTCACTTCACGAGCCGGTGAGGACCCAGTGCGCCAGCCCCCAGAACAACCCGGTGATCGCCGCGGTGAAGAGCAGGGTTCCGATCAACGCGTCACGGGCGCGGTCCTTCGCTTGGATCTTCTTCGTCACGTCGTTGGAGAACCAGCTGAGGGCGACGCGGGCCCAGACGAGCGAGAGGATCCCGCTCCCCGCGAGACCGAGCAGTTCGACGAGCCGATCGATCGCGGAGGAGAAGTTCCCCACCGCGGCGCTCGCGGCAAAGACGGGGCCCTCAGCAGGAAGATGTTCCCGCGATGGGAGGTTCGGGAAGTGGGCACCCCCTCCGCCGAGCAGGAGGCTCACGACCAACGGCACGGCGAGCGCCCGAAGCGTGCTGGGGCGGAACGGTCCTTCGGCTAGCGATCGAGTTCGGACGACCACGCGAGCACCTCCCCTCCGTCCGGGTCCGTCTCGGCCCGGACCCGTCCCTGGGCCACGAGGCGGTCGATCGTGCGGTGGGCCGTTTCGAGGGGTACGCCGGCCTCCTCCGCCATGAGCTCGATCGTGAGGCGGTCGGCCCCGTCCGCGGGCGCGAGCAGCTGTTCCAGGATCAACTCGGGGTCGGGCGGGATAGGCTCGGCACGGACCGGCCGAAGCCGGTGGCGGAAGGCCACCAGTCCGATCCCGAGAGCGGCCGTCCCTACCACGGCCAACCAGGGGGCCCACTCAACGACCGGGGGGGCGATGCGCGGAGGAGTGTAGGTCGCGAGCACGACCGTCACGTTCGTGACGATGAGAGTTCCCCGTTGGTCCCGCAGGGCCAGCGAAAGCGCCGTCGAGCCCGGGTGCCCCACCGGGACCGTGAGGAGGGCCGGGCCGGACGTGGCTTCGCTCCCGTTCCACAATGCCACACCCGATCCGTTGATCCAGATCGTGTAGGGCGGGATCCCCCCGGTGACGTCCACGAGCAAGGCGGCCGCGTAGCTCGACGAGATCGCCGAGGGGAGGGCAACGCACGTGACCCGTGGGGGAACGGGCAGGTCGAACGTCACGTTTCCCAAGAGAAGGGTCCCGGCGGCGTCCACCACCTCCACCGCGAGCCCGGCGACGCCCTCGGAGGTGAACGAGCCCGACCAATCGAAGGTGCGGTTCGAGCTGGTTCCCACCGGTTCGGCGCCTTCGGCGGGTCCGGGGTCGGAAGCGAGGGCCCACCGGGTCCCGCTCGCGCCCCCGCTCAGGGTTCCCTGGACGAGCACCGAGGTGAGGTTGGCTCCGAAGGTGGTGTGGGTCTGCAACGCCAGGCCGGGGGTCGGGCTCACCTCGAGACCGGTCCAGCCGGCCGAGCCTACCGCGCCGAGCGCGTCCCGGACCGTCCCACCGAGGGCCATCGACCCGGCGCGAGTGGGGGTCCACGGGAGCAGGACGGAGCCGTCTTCGGCCAGGTCGACGACGGCCTGGAGCGTTCCATCGACCGAGACGCAGGTGACCCGGAATGGGGGGATGCCGCCGAGGACGGTCGCACGGACGAGGGTCGAGACTCCCTGGTCGACGGCCGACGCGACCGGCCGGACCCCGAGCGTGACGGCGGGCGCCACCGGTTCCCATCGGGTGGTCTCCACATCCTGCGAGGGGACCGGGGCGGCCACTTCGAGGGATACCGGCAGGAGTCCGGCGACCGTGGGTCGGCACGTCACGTTGTACCGGAAGGTCTGGGGAGGTACCGAGAACTCCGGCGTACAGCCCATGCCGACCCCGAAGTGGACCCAGGGGCGCGCGACGATCCCGGAAAACTGCAGCGGCCAGCCGACCTCGGCGAGCGGCCGGGACGCGTCGATGGCGAGGGCCATTCCGTTGGTGACGTCGATCGGTTCGGGCACGGTCGCGTGGGCGACCGCCCGGTTCGCATCGATCACCCCTAGTTCCGGTTCGTAGGTCCCTTCGGAGTAGGTGTGCGTCAGTCGAATTGGTCCGTCGGACGTCCGGGAGGAGTTGTTGAAGGAACCATCGCCCCACGCCACTCCGACAAAGTACGGCGGGCGTCCGCCCGTCAGATCCCCGCTCAACTGGACGAACGCGGGAACGGTGCTCTCGCTCGGGTCGGCGGTGAGATTCGTAAGGTGAACCGGAGGGAATACGCTCACGTTTCCGTACGCGACTCGCACGAGGGAGGCGTTCGACCGGCCGCAGTCCCACGCCGCGGCCGAACGCACGCCCACCTCGGCGATGGCCGGGGCCTCGATGGCGGGGACAAAGTCGGTGAGCGAATCGGCCGGGTCCTCGAACGAGCCCATCGGAACGGGTGAACGGGGGAGGAACCAGTCGAACCAGGAAGGTACGAGGGTGCATCCACCGGGCGGCGCCCCCCAGTCGGCCCGTACCGCAACGCGGGGGGCATCCGATCCGCCCTCGAGGGGGAATTGCACCGTCAGG
>JAKIWQ010000018.1 GCA_022749935.1 Thermoplasmata archaeon | reverse complement strand
GGGTCGCACCGTAGGGAACCGGCGCGAGATACCGGCACGTGGCTTCGGCGATGATGATGTCGATCGTGGACGGGTCCCAGGATCCGAGTAGGGGTAGGTAGTAGTCGCAGCGCAGGGTCTCCATGTAGGGAAAGTACGCGACGTGGTTGAGATGGTTCAGCACGTCGACGTCGTGGTATTGGATGTAGAAGGAACGATGGACCGGCCAAGGTCGGGTCCCGGGTCCCGGATCTGCCACGAAGGCCTCCACCGACACTCTCCCTATATGGGGTCGGTGGGGTGGGAGGTCGGACCGACGATCCGTGGAGGGTGGGGGCGGAGCGATGCACGGGCCCGGGGCGGACTCCACTGGAAAAGGGGGGGTGGGGGGCACCCGTCCCGGTCCGGGCGAGATGGCGGCGACCGTGGCGCGCCTCCGCTCGATCGCGCGCCACCACAGCGCCCGATTCGAACGGGCGATCCCGCTCATCGCGAGCGAGAACCTGCTCTCTCCCTACGCCAAAGAACTGCTGATCAGCGACCTGCACTCCCGGTACGCCGAAGGGCTCCCCGGGGAGCGGTACTACGAAGGGAACGAGGACGTCGATGAGATCGAGCGGGTCTGCCTCGACCTCGCGCGCCGACTGTTCCAGTGCTCGTTCGCCGACGTGCGCCCCATCTCGGGCACGGTCGCGAACCTCGCGGTCCTGAAGGCGCTCACCGAACCGGGGGACCTGGTGGGGACGAGCCGCCTCGCCGACGGAGCCCACATCTCGAGCGCCGCCTTCGGCGCGTTCGGACTTCGGGGCCTGAAACCGGTCTACTACCCGTGGGACCCGGAACGGATGACGATCGACGTCCCCCGCACCCGCGAGATCCTCCGCGCGGTACGGCCGAAGACGTGCCTCTTCGGACTCTCGCTGTTTCTCTTCCCGATGCCCCTCGAGGAGCTACGCCCCACCCTCGAGGAGATCGGGGCCCGGGGCTGGTACGACGGGGCCCACGTCCTCGGGCTCATCGCGGGCGGGGAATTCCAGGACCCGCTCCACGAGGGGTGCACGGTCCTCTCCGCATCCACCCACAAGACCCTCCCCGGCCCGCAGCACGGCATCCTCCTCGGCCAGACGGAAGACCCCGAGCTCCGCAAGAAGCTCGAGAGCGCCGCCTTCCCCGGCGTGACGAGCAACCACCACCTCCACGCGATGGCCGCGCTCGCCGTCAGCCTGGCCGAACATCTCGAGTTCGGCCGGGAGTACGCGCACCGGACGGTTGCGAACGCCCAGGCGCTGGGCCAGGCGCTGCACGAACGGGGGTTCGACGTCCTCGCCCCGAACCTCGGGTTCACCCGGTCGCACACGATCGCCGTGCGGGTGGAGAAGGAAGGAGGCGGGGAGGCGGTCGCGCGGCGACTCGCGGACTCCGGGATCATCGCCAACAAGAACCTGCTCCCCGGGGACCGGAGCCCGAAACGGCCGGGAGGGGTACGTCTCGGGACCCCCGAGGTGACGCGCGTGGGGATGCGGGAGAAGGAGATGGTCCGCATCGCCGAGCTCTTCGACGAGCTGCTCCATCGGAACCGGGACCCGGCGGCGGTGGCCGCGTCGGCTGCGGAACTCAAGAGCGGGTTCACGACGTTGCAGTACTGCTTTGGCGCCGGCGAGGCGGCCTACCGGTACTACGACCTGGTCGGAAAGGACCCGTCCTAACGGCCCGGCTCCTTCCCCGGCGCGTCCTAGTCGGACGGTTCGGTGAGGGCGCGTCGCATCGCCTCGGCCCGGTCGAGGGCGTCGGGGTCGACGAGGACGAGCGGCGGTCCGTCGGCCGATGTAACGAGGCAAAACCGGGCGACTCCGTCCGGCCCGGTCCGGGCGCCCAGGGTCCCGTCCGCGACGAGCGAGGCGACCCAATCGGCGAGGTCGGGCGGCGGCGGCTTCGTATCCCACGCGGCCTCGAGCCCGGCGAGGTCGAGGGCCCGGGCGTCGCGGACGAGGTGGATCACCCGGTCCCTCCCCTCCACCAATCCCCGGAGGTCGTCCTCGCCGACGCCGTCGTCCCGGCCCCGGTGATCGCGACGTCGACGGTGCGCCCAGGCGGTGAGTCCCAATCCCAACGCACCGACCGGGCCCGCCGTCGCGAGCGTCAGGAGGGGCGCGTTCAGCGGGGGCGGACCCTCCGGGCTCGCCGGGATCGCGATCGGACCCAGGAGGGGCGTGCCGGCCGGGTCGGTCACTTCCAGGGTGCCTCCGGCCGAACCGGGCGCGGTGTAGTTCACCCAGGCGCCGGTCGTTCCGTTCCCCGCCCCGAGGACCGGGACCACCTGCGTGGTCGAGGTACCCGCACTCGAGTACTCCACGTCGATCACGGCCCCCGACGCCGCATTGCCGAACCGGTCGGCGACCCGCCAGAACGTCTGGTTGTCACGGGCGCCCCCGAGCGCCACCGTCGGAGAGAACAGGTGGAGGTGACCGAGGTCCGCCACGACGTCCACCCCGAGCCCCGCGGACCGACCGAGAAGTCCCGGCCCTATCAGACGAACCTCCCACGTTCCCACGCGGGTCGTGGCGACGGTGAGCGAAAGTCGACCGAGATTCCAGGCCGAGGTGGGAAGGGCGAACGACCCGGACGAAGTTTCGAGGAGTGGTCCCGCCCCGGAGGCGTTGACCCAGGCACCCTCGACGGGCGCCCCACCGTTCCCGGTGAGGCGAACCTCCCCGACCGCCGAGAAGCCAGGGACCGGTTCCCCGTGCGTGTCCTCGGCCAGCCAGACGAGGGGGACCGGTACTCCCGCCACGGCCGGTTCCGCGCCGGGGATCTCCACCGCGGCGAGGCTCGCCGCGAGGGCGGGTCCTACCGAGACCGAGGTGGAGACCTCCGCGACCGTCCCGAGACCGTCCTCGACCGTCAGGGAAAGGCTCACCGCACCGGGGGCCGACGGGATCCAGGTCGTCGTGAGCGGACCGTCATCGGAGGCAAGCCCCGTGGCGATCGATCCGCTCGCGCCCGTGGCGTTCCACCAGTAGCGGAGCGGGAGGTCCCCGCCCACGAGGTGGGTCGAAAGTTCGGTCGGCGCACTCGCGTTCGGTGCTACGGAGAGCGCGATCGGGTCCACCGAGAGACGGGGTACGACGGTCAGCGCGAATCGCGTCGAACGATTGGCCCCGTCCCCGTCGATCACCCACGCGACGGCCGGGTACGTACCGGCAAGGGCATACGTCGGCGTGAACGTCCAGTTCGGGCCCGGTGAGGTCGAGCAGAGGAGTGGTCCGGAAGTGGAGAGCAGACACGCGCGTGCGTAGGGGGGTGTACCCGATCCGGCCGAGACCCGGAGCTCGACCGGGAGCGGGGTCCCGACATACCCGGCGGGAAACTCGGGGGAGATGGAAAGAGCGGGGAGAGGGGCGACGGTGACCGGCGGAAGGGAACCACGCGCCGCGGAGTACCCGTTCGTCAGCTCGACGGTCGGGTCCGCGACGCCGGGCGAAGCGTAGGTGATGTTTCCACGACACGCGATCGCGGCGATGCCTCCCGAGGCCGGCGTGCTCGAGCAGGGCCACGCGAGCGGGGCGAGCCCGAGTCCGGGGGCTACCTCGGCCGTGTACGTGTACGCCGGCGCGCCGGTGCCCCCGACGACGAAGGCCACGCTCCCGCCGACGTCGAGGTCGGTCCGATTGGCATCCCCGCTCGTGAAAAACGTGGCCACCGACTCGAGGGTGACCAGCGCCGGGCCGACCGAGAACCGGGTCGTACCGACCCCGGCGGTGGCGGCCACCGACAATTGGCCGAGCCCGGCTCCCGCGAGGGATTGGACCGTGACGCCCGTCGTCGTGTTCGAACCCACAAACGACCAGCCGGCACCGGAGAGGTTCCATGCGAGCGTGGGTGAGAGAGGGCTCGGCTGGCCGTCCGCGGTCGTCATGATGGCCGTGAAGTGCGTCGGAGCGCCCGCACTGAGCGTCTCGCTCGCACCCGCAGGGGAAAGCGCGATCCCTCCGAGTTCCGCGACGAACGCGAGCGCGAGTGACGTGCCGTTCACCGTCATGAGGCTCTCATACCCGTCCGGGGGGCCGGACGTGGCCGCGACGGCGAGGGGACCGAACGGTCCCGTGATTCCGGTGCACTCGGACCCGTAGCAGTGACCCGACGGGACGGAGAGCGTGACCGAGAACGATCCGTTCGGTCCGCTGGTCGTGCTTTCCGCCACCCGTTGACAGACGTCGGACACGACGGTCCCGCTGGTCCGGTTCGACACCTCGACCGCAAGGGAGTAGTTGAGGCTCAGCGACAGGTCATCGGCCACGCTCGGCGAAACCGGAGCCCCCTCGACCGAGACCGCGCCGGAGTAGGAGGTCGGGATCCCACTCCCGGGGCACGGGGCCGACGCGACCGTTGCGGCCGCCGTCGGTGGTGCGGAGGCCGCGGGAGCCCCGCCGATCGGGGCCATCGAGGCCAGCAAGAGTACCGTCGCGCCCCAGAGCACGAGGCGGAAAATTCGACCGCTTCGCGGGACGGACAAGGCCTACTCCGTCCGGTCGCCCCCGAGGGCGAGAGGCGGGGTCGGACTGGGTTCGAGCGCCTTAACCGTATCGAACCGGGACCGGGCCCTGGAACGTGGCGGGAGCCGAGGCGGTCTTAGCATCGCCCGATTCACGGGGGCGTGGGAGCCCCCACCCGTACCTCGTTGACCCCACCGCCGCTCGCTTCGCTTCCCGTCGAACGGGAGCAACTCGAGTACTCGTCCCGTTCGCTCGTCTTCGCGAAAGATGGGCCCCGGATCCTCCGTGCGTGGGGCACGCCCGAACGACCGTGGGTCGTCGCCGTGGAACCCCGTGGGGGACGCTGGGCGATCGAGGCGTGGGGCGCCGGGCCGGTCGCGGCGCGTGCCGCGGTGCGGGCCCTCTTCTCGCTCGACCACGCGCTCTCCGAATTCTACCGACTGACCCGGCGCGAGCCGACCCTCGCCGGCACCGAACGACGGTTTCGCGGCCTCCGCATCCCCCGGGATGCGACGGTCTACGAATCGCTGCTCTACGCGATCATCGGGCAACAGCTCTCGGTGCGTGCCGCGCTCGCGATCCAACGGCGGGTCTTCGAGCGCACGGCCTCGGTGCTCGAGGCCGGAGGCGTGGAGGTCCCTTCCGTGCCCGCGCCAGCCGCCTTGCGTCGCCTCGGGGCCGACGGGTTACGAGCGAGCGGACTCAGCGGGGCGAAATGCCGGGCGATCCTCGAACTGACGAGCCCCGAAGCGAGAGAAGTCACCCGGGATCCACGTCTCGCCACCGACCCGCTCGACCGGGCCCTCGAACGACTCGTCGAGATGCGGGGCGTCGGGCGATGGACGGCCGAGAACTGTCTGCTGCGCGGAACCGGGCGAACCGACGTGTTCGTCGCAGGGGACCTCGGGATCCGGGTCGCGCTCGAGGAGAACGGGGTCGTTCCCCGGAGCGCCCCGGAAGAGGTCGCCCGCGCTTGGGCCGAGCGGTGGTACCCCGGGTGGGGGAGTTACGCGACCCTCTATCTGTGGCGTCGACTCGTGGCCGATCGCCGCGTGGCCGCCGGTTAGGGTCGAACGCCGGCGAGCGGGAAGCTCGCGACGGTGCGGTGGACCACCCCTTCTCGGGTCCGCGCACTCTCCTTGAGGTGGACGACCTCGACGCGTACGACGCGCGTAGGCACGATCGGCACGCCGGAGGCGAGGAGGGCGATCGCCCGTTCGTGGTCGCGACGCGACCGAACGCGGAAGAGAGTGACGTGGGCGACGAACGGCGCCGGGTCGTCCGGGAGTCCGGCCGAAACCACCTCGGCCCGGACCGCACGGGCGAGGTCGGAGAGTTCCTCCCTCCCCCGCCCGACACCCTGCCAGACGACGCGGGGGTGGTCCCGCGAGGGAAACGCTCCGACGCCCTCCAGCTCGAACTCAAACGGCGCCCTTCCGACGAGCGCCGGTCCGAGCCGCCGGCGGAGCTCGGTCACGACCGGGTCGTCCACCTCCCCGAGGAAGCGGAGGGTTAGATGCCGGGGGGCCGGTCCGCGGACGGCCGCCGGGTCGGGGGCGGGTTCGACCTCCACGGCGAAGAACGCACGCACGCCGTGTCCACCCTACGGCCACCCTTACCGCCTCTCCCCCACCACGGCCTCCGGAGTCGGCCAGGGCCGCGGCGACCTCGCTAAGGTTTCAGGGTCCAGACCTGGGCCCGGCCGGGTCGCAGGCCGAGGGTGCGGAGCGTCCGGCGGACGCGACGCGCGCGGGCCGCGTCCCCGACGAGGAAGAGCGCGAACGCGTCCCGGGCCTCGGCTTTCTGCCAGCCCCGCCGGATCCGTTCCGGTCGGAGCGCCCCCGAAACCTCGGCCTCGAGGTGGACGTCCCGACCCCCAAAGCACCTCCATGCCCATCCGGAGCGGACCCGGTCGAGCGTGCGGGCCACGTCGACGGGCGCGGACGGCCCCGGCCGCCCGAACTGTCGAAACAGGGCGTCCGGCAACGTCGTGTCGAACCGTCCCTGCCGCACGATCTCGATCGAGTAGCCGTGTCGTGCGAACACCCGAAACGCCCGGACGAGCAGGGCCCGGTGCTCGGAACTCTCGCTCGCCGCACCGGTCGGGGCCCCGAGGCCCGCTCGCCGCTCTCCGGCCACCGTGAGGCGCACGGCTCCCGCCTCGAAGGAGCACTCCGGCCCCTGCCGGATCCGGACCCAACTCCGCTCGAGCTCCGCCGGATCGATCGGCCGGCCCGGGAGGGCGGCGGCCCGGCCGACGACCTCCGACAGGCCGAGCGGATGGCCGGCCTCCTCGGCGGACAGGATGGCGAGCAGCAGCCGATCGACCGGCTCCTCGTCGGGTTCGGTGCCCGACTCGAACCCCGTCGCTCCGAACTCTTCCCGCGTGCGGGTGACCGCGTCCCCCCACCCCGCGGGTGGCACCGGAGGCAGAGGACCCATTCGGGGCAGCCAGCGCGGTGCGCTCGAATCCGGGTCCTGGACGAGCGCGGTCCCGACCGGGAGACGGGCGAGTGCCTCGGCCCCGCCCGAGGGCGGGAGACCGATCCACGCGCCGACCGTTCCGGTCGCGGCCGGCGGGGTGCGGAACGCCACGAACGTCCCGGCCGCCCCGGCCGCGGCCCCGCGGAGTTCGGGCGCCAGTCGGTCCGGGTACTGCGTCGCAACGAGCGCCTCGACCCCGAACTTGCGGCTCTCCGAGAGGATCTCGGAGACCAGCCGGGGCGGGAAACTCTGCACCTCATCGAGGATCAGGAGGACCGATCCCCTCGACCCCGGCGTTGCGTCCGACCCGACGAGCCCGAGGTAGATCCGCCCCAGTACCAGGGTGGCCGCGAAACCGGCGGCCTCGGGTCCGAGGGTCGCTACGGGGAGCCTCACGAGGAGCGACCGACCGGACCGAACCAGCCGTTCGACCTCGAGTCCTCCGTCCGGCGGGGCGAGGAGCTCGGTGAGTTCGGGGAGGAGGACGACCTTGGAGAGACGCGTGGCGGCCGACCAGAGGAACTCCGGATTCCTCCGGACGATCGGTCCGAGTTCCTCCAGGAAACGGACCGTACTCGCACTCCGCGCCCCGAACAGCGCCGCCTCCCGTCGGCGGGGGTCGGTGAGCAGGGCGTAGAGGTCGAGGAGCGTGCCTCCGGATTCGAGGACGAGGCGGGAGAAGGTGTCGAAGATCCGCTCGAGCCGGAACCCCCACGCGAGCTCGGAACCGTCCGGGCTCAATCGTTTGACGGCGGCGACGAAGTGACCGGCGATCCGGTCGACCGAATCCTCCGGCCCGGCGAGGCCTGAGATCCCGACCACGGGCCGCGCACCGGCGTCGACCGCGACCACCGTGCCGCGAGCGCTCGGAGTGAGGCGGGCGATGATCGCTGGTGCGAGGTCCCCGTGCAGGTCGATGACCACGACCCCCCGGCCCGCTTCGATCGCCCGGACGGCGCGCGAGGCGAGCCACGTCGTCTTGCCGGTCCCCGACGCCCCGAACACGACCGTGTGTCCACCGGCCCCCGGTACGTCGCGTTCCAGGTCGCGGAACCCGAGTTCGGCCGTTCGCTCCGTCGTTTCCGGGTCGAGGGAGGACCAGACCGGCTGTCGGAGCGACCGAACACCGGCCCGTCGCCAGTCCCTTCGATCCCAGCGGCGGAGCGGACGGATGGACGCCGGGATCCCCGTCGCCCGCTCCCAGTCGGCGAGCAGGCGGGCTCCCACCCGGTCGAACAGACGGTCCCGGTCGGCGCGGCTCCGGGCGGCGACTCGGAATCGGACCGCCACGTGGATCCGGCCCGATCCCGGATGGATCCAGAGGGTCTGGAGTCCGGCCCACCCGCCGACGCGATGCCGGCCGGAGAGCGGGGGGTGGGCTACCGGAAGCCCGCCGGAAACGAGTCGGGGCAGGGGTGCCGGTCCCGCCGGAACGAGGACTCCCAGCCGGTCCCAGGTGGACGAGGGGGGCTCGAACGCGCGTGGGTCCAGTCGGCACGAGATAGCCCCACCCTCCGGGGCGACGTGGTTTCGTGGGTCCTCCAGGAGGTGACGGGGTCGCACCAGGATCCGGGGGATCGGGTCATCCGCCGTGCATTCGAAGACGGCTCCCGCGGGTGGCGTGGCCCCGGCGAGCGCGTAGGCGAGCGACCGGTAGGCGAGGCGCCGATGGGCGAAACCCCCCCCCACGCGGATCGAGGCGACGTCATTCGCCGCCACGACGTCCTTCGGTCGCAATCCGGACCAGGCGTTCGAGCTCCCGCTCGAGGCTCGTGAGCCGGGCTCCCCGGGCGAACGCGACCAGGGTCGCCGTTCCCACGACGTGGGGGACGGCCCGGTCCCGCTCCCACAACCGGACATGCCAGAGGAGGCGTCCGTCCGGCATCCGGTAGAGTCGGGCCCACGGACGGTACGGTCCGGCGATCGGTAGTCGGACCGCACCGATGGGCCGGAGGGCGGGGGTCGTTCGGCGACGAACAGGTTCGCGATCGGCGGCGACGTTTGACGACTGAGCGTTGCTCAAGATGTTCCACAGTTCCCCCCTCCTCCCGGCGGGCCGGCAGGAGTTGGGCGTAGGGTGCGAGGTCCGCGGGACCGGAGTCCCGTCACCGCTCCCCGAGAGCCCGCGCCCGCGGCCGGACCGCCGAGGGCCTCGGGGAGGCGGAGGTCCGGCGATGCGCCGGGAAGACGCCCCGTGCGGACGCACTCGCCCCGGTCGAGGTCGGCTCAGCCGGTCCGGCCGAGCGTACGCTCGAACGGGACGACCGCGAAGGACCCTGCCTCCTTCGGGGTGGCGTCCGGCACTAGGCGGTTGGGCGAGAGCGGTGTCCCGCGGCGGAGACGCGGAGGGTGAGTCCGGGTCGCCGAGGGGCCGGGGTCGCCCGGGTGTCGAGGGAGTTCGCGCGGCGGTGCGTCGGTACGGCTCGTCGGGGCGGGATATCCGAGGAGGGTGCGGACGGCGGGGGCGGTGCGATTCCCATGGGTTCGATGCCCCCGGGACGTCGCGACCGAATCACCTCGGAGCGACCTCCGCGAACGGTGGGGGATGGCGAGAAAGATCTCGAAACGAAGGGGATGGAAGGGTCCCTCGCACGCCTGGGAGACGGTGCTCTCCCACTTGCGGCGATCTGGAGGGACCCTTCCGGGGTGGTTGCGAACGAACCATCGGCGGGGGCCCTATTTGAGCCAGGGACGGAGGGGGGCTGGAACGGTCGCTCGGGAGGTGTTCCCTCCCGGCCGATCTCGGTTCGCCTACCGTGCGTGGCCGGGCGGGGACTCGGCGATGACCACCCGCGGGAGCTCCCCCTGGATGGCCGGAGGCCGCCGGGTCGAGGCCGCGGCGCGCGCGCTCGCCTGGCTTCGGGAGAGGACCCACCGCTCGCCCCAGGCACGGAGCTCGCGGGCCGCCGGGGCGAGCCCGAGACCCATCTCGGTGAGCGAGTAGACGACCGAGAACGGCCGGGTGCTGACCACCGTGCGTTGCACGACGCCCTGGTTCTCGAGGAACTTGAGGGTCGCGCTGAGGGTCTTGGCGTTGAGGTGAGAATTCGATTTCAGGATCTCGCTGAACCGTTGCGGTCCGTCCAACAGACGGTGGACGATCGCGAGCCGCCACTCCGTCCCGATCACTCCGATCGCCGCGAGGACCGGGCACAATCCGCGGCTCTCCGACGTGTCGCAATCGTCCGATCCGGCCGAGGAGAGTCCAGCGGGATGACGAGTTCGAGTCGCTTCCATCGTCTCTCACCTCTGAATGCTCGCGACCCTTATTATAGTTACCGTATGAAAGTAAGTAAACAAGGGTAACTCAACGAAACTTTCGTCTCCCTCCGTCCCCCGGCCCCGCTCGCGAGTACGTTTTCTCCGACCCCGCCCGTCCGAACGCGTGCCCGTTCGCCGACGCGAAGTCGAGCTGGTCGTCGAGCGTCCCGCGAGCGGCGACGCGACCGGAGAACGGGTTCGATTGTCGGCCCGGTTCGAGGTGGAATCGGGTTCCGATGGCCCGACCCCCTCCGAGCTCGCCCAGGCGCTCGACCGACTCCGGGCGGACCTGGACGTCCTGGTCGGTCCTCCGCTGGCGGCGGCCCCGGCGCTGCGCCCGGACCGGGACCTCCCCGAGCTCGTGGATACGTACCGGCCTCGCCAGCGCGAGCTGATCGACCTGTTGCGGGAGGAAGGAGAGCTGACCGCCGGCGAGCACGCCCGGTTGGCCGAGTACCTGACCGTCCTTCGCCGGGCCGCTCCGGCCCCCACCCCGGTGCCGGTCCCTTCGGACACTCCGCTCGCGGCGGCGCCGATCCTCGCGGACCGTGCGCCCGACCGGGCCCGTCCCGTTCCGGAGCTGTTGCGTGCCTACCAGATCGAGACGCTCCGACAAGCGGGCGCCGTGCGCGCTCGGCGGCAGATCTCCTTTGAGGAGTACATGTCCCTGAAACGACACTTTGAGAGCGGGAGCGAATCCCGGGACCCCCGCCCCCCGGAGAGCTCCTCCACCGCCTAGGCCGATTCGGCCCCGGCGACCCTCGGGAGCCCGCACAGCGCGACCGCGAGCGCCCCGACATCGGTGATACCGGGTCGCATCGGAAGGGCCCGAGCGCGGCCCGGTCGGACCTTCGTCTTCGGGTCGGAAGGGGGACCCACCACCGCGGCCGGCGGAAAGGGGGTCGCGCCGATAGCGCCCCCGGTCCGGTAGAGACCCACGCTCATCTCCCTGCGTCGGAGGAGGGTCGCCGCCCGCCCAAGGAAAGCGCTCAGGGCCGGCCCCTCGTCCACGCCCTCCGGCAGCCCGAGGGTGGTCATCGCGAACACCGCGACCCCCTTCGTCCGGCTCTCGGAGGTGAGGTTCTCCGCGCGGACGAGCTCCTCGGCACGCGAGAGGAACGTCTCGGCCGCCTGGACGGCCGGCTCCCGGATCTCGAGGAAGGCGAGACGGCTCGTCCATCCTCGGTCGAACACGGCGTCCGCGCCGGCCCGCAACGCGTCGGACGGCGCGGCGACCACGACGGGCCGGGCGACGCGGGAAGGGATCGCCGGCCCCTCCGCCGCCGCGGTGAGCCGGCCGAGAACGGAGGCGGGCAGCGTCGAGGTGAGTTGGAGCCGATCGAGCACCGCGCGAGCCTCCGTCCGCTCCGCCCTCGAGGTCGGTTCGACCGGACCCCCGCCGACCAGCCCGGGACCGTCGCCCCGCTCGACCACGAAGGTGGCGACGTCGACGCGCTGGGCGGCGGCGGCGAGGCGGCCCCCGACCCCACCTTCGCCGAGCGTGCGGGCGAGGAGCCCCACCTCCCGTCCGGTCGCTCCGGCCGCCGAGGCCGAGGCGAAGAGCCGACCGAACTCCTCGTCGGAGACCCCGGTCGGTGGCCGACAGAGGGCGCGCAGCGCCCCTGGGGATACGAGGAGCAGCAGGAGGTCCTCCGGACCCAATCCTTCCGCGATCTCGGTCGAGGCTCGTACCACCCCTTCCGAACCGACATAGCCAGGGAGACCGGGCGGGACGACCGTGCCCTGGAACGGGATCTCACCCGGCACCGGCTCCGGTCCGGCGAGGAACCCCTGGGTCAATCGGTCCCCGAGCGCGTGGAGGGCGGCGAGGGCCATCGAGGGGGCCGCGTTCCCCAGCGCGATGAACGCCACCTGTCGGTACCGTTCCTCGGCGACGAACCGGTTCCCGACGCGGACCACCCCGTCCTCCCGTCGCAGGGCAAGCCGCACGGACCGGTACGCATCGGCCGCGGTGAGGGCGGACTGGTACGCGGTGCGGTGGATCGGATCCGGCCCCTTGGGCTCCGGCTCGTCCTGTGGGAACGGTTCCCAGGGGAACTGGCCGATCACGACCGTCCCACCCGACGACGGGGACAATACGCTGGCGGCCGGGCGTTCGGTCGTCAGCCGAGCTGAAGACGTTCGACCGAGGAGGGTGGGGCCGGACCGGTGAATCGCCCCGGCCCGAAGACCGACGGGTCGAGGTCGGTCCGCTCTCCCAATACGGTCCGGGCGACTCGTCGGGTCGCCGCTGGCGCGAGCATGAACCCGTGCCCGCCGAACCCGTTGGCGTGGTAGAACCCCGGGAGTCGAGGGTCCTCCCCGATGATCGGGAGGCCGTCCGGCGTGTCGTCGTAGAACCCGGACCACGCGCGGAGCACGCCCAGCGCGCCAAGACGAGGGATGAGGCGGGAGAGGGCGCTCGCCATCCGGGGCAGGAAGGCGGCCGAACTCGCCATGCCCCGGTCCGCGCCCGGCGGGTGCCGGAGCGTGAGACCCCCCACGATCTCGCCCCGCATCGTCTGACTGAAGTAGAGGCCGTCCGACGGTCGGACCACCATCGGGTCGAGGAACGGTTTCATCGGTTCGGTCGCGAGGATCTCGTGGCGGGTGGCCCGGTTCGGCACCTCGAGCCCGGCCGCGCCGGAGAAATCCCCCGACCATCCGCCCGCGGCGTTCACGACCTTGGGCGTCGCGATCGAACCGTGCGAGGTCCGGAGGCCGTTCACTCGCCCGTCCCGCGTCGCGACGCCGACGGCCTCGAGGCCGAGGGCCATCTCCACGCCGAGACCGCGGGCCGCCTCGTACATCCCCCACACGGCGGGGAACGGGTACAGGATCCCGTCGGTGGCCAGGTAGGTGCCTCCGACGACGGCCCCGGGCGCGATCCCCGGTACCAGCCGGCCCACGCCGTGGGGGTCGAGCACCCGGGAGTGGAGTCCTTCGGAGCGGACGAGCTCGTGCACGGGGCGGAGTCGGTCGAGGTCGGCGTTCGTTTCGGCGAGGAAGAGGTATCCGGATTGCCGGAACCAGATGTTGTACCCGAAGTCGCGCCCGAAGTGACGGTACGACGCCACCGACTCCCGGGCGAGCCGGACGGTCGCGCGGGTCTCCCACTGTTGCCGGACGCCTCCGCCGTTGCGGCCGCTCGCCCCTGAGGAAAGGAATCCCCGGTCGAGGACGAGGATCGGGCCCACGCCGGCACGGGCCAAGTGGTAGGCGGTGAACAACCCGATGATCCCGGCGCCGACGATCGCGACGGCGTACTCCGACCGACGCGGACCGTTCACGATCCCTCCGGCGCGGAGACCGACGCATCGAGCGCGGCGAGGGCGGCGAGAGGGGTCGGGTGAACGGGAGGCCGTTGGGTGATGTACCCGACCTCCGTCGGCGGACGACCTTCGGCGATCGAGAGGAGGAGGAGGCCATCCGGGAGACAGTAGCGCCCCTGGCAGAGGCCGGTGCCGAGGCCGGTGTATCGCTTCACGACCTCGATACCGCGGTAGCCGTTGCGCGTCGCTTCCTCGACCTCCCCGAGAAGTACGTCCTCGCACGGACACGCGATCCAGCGCCCGGTTCGGGGAGCTCGCAGGAGTTCCCGGTAGTACCCTTCGAGTTCGTTCGGTCCGTCCGGGCGGACCCGGTCGAGCGGAGCGACGGGAACCGAGCCTCCCGTCAGCGCGGAGGCCACGCGTTCGCCGCTCCCGACCGAAGCGGCCCCGAGCGCAGCGGACGCCGAACCGATCGCCCAGAGTCCGGGGACGCTGGTCGCGCCGTCTTCTCCGACCACCGGATAGTAGGCGCCCGTGCCGGCCCGCCAGCTCATCCGGGCGCCGGCCTGAAAGAACAATTGACCGTTCGGGAGGCGCCGGTGGGCGAGCAGCAGAGCATCGCATTCGAGGGTCGCCGGGGTACCTTGTCCTCGGGACTGGACCGTCACCGACCGGATCCGAGTGCGCCCCTGGGCCGTGCGGAGGAGGGAACGGGGATACAGAGGGATCCCCGCCTGAGTCGCGGCGCTCACGAGCTCCGGCGGAATCTCCCCGGGAGCGACGATCGCGCTCACATGGTCCCCCAGCCGCTCGACGAGAGTGCGGGCCCGATCTCCCGACCCGAAGAGGACCGCCCGATGGAAGGGGGGAGGTCGGCCGCGCCGCGTCAGCTCGAGGGCCGCATCCCCCGTGAGGATGCCGGGCCGGTCGTTCGATTCGAACAGCAGCGAGGCATCGTAGCTCCCCGTCGCCGCGATGACGCGGCGGGCCCGTACGAGGACCCCTTGGGCGGGCTCGCCGTAGGCGAGCATCTCGAACGTGCCCTCCGGGCCGCCGGTCCGCGGTGGGAGGAAAGTGGCGGTCGTCGCGGCCAGCACGACCGCGCCGGGGAGGGGTGGGGTCTCGGCCCTCCGCTCGAGGATCAGCGGATGGACGCCGGCCGCGACCAGCGCGGCCGCGGCCGCCCGTCCGCTCCGGCCCGCGCCGACGATGGCGACGTCGACCTCTCGCACGTCCGGCGGGCCCGAGAGCGCGGCCGCGCTCTCCCCGGTCGGGGGTTGACCGTACCCCGCGAGCCGTCGAACGACCCGGTGGAAGAGGGGAGTGGCAAAGGCCGGTCGCCGGAACCCGTGCAGCGTATCGATCCCGTTCCGGAAGAGCACGTCGAAGCTCGCCAGGAGGTCGAACCGGCGGGACGGCCACGCATTCTCGGTGACGACCCGGTCGCCGTCGAGGGGAAGGTAGCGGCACGCGCGGACATTCGGCCGGCCGTTCACCCGGACGAGACATCCCGTGCACTGACCGATCCCACAGAACGGGGCCCGAGGGCGATGGTACCGGGGGGAGCGCTGGAGGTTCGGAAGACCGTCCCGGACGAGCGAGTCGAGAAGCGTCTCGCCCGGTTGAGCGGTGCGGGAGCGGCCTTCGAAGGAGAACCGACGGCCGGAGGGTTCGACCATGCGGAACCGGTCATCACCCTCGTCCTGAGTATTTAGGGACGCGGAGCGGACGGGCGTCCGGTCGACCTCCGGTGGGCCAGGCCGGCACTGTAGGTGCGGCCCGACTAGGGAGTGCTATATAGATAGCCACGAGTCCGACCGTTCGCACCATGCGGGCGAGCGGCGGATTCCACGGTCGTCGGATCCAGAAGACGGGAGGGTCGACGTTCATCGTCTCCCTTCCGAAGAACTGGGTCCTCGCACGGGGCCTTCGGGCCGGTGACGTCCTCTACTTCACGCCGCGGGCGGACGGGTCCATGACCGTGTTTCCCGAGGCGGCCACCGCCGGTGAGGGGGAGCGGAGGGTCGTCCAGGTGACGAACACCATCGACCAGGAACACTTGTTCCGACGGTTGGTGGCGGAGTACATCGCCGGCTACCCGCTCCTCGAGATCCGGACCGACGGGCGGATGAGCGCGCGGACCCGGGAGGTCATCCGGGGGTTCGCCCAACGGATGATCGGCCCCGAGATCCTCGAGGAGACGTCGGAAGCGGTCGTGCTCCAGGACGTCGTGGGACCGAACCCGCTCCCCATCCCCTCGGTCATCCGACGGATGCACCAGATGGTACGGGCGATGCAGACCGACGCCATGGCCGCGTTCCGCGCTCGGGACGCCTCCATCGCCAAGGACGTGGTCGAGCGGGACTGGGAGGTCGACCGGCTCCACTGGTTCCTCGAGAAACAGGTGACGACCGCGTTGCGGGACGCGCGGGTGCTCGCGACCCTCGACCTCACGCTTCCGGAGTGCTCTACCTTCCTCCTCGCGTCGCGCGTGCTCGAACGGATCGCCGACCACGCGGTGCGGATCGCCGAGACGGTCTCGATCCTCGGGAAGGAACGGACGCCCCAGCGCCTAGCGGCCGAGCTCGACCGCATGGCGGAGGGAGCGGCGACCGCCCTCGCCGATGCGCTCGTCAGCCTTGACACGAGGGACATGGAGAAGGCGAACGCCGTACTCGATTCCGCCAAGGAGCTCTCCCGACTCCGGGACAAGGTGTTGCATGAGATCGCGACCAAGCAAGGACGCCTCGCCATCGGGCTCGCCTACGTGCTGGAGAGCCTCGAGCGGAGCGCCTACTACGCGAGCGACCTCGCGGAGATCGCCATCGACCGCGCGGTCGAGATGGCCGGCCGTCCGATCGACCTCACGCCGCCCCAGGCGCCGCCCGTGAGCGAAACGCCGGCCCGACGCGCGGCCTCGACCTAGCGCCCGACGATTCCGTCGAGGAGCGACCCGACCTCCGCCGCGGAGGCGACCCGGGGATTGGCCAGCGCGGCCGGGGATCGGAGGGTCAGAGCGACGACCGCCGCTCTGTGGTCGTCCCACCCGTCGAGCGGGACCCCGGCGGCCCGAACGGTCGCGGGGAAGTGGAGTTGGTCGAGGAGTCGCCGGACCCGTTGGGCGAACGGGGTCGCGCCGTTCTCCTCCGAGGCGCGGGCCGATCGGCCGAGGATCTCCAGGCGCTCCCGGGCCGACGGGTGGTCGAAGTCGAGCACACTCGGTAACGCGATCCCGAGGAGCCGTCCGTAGGGGAGCCCCGTCGGGCGTTCCAGCGCGCGAGCCAATGCGTGCGCCAATCCCCGCTGGGCGTTCGAGGCGGCGAGCCCGGCCGATGTGGCCGCGTAGTGGAGGGCCGAGCGGGCGTCCGGGTCGTCGCTCCACCGGATCGCATGGGCGAGACGCTGGACGATCGTCGTGGCCGCGTCGACCGCGAGGGCGTCGGAGAACGGGTTCGACCACGCGGAGAGGAACGCCTCCGTGGCGAGCGCGAGCGACTGGACCGCACCGTCCATCACGCGGTCGGGGGAAAGTCCGGCCGCAAACTCCGGATCCACGATCGCCCACTCTGGGACGAGGGATCGATGGGCGACCTCGACCGGTGCGCCATCCGCATTCCGGAGGTCTGCCGTCCAGGACGCCTCGGCTCCGCTCCCGCTGGTCGTCGGCACCGCGATCACGCGGGGAGGGGATTCCGTCGGTCCATCGAGCAATGCGGGCATCGCGGCCAGCGACAGGTCGGGACGTTCGAAACGGAACCCGAGGGCCTTCACCGCATCGATCGTCCGACCCCCGCCGACCCCGAGGAGCGCGTCGGGAGGGTGGGGACGGAGCTGGTCAAACCGCCGGTCGATGTCCGGGATGTCGTTCGACGTTTCCGAGGCGACTTCCACGGTCGTCGCCGTGTCCGACTTCGCGAGTTCCTCGACCAGACGACGATGACCGTCGCGTCGGGCGACGTTCGGGTCGACCAGGAGGAACGCCTGTCGAAGGCCGAGGCTGCTCACCTGCTCGAGCGCGCCGGTGCCCCACGCGATCCGGGGCGCAAGGAAGTATCCGCTCACGCCGGCGACCCTTCGCGGCACCGCGCGCAGGAGCCCGTGAGCGAGAAGGCGATCCCGTCCACGGTCCATCCATCGGGGTGACGAGACGCGAGTGCGATCAGCAGCTGACGCTCCCCGTCGCTCAGGTCGACGGCCGCGATGCGACCACAACTTCGACAGACGATGTGGGAATGGGGGGGTTCGGCCAGTCGTAGGGCGTGGCGCACCGGTGAGGCGGTCACCGCGGGGGGCGGAGGCCGAACCGCCGCCCGGGCGGGGGAACGCCGACGGGGTCGGCGGGGTCGACGCGGGGCCATCGTTGCGGCGACCGCACTGTTCTATTTAGAAGCCCTCGGGCAGGTTCGATGAAGCGAGGAGTTCGCGGAGGACCGGGTCGGGCCCCGCCGTTCCGAGGGACGATGTGGTTCCCGGTCGTCAGGCGCCTTCGTCCCACTCGGGCCGAGGTGCCGGGACGGTGCTGGCCGGAGTCGGACCGGAGGGTGGGCCCGGTCGGCGCAGCGAGAAGGCCGCGAGGATCGCGATCACGATGAGGAGCGCGGCGAGCGCGGCTCCGAAGACCCAGATCGGGACTCCGCTCGGGGCAGCGGTTCCGGTCGCCGCGCCGGGGGAGGTTGGCTTCGCCTCCGACGGGCTGAATTGGATCGCCTCGTGGACCGCGCTTCCCGCGAGGACGAACGCGCCGTACGCGGGGGTCGCCGTGTAGGCCGTTCCGTTGATCGCGGAGAACGAGGTTTGTGCGCCGAACGAGTAACTCCCGTTCGGTTCATTGAAGACGATCGAGGACGTGGCCGTCGACGACGGGACCCCGTTGGTGGTGGCCGTCCAGGCAGTGCCGGCGGGGAGTCCGGTTTCGGTGTAGGTCACCGGGTAGGTCACCGTGGGAGCGAAGTGGGCCGCCTCGGTCACGGGGGCGTCCATGACGACCGGTGCCGGATTCGCCGCGCCGGTGTACGAGCCGCTCCCCGAACCACTCCACCCGACGAACAGCTCGCCGGGTCCCGCGAGGGCGCTCAGGTTGACGGACGCCCCGGCGGAGAACCATCCTCCCGAGGGGTTGACCACGCCGAGCCCGAGAGAGGTGGGGGAAGCGGCCAACTGGAACTGGGGAAGGTACGCGACGTCCACGGACGTTCCGACGCCGGAGAGGTCGAACGCTCCGGAGGTCGGGGAGGCGACGTACTGGGTCCGGTCGGTGCCCGGGATGGGCGTGAGGCTCGTGAAGGAGTACGTCCCGTTCGGTTCGTTGAACTGCAGGGACGAGCCGCTCCCCCCGTTCGAGACCCCATTCACCGTGACGGTCCATGGGGTCCCCGTGGGAAGTCCCGACTCGGAGAACGTGACGGGGTACGTGGCCGACTCCCAGAAGTGAGCCACCTCCGCGATCGGCGCCCCCATCACGACGCTCGCTGGATTATTGGGGCCGGAGTAGGACCCGGCTCCGGTGCCTGCCCAGGAAGCGAACTGCCAGCCCGAGCTGGCCAGCGCGCTGAGGGACACCGTGGAGGTCGAGTTGAACCAGCCGGCGCCGGGGAAGACGAGACCGTCCGCTACCGGAAGAGTGGAGGTGCTCAGCTGGAACTGCTGGACGTAGCTGATGGTCACCACCAAGGTCTTCGCGCTCAGCGTGAACGAACCGGCCGACGGAGCGGCCACGTACCGGACTCCGGCCCCGCCCGGGATCGGCGTGAGGGCCGAGTAGCTGTACGACCCGTTCACCTCCGCGATGGTGAGCGTCGAATTGGTCGAGCTGACGACCTCGCCGTTCACCGTCACCGACCAGAGCGTTCCGGTCGGGAGGGCGGATTCGGTGAAGGTGACCGGGACGGAGGCCCAGGCGGCCACCTGGTTCACCCACGTCTTCCAGGAATCCGCGGAACCGTTCCGGGGTCCGTATTCCCCCACGGCCCAGAGGTGGACGTTGGTCGAGGGCGTGAACGCGATCGAGAAACCGCTCCCGAACGAACATATTCCGCCCGAACAGGCGGTGGAGGAGTTGTCCGGCCCGGTCCCGTTGTGCAGGGTCACGGGGCTCTCGAGGGTGCCACTCGCGTCGGTGACCCCTTGGCCGGATGCCAGGAACGACGGGTAGAGCGACGCCGAGGATTCTCCGAACACGAGGGCCAGGTCCCCGCGGACCGCGATCGACACCGCGGGGTCGAAATCGTACGTCCCCGCGCCCGAGCTCCAGGTGAAGTCCTGCTCCAGGGTGCTCGTCGCGGTAGCGACCTCCCAGAGGTGGAGGCACGACCGGACCTGGGAATCCCCCGCGGGAGTGCACGCACCGGTCCCTACCGCCCAGAGAGTTCCCGAACGCCAGGTGGCGCTCGCGACCCGCGCGTCGCCGACGTTCACGAGGTTCGTCGTCCCCGGCTGAACCGCGTTCGGTGGCGCGGCGATGTTCGTGGAGAAGTTGGTCGGTCCCGTGAGGGTGGTCGTACCCGGAGGGGAACCGGTCACGGTGTACAGGTGCAGGGAGTTGTTCGCTGCGGGCCCGTCGTCGACCAGGTAGATCGTTACTGAGGAACCGAGAGGATTGGCGGGGACGAGCGCCCGGGCCGACGGGTCCGGAGCGTCGACCGCGCCCTGGCGGACGGCGCCCCCGTCCATCAGGTCCGACTTGTTCGCGGCCCAGACCTGAGCCCCCTCGAAGGAGCCGTTGGTGGCGAACACGTCGGTCGTGACGACTAGGGCCACCCCGTCGACAGCGAGGAGCGGTTGCTCGACGACCGACCCGGAACCGGGCGTGAACGACTGGACGTTCCAACTCCCCATCGGGTCACTCGTGAGGCTTCCCCCGAACCGGATCTGGTCGGTGGTCACATCATTGGCCGAGATGAACCAGTGAAGGGAGGTGGGGTCGAACTGGACCTCGGGGTGCGTGAGCTGGTCGCTACCGGCCCCGAAGAGCGCATCGAGGCTCTGGTTCGCGACCTGCGTCCCGTTGATGAGCCAGATGCGGTCGGTGCCGTTGGTCATCTCGAAGACATACCCGGCCCCGACGCCGAGTTGGGGATCGGCGGGGACACAGGTGGCGCACGTGTCCCGGTAATCGACTCCCTCCCAACCCATCCCCGACGTGATCTCGCTGGGTCGGGGGTGGGACGCAAGGGAGGCGAGCGTTCGAAGATCCCCGCTCGGGGGGGCAATCGGGCCGGACGCAACGGAAGCCGGGACCGAGGGTCCCGCGAGAGCGAGAGACGGATGGGCCTCCCCGAGCCCGCTCGTGGTGAGGACCGAGAGGGAGCTCGCGACGAGGATGGCCAGGACAATCCAACCTGCGGTCGCCCTTGGAGGAGTGCGGTCGGTCACAAATTCCACCGCCGAAGCGGAGAAGGAGGGAGTGTACCTTCTTTCGTGGCCCAACTATTTCAAGATGCGCATTAGTGCGGATTGGAGAACCCCACCCCGACCCCGCTTCTCGGCCGAGAAACGACGAGTCGACCCGGGTCGAGTTTCCCCGCGGAGCCGCCCCGCCCGTCGACGAGGGAACCGAGAGGATCCCTGGGCTGCGCGACTCAGCGGGACGCGGTCCAGACGACCGCGCCGAGACCGGTGGCCTCGAACAGTCCGATGAGGAACAGGAAGGGAGCGAACGAGCCGGGGATGAGCGACATCGTGGTCAGGTACGAGTACACCGTGAGCGCGCTCTGGACGACGAACGCCCCGGCGAAGATGAGGAGAGCCAAGCCGAACCCGGTTCGCGTGTGGGCGTAGAGGCGGCGGTAGAGCGCGAAGAGGCACCCCGCGAGGGCGATGCTGATGACGCCGAGGATGACGCTCGCTTCCATCAGGAGGTCGCTCACCGAAGCCCTCCTGCCGACCCCGGGATGGCTCGTCGGTCCGCCCGCCGTCCGAGTCGCGCCGCACCGGGGGCCTCGCGGGTCAACCGCCCGTCGTCGAGAGTCTCGAGGTAGGCCGTCGCCGACGGGGCGAGCTCGTAGGGGGTCGCGTAGGCGTCCCCCACCGGCCGGGCGACCGCCCCATTCCGTTCGAGCAGGCGGAGGTGGTGGCGGACCGTACGGTAGTCGAGGTTGAGCGTGCCGGCCAGCTGGTGCGCGTTGGCCGGGGAGAGAAGGAGTTCGTCGAGGATCCGCCGGCGATTCGGACCTCCCCGAGTGCCGAAAAGGAGGTACCACATGAGGGAATGGAAGCCGGGGCTCATGGATCCCGCCGGCCGAGCCTTCCACACCTTATGAACCGTACCCCCCCATAGTGGGTCGGGAGTTCTCCCCTAGAACGCCGCGAGCCCCTCCGCGGTCGCGGGCAGCGAGAAGACCGCCGAGAGGAGCGTGAGGCCCCCCGTCGACCCGATAGCGAACTGTTCGATCTCGCCCGCACCGGCGTCGTAGACGAACAGATAGTGGCCATGGGAACCGCCGACGGCCAGATCCGTATCCGCCGCGCCGGTCGTGGCGGCGACGGCGCTGAGCAGGGAGAGCGTCCCTCCGGTCCCGACGACGTACGTCGAAATCGTGTTGCTGTGCGCGTTCGATGTGTACGCCCAGGCGCCTCCATGGGCCACGGCCACCCAGCAGGCTGCGGTCCCGTTGTCCCCGACCGGTCCACTCACTCCGGTTACCGTGCCCGTCGAGGTGACGGTGTACGAGGAGAGTGCGCCGCTCGCGGCGTCGCTCACGATGAGCGTGCCGCCCCGGCCCCAGGCGAACCCGTACGGAGTCGTCCCGATCGAAGGCGTCACCGTGGGGGGTTGCGCGAGTCCGCCCGAGTTGACCACGTACGTATCGATCACATTCGTGTTCTTCTCGGTGACGACGAGCACGCTCCCGCTTGGGTTGAACGAGATTTCCGCCGGACCGGTGGGAGTAGGGGTGCTCAAGGGCTGGCGCGAGCCCGCGAGCGGGGTGAGCTCACCGCTGGTTCCTAGCTGGAACCCTGCGATATTGCCCCGCCGAGTCGAGTCGCCAGCATTCACCACGTAGACGAGCGAGCCGTGAACGGTGAGGCTGACGGGCACCTGTCCGCGGGAGTGCGTCTGGTCGGCAAACGTCAGAAGAGGTCCAGAGGCGAGGAGGTTGACCCCGAAGACCGAGATCGAGTGGCTGCCCGCATTTACGACCAGGAGCCAGTGATGGTCCGCGGTGAGCACCAGGGCCCCCTGGTCGGCAAGACTGACCCCGCTCCCCAGGCCGTGCGTCGTGTACGAGCCGGCGGGAAGGAGGGCGCCACCCGTACCGATCCGGTAGGCGATCACATGGTTGCCGGCGACGGCGTTCGACATCGTGAACACCGCCCCACCGGCACCATGGGGAGCCAGGATCGGGGGCGCGGTCAACGGCGCGGCGGACACGGCGGCCGGCACGAGCAGCAGGAGCGCTGTTGTCACCGGGATCAACCAAAGAGGGTTGGGTCGCTTCATGGCAGGAGCCCATCCGGCTCGCTGGCCATATGGGTAGGCCGCAATCCGGTCCGAATGACACTCTAATCTCACCCCAGTTCGGTCCGAAGTGGAGCGGAACCGTCATGCACAAAGGTCGATTCTCACCGGCTCGTCGCTCGTGCGCCGGGAGTCTCGGTTGGGGCGTAGGACCAAACGCTCAAGCAGGGGAACTGGGCAACCACGGGGAAGGTCGGCCCATCGTGAAAGACCGACCGAGGCTCGTTGTATTCGCCGGACTCCCCGGGTCCGGTAAATCGACCCTCGCGCAACTCATCGCCGAGCGCCTCGGGGCCGTCTGGCTCCGAGTGGACACCCTGGAGGCGTCGATGTTGAAGGCGGGATTGCCGCAGTCGTTTGAGACCGGCCTGGCCGCCTACCTTGGAGCGTGCGCCGTCGCCACGGACCACCTGTCGATGGGGAGGGACGTGGTCATCGATGCGGTGAACGGGGTCGAGCCTGCGCGACAGATGTGGAGAGAGCTCGCGAGGGAGATCCACTCGGAACGGTTCACAGTCGAGGTCGTCTGCTCCGATCCGGTCGCGCACCGAAAACGGGTCGAGACCCGTGCGGCCCCGACCCCGCCCCTTCCGCCGCCTACGTGGGAGGAAGTAGTCCACCGAGAGTACCACCCGTGGAATGAACCGCTCCTCTCGGTCGACACCGTCCACCCTGCCGAGGAGAACTTGCGGAGGATCATGGAGTACGTTTCCCAGGAGATTCCAGGGCGAGGAGGGTCGGTTCCTCCCGGGGGCGCAAGGGAGTCGACCACGGGCCTACCGAGGACGTAGCCCCCCAGGAAAGGCTGAGAGACGGGGGTTCCCCCTTCGCCGGAGCCGAAGGGTGAGGGGAGGTTCACGCCCGGCGCCGAGCGGCCGTGGGAACCCCGAGGTTTTTCAACAGCTGTCGGTGCTCGCTCGGGCTGGTCCACTGCACCTTCAGGTACTCCCGCAAGAACGCGTCGGGGATGTCGAGCCTTCGTGCCTCGTCCACCGCCAGTTGATAGGCTTCCAGCTCGGTGGGGCGGTTCACGTAGGAATACGTCTCATCCCACAGTTCCCGCCCAAGATTCCGCTGGACAACGTGGAGGAGTTCGTGGATGATGTCGAGGTAGAGCACGAGCGCCGGACTCTTTCTCAAGTGTTCTCGGCTGACGACCACGCAGTTCCCGTCGGTCACCACTGGCCTCCACCGGGGGTCGGCGTTCACCGGTTTCACATGAGGCGCGACGTACATCCACTCCCCCTTGCGGGGTGCGATCTCCACCTCGGTGGTGGTGGCGAGCGTCCGCCGGGCACGGGGTGAGAGGGGGTACTTCCGAAAGGGAGGTAGACGGTTCAGTCCCGGGAAGACCACGAGGAGGGGGTGCCGCCCGGCGGTCAGCCCCCGCTTCACTTGAAAACCCGTCGGCGGTGGGGGTTCGACCGGCTTCGTTGGGGTCATGAGATTTCGGTCCTCGGCCTGCGAATCAAGCATCCCGTGGCGACCTTCGCGCGTTTCGGGCCACGTCCACGGTCGAATCCTGAGGCAATCGGGGAGGCGGGGCTAAGTATCAAGATGACGGCGGGGACCGCACGGGGCCATCGAGTCCAACCGGTTGGATCCGAGATCGTTCGCGAAGTCGGGCCCCCGATGGAGACGGCCTCCGCGGGAGACTGGGTCGAGTTCGCTTTCCCGAACGATTCTTCTCCGAGGTCGCTGCTCGGACATCTCCTCACCGGGATCTGCGAGACGTCCCTCGCAGACGGTCAAGACGGCTGTAGAATCCCGGCCGCTCTCCGATGCCGAAGACTACCAGGACGGACCCGTCGACGACGTAGAGCATTCGATACTGGTTGCGGTAGAAGTGGGCCACCCAGGCCTCCGCCTTGCTCGTTCGCCGCAGTCGTTTCACCTGAAATCCGACGCCCGGCACGAAAGGCCGACGCCGCAGGGCGCTCAGGACACGCCAACACGCGTCGCGAACGGGGTACGGCAACGTCAAAAATTCCGCATCAAACCGGGGGTCCCGGACGACCTCGTGGAGCATCAGTGGCTGCCGGGTTTGCGCGAGCGGAGATCTCGTGCGCGCAGTGTCTCGATCGGTTCCGGCTTGACCTTGCCCGAGCGCCAATCCTCGACTCTTCGCTCCATCTCGTCATACCACGGATCCCGTGACTCCAGCTCCTCCAGGATTTCCCGGATCAGGTCATCGTAGCTTTGGCCGCCGGTTTTGAGTTGTTCCAACTCGGCTCGCGTCGAGGCACGAACGGGAATCGTAGTGAGCCGGTCCGACGCCATGATCGTCAGCTCTATGGAGCTGCTGGTTTAAATGACTATCATGGACTTGCCGCACTCGCCCAGAAGTCCGAGCCCTGGGTCGGTGGATTCGAGGGAGTGTCCGAGGGGGAGGTTGCCATGCACGGCGGTTCGAATATTGGGAATGCGGGGAGAGGGATTTGAACCCCCGAACCCCTACGGGACCAGACCCTGAATCTGGCGCCTTTGGCCAAGCTTGGCAATCCCCGCGCGCAGGCCCGTACCCACGGACCATTAAGAGCCTGAGGCTGCGGAGGCCCCGCCGACCGGAGGATAAATGGCCCTCGGGGTTTGCGCCTCGCATGGTGGCGCGGTCCGGGGCTCGGTCGGCGGCCCTCCACCGCGTGATCGCCCTGGAGCGACGCCTGGCGCCTCTCGATCGGGCGATCCTAGGGGTCGAGTGGCGGCAAGCGACCGGTCGGGCCACGCGGGGCGCCGCGTCGTTGCAGCGCCGACGGCTCGCCCTCCTGGCGGAGCCAGGCCTCACCGAGCAGCTTCGCTCCGCGATGCGCGAGCTCGCCTTACCGTCCGACCGGCGCCGAGCAGAGCTCCTGGTCCGCACGACGTTGGAGGTCCAGATCGAGCAGGCGCCGGAGATCGTACGCCTCCGCGACCCCCTCGTACGCCGTACCTCCGCGTTCCACCCGAGGTGGAAGGGTCGCCGAAGCGGCCGTGGCGTGCTGCGTGAGATCCTGCGGTCGAACCCCGACCGCACCCAACGGGAGGCCGCCTGGCGGGGGGAGGAGTCCCTATTCCGACCGATGGAGCCCGCGTTGGCCGGGCTCGTCGCGCTTCGGAACTCTCGAGCCCGGGAGTTCGGGTTCCGGTCGTTTCCCGAGTACCGGCTCGCGGCGGAGGGCCTCTCGGTCGCCCGGTTGCGCGAGCTCATGGAGGCAGCGACCCGCTGGGTTCCGGACGAAATGGGCCGTGCGCGCGAGGAGTTCGAGGCCGCGACGGGCGAGCGCAGCTGGTACCCCTGGGACGCCCTCTACGCCCAGCAGCTCCGGGCGCCGATGCCCACGGCCGCCTTCCCGGGCGACCGAATGCTGCCGGCCGTCCTCCGCGGGGTGAGGGCGTGGGGGATCCCGTCCTCCCTCCTCCGGTTCCGCGTCGACCTCCACGACCTCGCTGCTGGCGGGATCTCGCTCGCTCCGGACCCCCCGCGAGACGTGCGGGTCGTCGTCCATCCCGAAGGGGGGTGGGAGCGGTACGGAATCCTTTTTCACGAGGTCGGGCACGCGGTCGCATCCGGGGCCGTTCGCCAGCCATCCCACCTCCTTCGTTGGCACGAACACGTACCCGGGTTCGCCGCGATGTCCGAAGGGGAGGGGGGGTTCTTCGAGCAGATCGCTGCGACCGAGGCGTGGCTCCGGACGCGGCCGGGGCTCTCCCGGGAGCAGGTCGGGGCCGCTGTCGCCTCGGTCCGACGCAGCACCCTCTACAACACCGCTTGGAACGTCGTCTGGATCTCCCGTGAGCTCGCGCTCTACGAGGAAGGCCCTCGCGGGTCGGAGCAAGTGGCGAAGCGATTGGAGCGCCGCCTGTTCGGATACGATCCCCATGAGCCGCTCTCCTTCGCCGACGGGTTCTCGGTCGAACTCCCGCTCTACTCGCCGAGTTACTTCCTCGCGACCCTGTTCGGGTCGGCCCTCCGACGCGCGGTTCTCGCGGAGGTAGGCGGCCCGCTCTGGCCGAACCGAAGGGTCGGTCCCTGGCTCCTCCGGCACTGGATGCGGGAGGGGACGTCGTTCGACTGGACGACGCGGCTCCGGAAACTTACCGGTGCGCCGTTCGACGCCCGGGCGTTCCTTGCTGAGACCCGCCCGGGGACGGAGTAGGCCGCCGATGGGCTAGGCGATCGCGGGCACCGTCACCGGGTGGTGGAGGTTCTTCTCGGTGGTGAGCACGTCGAGCGCCTCCGAGACCGTCGCCTTCTGATGGACGATCGTCCGCAGCGCCTTCAGCATCGCGACCGGGTGGTCGGACTGCCAGATGTTGCGGCCCATGTCGATCCCGTGCGCTCCCTCGTCGATCGCGTGGCGCGCGAGCTCGAGCGCCGCGCGGTCGCTGTCGAGCTTCGGACCCCCGGCGACCACGAGGGGGACCGGGCACCCTTCCACGACCTTCGAGAAGTTCTCGCAGTAGTAGGTCTTCACGAGGTGGGCGCCGAGCTCGGCGGAGACGCGGCAGGCGAGCGCCAGGTAGCGGGCGTCCCGTTTCTCGAGCTCCTTGCCGACGGCGGTGATCGCCATCACCGGCATACCGACCGCCTCGCCCTCGTTGACGAGGTCCCCGAGGTGGACGAGCGACTCGTGTTCGTGCGGCGCTCCCACGAATACGCTCAGCGCGATGGCGCTCGCGTTCAATCGGGTCGCCTCGGCCATCGAGGTGGTGATGGCTTCGTGGGAGAGGTCCTCGTGCAGGATGGTGACGCCTCCCGAGACCCGGAGGACGATCGGCGTGGACGTCTGGGGCGGAACGGTGCGCCGAAGGATCCCCCGGGTCAGCGCGAGCGCATCCGCGTGCGGGAGGAGCGGCACGATGGTCGCCCGCGCGTCCTCCAGGCGGTGTGTCGGGCCCATGAAGTAGCCGTGGTCGACTGCGAGCATGACCGTGTTCCCACTCGACGGGGAGAACATTCGACCGATCCGGTTCGCGAGCCCCCAGTCCATGGTCGACCTCGATTCCTGCGATGGGAGGAACGCTTCTTAGCCGTTGCCCCGGCCCGGCGTGGGGACGAGGGTCGCGGAGGCCCGGCCCGGAACGAAGGGAGCCGCTCACTCCGGAGGAGCGACGTCCGACCCGCGGGCGGCAACGTGCACGCGTCGGTCCTCCTTCACTCGGTTGAGCACGACCTGCGTGTTCGACCGCTCGACATAGGGGTCCTGGAGCATGTGCTTCACGAAGCGGTCGAGGTCCCTTCGGTCCCGGAACCGGCCGATGAGGAGGGCGTCGTTGTCCCCGGTCACGTCGTAGATGGCGTAGGCGTGCGGGTCGCGGGCGAGACGCTCCTCGACCTCCCGCAGCCGTCCCTTGGAGATCCAAATGCCGATGACCGCCCACAGGTCCCAGCCGAGCTGCTCGTCGTCGAGGAGGGGGATGTACCCTCGGATCACGCCCTGGGCTTCCAGCCGCCCGATCCGGGCGCTCACGGTCGTCGGGGAGACCTTGAGGCGATGCGCGATCTCACGATGACTCCGCCGCGCGTCGATGTTCAGCTCGACCAGCAGGTCCCGGTCGAGGTCGTCCAGGCTGGACGTACGACGCATGGACCGGGATAAAAGTTGTCAAAGATAACGACTTTGTGTTCCAACCTGGATGTTTGTCCTATTTTCTCGTCCAGAGGTTGATGTAGTCGGTTCGATACGTTCCCCGCCGAGGCTCCATGTCCCCGGTGAAACCACCTGCCAAATCGAACGACGGTCCGGCGATTCTGGCGAAGTTGAAGGCGGACAAGGTCCGTTGGGTGGAGTTGTTCTACACCGACGTCTTCGGAGGCTACAATCAGGTCGACGTCCCCCTTCACACCCTGGACGCGGACTCGTTCACTTCCGGGGTACCCAAGCTCGACGGGTCGTCCGTCCGAGGGTTCCGGGAAATTTTTGAGTCGGACATGCTCCTCGTGCCCGACCCGAGGACGCTTGCGACCATCCCCTGGAACCCG
>JAKIWQ010000017.1 GCA_022749935.1 Thermoplasmata archaeon | reverse complement strand
GAGCCCCCTCGCGAGGTGAGCGGGGACGGGAGGCAGGACACGGAACGTCGGTCGGAGCGCCCGCTGGAAATAGTGGTCCAGGACCCGCTCGAAGAACGCTGTCCCTCGTTCGAGGCTCACGTCCCCGACGACCACGAAATTGAACCTCGGGAGAGGGATCCGCTCGTGCGTGACGAGCTCGGCGCCCGCGATCCCCAGCACGAAACCGCCGAGCGTCTTCACGAACTGGCGCTCGGCGGCCAGCGCGTCGAGCCCCGGTTGGACCACGCGCCGCGGCATGCCCGAGTGGGAGGTCTACGGCCTTATGGGGGCATCTCCCTCGAAAATCGTTAATAGGCCCCCCCTCCCGTGCGGAGCGGGAGGCCTGGCCTCCAGGTCGTTCGATGTCGGTTCCGTCCGTGCGGCCACCGGCGACCGTGGCGGTTCTCGGCGCGGGCAACATGGGGAGCGGGATCGCCCAGGCGTGCGCCCAGGCCGGATTCTCGGTCCGCGTGCGGGATGTGGACGAGCCGGCCCTCCGCAAGGGAAAGGAACGCGTCGAGACCATGCTCGCCGGCGCGGTCCAACGCAAGAAGCTCACCCCCGCCCAGCGGGATGGGGTGATGGGCCGCCTTCAGTTCACGGCGAGCGTCGAGGAGGCCGTTCGGGGAGCCGCGCTCGTCATCGAGGCGGTCTTTGAGGAAGTGAAGGTCAAGCGGGCCGCGTTCGAAGAGATGGCTCCGTTCGTCGGGCCGGAGACGATCGTCGCCACCAACACCTCGTCGCTGTCGGTGACCGAGTTGGGGGAGGGGTTCGTGAATCCCGGGCGGTTCGCCGGCCTCCACTTCTTCTATCCGGCTGCCATCAACAAACTGGTCGAGATCATCCCCGGGACCGCGACCGACCCGGCGACGCTCGCCGAACTTGAGCGGTTTTGCTTCCTGCTTCGAAAGATCCCGATCACGACGGCCGACCGGGCCGGGTTCTGCGTCAACCGGTTCTTCGTGCCGTACTTGAACGAGGCGGCCCGTCTCGCCGAAGAAGGGGTCGCGAGCCTCGGTACGATCGAGGAGGCGGGGCGCGAGACGATGGGCGCGACCCTCGGGCCGTTCGAACTGATGAACGTCACGGGGATTCCCATCGCCTACCATTCCCAGTCCTCGCTCCATCGCGCGTTCGGAGCGGCGTACGCTCCCTCCCGGCGGCTCGAGGAACAATTCCGTCTCGGGGTGCCGTGGGATTGGAAGAGTACCGCGGCCGAGCCCGAGAAGCTCGGAGCGGTCCGGGCCCGCTTCCTCGCGCTGACCATCGGCATCGCGACCGAGCTCGTGGAGGAGGGCGTCGCGACGGCCGAGGCGACCGACCGGGGCGCCACCGTGGGGCTGCGACGACGCTGGGGTCCGTTCGCCCAGTTGAACGCGGTCGGGCTCGCCGACGGCCTCGCCCTCGTGGAGGAGTATGCCGGTCGCTGGCCGGGCCAGTTTCCCATCGCGGCTACGCTCCGAGAACGGGTCCGGAACGGCGAGCACCGCTGGCCGCTCCGATGGGTTCGGGTCGAGCGAAAGGGGCCGGTCGCGTGGGTGCTCCTCGACCGGCCGGAGGTCCTCAACTCGCTGAACTCGGAGCTCCTGGTCCAGGTCGAGCGCGCCTTCACCGACCTCTCCCACGAACCGGGGCTCCGGGCCGTCGTCCTCGCGGGCTCGTCGCCCGTGTTCGCCGCGGGGGCGGACATCGCCGAGATGGAGAAGAAGACCCTCGCCGAAGGGATCGAATTTGGGTTCATCGGGCAGCGGGTGGCCGAGTGCGTCGAGCGGTTCCCGACTCCGGTGATCGCCCTGGTCGAAGGATACGCTCTCGGTGGGGGACTCGAACTCGCTCTCGCCGCGGACTTCATCGTCGCGGCCGAGGGGGCGCAGTTGGGCCTCCCGGAAGTAACGGTAGGGATCCACCCTGGGATGGGGGGCGCCTCGCGGCTGACGAGGATCATCGGGCGGGCCCGGACGAAGTTCCTTACGTACACGGGGGTCCCCGTCAGCGCGGAGGAAGCCCATCGGCTCGGGTTCGTCGCGAAGGTCTATCCGGCCGGAACGGCGCGGGAGGAGACCCAGGCGCTCGCCGACCTCATCGCCAGTCGGGCCCCGCTCGGGGTTCGATGGGTCAAACAGGTGATCGACCGCGGGCTGGACGCGTCGCTCCCGAGCGCCCTGCATCTCGAGGGGGAGTCCGCCGGCCACACCTTCGGAACTTCCGACCGGGCGGAAGGGATGCGGGCGTTCCTGGAACGACGCCCCCCGAAATTCGAGGGGAAGTAGGCTCGTTCAGCCCGTTCCGGCGAGGAAGGCGCGGTACCCCGCGGCGTCCAAGAGGGCGGGGTCCAGCGGGCCCGTGATCCGCAGGCGAACGAGCCAACCCTTCCCGTACGGGTCCTGGTTGACCCACTCGGGATGGGCCCGCAGTTCCCCGTTCGGCTCGGCGACGGTCCCATCTGCCGGCGCGTAGATGTCGGCGACCGTCTTGACCGACTCCAGTACCAGGAGGATGCCACCCCGCACGACGGTCGTACCGACCGCCGGCGCGTCCACGAAGACGATGTCGGTGAGTTCGGCTTGAGCGTGGTCGGTGATCCCGATGGTCGCGACGTCCCCCTCGAGGCGGACCCATTCGTGGCTCTTCGCGTAGCGGAGACCCTCCGGAACGTTCGAGTCGGTCAGGATCCGCCCTCCCATTGGGCCATGTACTGGACCTGCGCCGGAGTCAGTGTGTCCAGAGAGACACCGAGCGGCGCGAGCGCAGCCTCCGCGACCCGACGGTCGAGCTCGGGAGGTACGGGGTGGACCCGGATCGCCATCGTCCGGCCGTGCTGGGCGAGGTGTTCGGCACTGAGCGCCTGCAAGGCGAACGAGAGGTCCATGATCTCGACCGGGTGGCCCTGACCGGCCGCGAGGTTCACGAGCCGGCCCTCGGCCAGCAGGTACGTCCGGCGTCCGTCCGGGAATCGGTACTCCTCCACGTTGGGACGGACGGTCTTGTGACTCACCGCCATCCCATCGAGGTCGGTCCGAGAGATCTCGACGTCGAAGTGGCCGGAGTTCGCGAGCAGGCATCCGTCCTTGAGGACGCGGAAGTGCTCAGCGCGAACGACGTGCGTGTTGCCCGTCACGGTCACGATCAGGTCGGCGGTCGGGGCCGCGTCCAACATCGAGCGGACCGCGAACCCATCAAGCCGCGCTTCGATCGCGCGCACCGGGTCGACCTCGGTGACGACCACCTCCCCTCCGAGTCCTCGGAGCCGGGAGGCCACGCCCTTGCCGCACCAGCCGTATCCGGCCACGACGCAGACCTTCCCGGCCACGAGCAGGTTCGTGGCGGAGAAGATCCCGTCCAAGGTCGACTGACCGGTCCCGTACCGGTTGTCGAACAAGTGCTTCATCTCGGCGTCGTTCACGTCGATGGCCGGGAAGAGGAGTCCCCCGCTGCGTTCGAGGGCCTTCAATCGGGTGACCCCCGTCGTGGTCTCCTCGGTCGACCCGCGGATCTTGCCCCGATCCTTCCGGCCCGTGTGGACGAGCGCGACGAGGTCAGCGCCGTCATCGATGATCACGTCGGGGTCCGCCTCGAGCATCGCGCGGATCCCGTCCCGAAACGCCGAGATCGACTCCCCCTTCTCGGCGCGCGTGTCGACTCCGGCTTCCTTGAGGGCCGCGACCGCGTCGTCGTCCGTGGAAAGCGGGTTGCCGGCGGCCAGGCGGACGTCCGCCCCGCCTGCTTGGAGCGCGAGGGCGAGCGCTGCGGTCTTCGCCTCGACGTGCAGCACGGCCGAGAGCGTGAGTCCGCGGAACGGATGCTCGGTCTCGAACCGCCGTCGGATCCCCTCGAGGACCGGCATGTGGGCGCGAGCCCAGTCGACCTTCTGTCGGCCCCGTTCGAGGTCGCCCGCCATGCGCTATCGCACGGCGGAGGGTCCGGACGGGATAACTTCTCGGGATTCGGAAAGGGTTGTGCCGGTCTCCGCGCTCGGCGGTCGCCTACTGAGTCACCGAACCGCAGAACGGACAGACGAGGTAGTCGCCCGGGATCTCCTTACCGCAACTGGGGCAGCTCTTCAACCCGCCTGCGGCGGTCGGCGGGGCCGCCGGAGCGGCTGCCACCGGACTCTTCGGAGGCACCCGAGGAGCCGCTGCCGGGGGGGTGGTCGCCGCCGGAGGAACCGTCCTCGCCGCGGGGGCCGGCGTAGGGGTCCGGACCGAGATGAGCGGAACGGCGGGCGAGCTCGCCGGCGGCTCGCTCATCCCCGTGCGCGGAGAGCCCTGGCCCTGTTGCAACTTCCACTGGCTGTAGGAGACGTACGTCGGCTGGCGCTTCCACCAGTCCCAGAACGAGCCCTCGTTGTAGTTCTCTCCGAGCTCCTTCTTGCCTTCGGCCCGGTACTTCTCGGTGAAGTCTTGGTAACCCTGGCGTTCGGCCTCCTCGGGCGCGCTGCCGGGAACTCCCAGGAGTTGCGCCGCACACTCGGGGCAGACGACCGAGTTCGACGGAATGGTCGAGGCACACCGACTGCACCGAACGAGGTCGGCTTCGAATTCCGCGCCGCACTTGGGGCAGACGGTCGCCTCCTCGGGGATCAGGTTGCCGCATTCCCCGCACTCGACGACCTTGCCCGCCGCCTGGCGCCGCAGAACGACCAGGACCGCGACGATCGCGAGGGCCACGCCGGCCGCGATCGCGAGCCAGAGCCAAAGCGGGAGCCCGAAGAACGTCTGGGTGAGGAAGCTGGTCGGGGAGGTCGAGCCCGGCACCGAGTAGGTCCCCGGAAGGCTGTAGTTGAAGCTCGCCTTGTTGTAGGTCGCGACCGCCTCGAGCGTGTAGGTCGTGCCCGCCGACAGGAGCTGCTGGAGTGGGTACCAGGTCAGGGTGAACTCGCCCGGGAGCGCCTGGCCAAGGGCGATGACGACCGCCGCCCCTCCGCCGCTGGTCGGGGTGGCGATGAGGGTGATGGTCGCCTGCTGGGTCCCGTTGTAGTGAACGATACCGTCCGAGAAATACTGCTGGTTGACGTCGAGCGTCGTCGGCGGCGCTTGGAACGAGGCGATCACGATCTGGGAGGGGAGGACCGTAACGTTCTCGGTGGAGTACGCCGTCCCCGAGAGGCCCGTGGCGTTCCCGGGGTTCCACGTCAGGAGGACGGTGAACGCCCGGCTCTGGCTGCCGTTGAGCTCGGTGACCGAGTCGTTGATCAGCCAGGTCAGGGTGAAGGTGAACGTCTGGCCGGGGGTCGTGAGGTCCAGGCTGCCGGTGTAGAACCCACCGATGACCTTCTTGGCGGTCGCGTTCCCCCACAGGAGGCTCGCGGCGAGGGACGTGATCGGCGCGGGGCCGGTCGAGTTGATGGTCGTCTCGAACCCGATGACCTGACCGATACGGACCCCTGCGCGAGGCGCCGCGCTGCCGTTTGCGGTGACCGTGGGCGCGCCCACGATGACGGCACCGGCGAAGTATTGCGGGAAGTGCTGGTCCGGGCCGAAATCCGGTCCGAGGTATCCCGCCGAGCCGAGGGCGACCCCGTCGGGGTAGGGACTGACCGACCAGTTGAACCAGTTACTGTTCTTCCCGCCGATCGGGAGGATGAGGCCCATGTGGTACGTCCCGACAAAGTTCCCGTCCGGCAGGTTGGCCCCGGACACGACCGAAGAGGCGAGCAAGAGGGACACGATCCCGCCGCGGCCGCTGACCCCGTACCCCGGGTATCCGAGCTGGTGGTCGCGGTATTGGACGTAGCCCCAGATCGCTGGACTGGATGCGGGGAGGTTGTTGAGCGAGGTCACGGTCGCGTTGTTCGCCTGGCCGGCCCCGTAGGCGTAGAACGCGTGCTCGGTGGCCCCGTAGATGGGTACGACCCCGCCCTTCCCCGTGAGGTTGAGGTCCGCCCACCGGAAGAGATAGGCGGTGCTCGAGGCGTCCGGCACGATCGCGGACGTGCTGAAGACCCCAGTGATCGGGTTCGGCACGCTCAAGTTGGCGAGGTAGGCGGCGGCGCCGCCGGTGAGCACGAGCTTGTTGGAGTTCCAGGGGAAGGGTCCCGCGATCGACCAGGGGCTCGCGTGGGTTCCGAACCAGCTGAGGTCGAGGTTCGAGTCCACGGTGTTGATCGTGGTGCCCGCTCCGGAACCGACGAGGTTGTACTCGAGGCTCGGCAGAAGGGCGACCCGTACTGTGCTGAACTGGGCGCCCGACCCTCCGAACGCGACCGAGATCTGGGACGCCGATCCGAAGGCTCCGGTATTGTTGAGGTAGGTGAGGACGCCTCCGGCGTTGATCGCGGCCAGGAGGGCCGGAGAGAACGGAGTCGAGGAGAATCCGGCCGCCGTACTGCCGGTACCGGAGACCGAACCGACCGGGTAGGCGATGCCCTCGTACCAGACGGTCACGGGTACGCTGAAGGAGGGGCTCGGGGGGTTGGTCGTGTTGTACCAAATGGAGACGTTGCCCGCCGCGACGAACCCTGGGTTCAGCCAGTCGGTCGTCAGGTTGGCGGAGCCGGTCGGAGTGTACAGGTTGGTGACGTTGACCACGCCGGTGACGTTCGTCTGGAAGAGCGGGGCGATGGTGGGCAGGCCGTTCTGCTCGAAATTGTCGGCGTACGTCGCGTTCAGGGTGGTTTCAAAGAGGTTGATCTGCCCGCCGCCGGACGCATTGAAGGAAGCGGCGTAGGAGGAGTCGCCCCGGATGACCGAGGGCTCGGTGAGGCCGGCGATGCCCGGATTGTTGGAGACGACCGAGTTGTTGAGGGTGAGCGCGGCGCCGACGCCGTGGACGCTGACCCAACCGGGGAACTCGAACTGGGAGTTCCATGCCGTGAACGTTCCGGTGACGGTGACGTTCAGCTTCGCGTACGCGTTCAGGATGTTGATGTCGGTCGTGATGGTCGAGTTGTAGACCTGGACGGTTCCCTGGTCGAGGAAGTGGACGACGTGGGAGAGACGCGACTGGGCGGACCCGACATCCGCGACGAACTGGACGAACGAGAGCGTGACGTTCTCGACGACGAGCGTACCGCCGACTTCGACGGTGACGTTACCTCCCTGGTAGTACGTACGACCCCCAAGGGTAGGTTGGATCGTGAAGATCTGGCCCGGACCGACGACCAGGTCTCCGTGGGTGACCGCGGCCGGCTGATCGGCCGGAACGGTCGAAGCGGTCGCCGGACCCGTCGAGTGGAGTCCGGGGACGGCGAGGGCCGTGAGGCCACTCCCGCCAAGCACCACGAGCACCGCCACCAGGCCCAGAAGGGTCCCGTAGGTCAATCGGCGAGTAAGAGGCTCCAATCCTTCGGTCGATGAAGGATGGCCCGAAACACGGTCCACGAACGAAGAAAGGTTGGGTTCATCTATTTAAAGCTCACTTTGGCCGTGGCTCGCTCCACGGCGGTGGAAGGAGTCCCGGCCGAGTCTGGGTCCCGTTTGCGTCCTAGGGGTCCGTCCCTTCAAGGCAGGGTCAGCACGACCTTACCGAATAGGTCCGGAGCGTCGAGTCGGCCGAACGCCGTCGTTGCTTCCAGCCAGGGGTAGGTGGAGTCGACCACGGGCCGCAGTCGGCCGGAGACAAGATGGTCCAGGACCGTGTCGAACTCCCGCGCGCTCGCCATCGTGCTCCCGCGGATCGAGGCCTGCCGCCAGAAGAGCGTGCGGACGTCGATCTCGACGAGGGGACCCGCCGTCGCCCCGATGACCACCGCCCGACCCCCCCGTCCGAGCGCGCGGACCGAGCGGGGCAGCGTAGGCGCTCCGACGGAGTCGAAGATCACGTCGAACCCCTTCTTCCCGCTCGCCTGCCAGAGTACCTTGTCGAGCGGGTTCTCCGAGTCGAACACGACCAGCTCATCGGCCCCCAGCGACCGGACCCGTGCTTCCTTCGACCGGGATCGAGCCGCGACGACCACCCGGGCGCCGAGCAGCTTCCCGACCTGGATCGCCGCGGTCGGGACCCCTCCTCCGGAACCGATGATCGCGAGCTGCTCACCGGGCCCGAGCATTCCGACCGTGGTGAGCGCTCTCCAGGCGGTCTGGAATACGAGGGGCGCGGCCGCCGCGTCCTCGAACGTCATCTCGGCGGGAATCGGGTGAACGTTCCGTCGCGGGACCACGATGAGGGCGGTCGCCGTCCCCTGCGTGTGCTCGCCGACGATCCGATAGTTTCGACAGAGCGACTCCTCCCCCGACCGGCACGCGTCGCAGACCCCGTCCCAGATGCCCGGATTCAGGACGACCCGCTCCCCCGGGCTCAGCCCGCCCGCGCCTTCCCCGAGCGCGTCGACGACTCCCGCCCCGTCGGACCCGAGGACGTGAGGGCGTGCGATGGGAACGCCGGGGATGCCCGCGAGGGTGAACCGGTCGAGGCGGTTGAAGGCGGACGCGCGGATCCGGACCCGCACCTCGTCCGGGCCGGCGACGGGCTCGGGGAGGTCGACGAAGGTGAGACGGTCGGCCCCGCCGTGTTCGAGGAAGCCGAACCCCCGCACGGGGCTCACTCCCGCGCGGCGTCCCAGCGAGTTCCCGACGCGTCGTCCTCGAGAGCTACGCCGGCGGCACGGAGCTCGTCACGGATCCGGTCGGCCTCGGCGTAATCGCCGCGGGCCCGGGCACGGGCCCGCGCACGGATCGCCACCGGCACCACCGTCGCCCACGCCCCGGATCGGGTCGAGTCCGCGCGGGGGAAGAGCCCGAGGACCTCCTCCGCCCATCGATACGGGGCCTCGAGCAACCGAAGGGCCTCCCCCGAGAATTCGGAGAGGCCGGGGAGATTCTCGCTCCAACGTCGTGTCCAGCCGAAGAGCAACGCGATCGCCTCGCGGGAGTTGAAGTCGTTCGACAGCGTCTCGTCCAACTCTTCGACCAGCGCCTCCGAGGCGGCCTCGTCCACCTCCGGAAGTTCCCGGCCGGCGCGCTCCTCGCCGTCGCGGGCCAGCAGCTCGGCGATCCGCCCGGCGGGACGTGCGAGACGCTCGTACGCCTCCCGAGCCTCGGTCAGGCTGAGATCGGGGTCGAAATCGAGCGGGCTGCGATATCCCGCATTGAGGTAGAAGAACCGGAGCACCGCGGGACCGTACTCGTCGATCGCTCCCTCCAGGGAGGATACGTTGCCGAGCGACTTCGACATCTTCTCGCCGTTCATCATCAACAGCCCGCCGTGCATCCAATAGTTCACGAGCGGGGCTTGGCCAGTCGCACTCTCGGCGAGCGCGATCTCGGCCTCGTGGTGGGGGAAGATCAGGTCGAGCGCGGCCCCGTGGAGGTCGTACCGCGGCCCGAGGAGCCGGTTCGTGATCGCCGTATCCTCCACATGCCATCCCGGCCGGCCCGGTCCCCAGGGACTCTCCCACTCCGGCTCGCCGGGCGTGGCGGCCTTCCAGATCACGAAGTCCTCCGGCGCGTGCTTCCGAGCGTCGGCCTCCACCCGCGCCCCCGGGACGAGCGCCTCCACCTTCTGACCGGAGAGTCGTCCGTATCCCGGAAATCGCGCAACCGAAAAGTACACCGAGCCGTCCGTCGCGATGTACGCCGCCTCCCGGTCGATCAGTTGCTGGATCTGCTCGAGGATCTCCGGCAGGTAGTCGGTCGCGTACGGGTAGTAATTGACCGAACGGACCCCCAACCGCTCCATGGAGTGCAGATACGACACGAAGTGTCGGTCGGAGAGAGCCAGCGGGTCCTCTTCCTGCTCGGCCGCCCGGACGATGACCTTGTCGTCCACGTTGGTGACGTTCTGGACGTAGAAGACGCGGTATCCCCAACGCCGCAAGGCCCGGGCCACCATGTCGAACACGACGAACACGCGGCCGTGACCGACGTGCGCTTCGTCGTAGGGAGTGAGTCCGCAGACGAACAGCCCGACCCGCGGCGGTACCCGGGGAGCGAACACCCGCGGAGCCCGAGCCATCGAGTCGTAGATCGTCACCCGGCGCACGCTAGACCCTCCGGAGCGCGATCCGAACGTCCTCCGCGAGGTCGCTCGGGTCCTCGATCCCGCACGAGAGTCGGACCAGGCCGTCCGTCACCCCGTGGGCCTCGCGCTCGGCGCGGGGAACGCTCGCGTGCGTCATCGAGGCGGGATGGTCGACCAGCGACTCGACGGCGCCCAGACTCTCCGCGAGCGTGAAGATCCGGAGTCCTTTCAAGAATCGAAGGGCCCCCTTCTCCCCGCCGCGTACGTCCACGCTCACGATCCCCCCGTACCCGTCCATCTGACGGCGAGCCAGCGCGTGCTGGGGGTGGTCGGCAAGTCCCGGGTAGTGGACGGCCCGAACCTTCCGGTGTCCGTGGACCACCTCGGCGACTGCCTTCGCGCTTTCGCCGTGGGCCCGCATCCGGACGCCGAGCGTGCGGAGCCCGCGGAGGACGAGGAAGCAATCGAAGGGGCTCGGAACCGCCCCCACGGCGTTCTGGAGCCAGGCGAACCGACGGCCGGACTTGGCGGTCCGAAGGATGAGGGCCCCTCCGACGACGTCGGAATGACCGCCCAGGTATTTCGTGGTCGAGTGGAGGACGATGTCGACGCCCGCCTCGATCGGGCGTTGAAGGACCGGGGTCGCGAACGTGTTGTCGACCGCCACCTCGGCGCCCTGGGCATGGGCGGCGCGGACGGTCGCCTTCAGGTCCACGATCCGGAGGAGCGGGTTGGTCGGGGTCTCCAGGTAGATCAGGGCGGTCTTCTCTTTCAGCGCCCGAGCCAACCGGGCGGGGTCGGTGAGGTCGACGTAGTCGACTCGGAGTCCGAAATTGCGGCGATAGTGCTCGAACAACCTCCACGTTCCCCCATAGAGGTCGTCGATCGAGACGACGCGAGAGCCTGTACGGAAGGAAGACAACAAGGTCGTGAGGGCCCCGAGGCCGGAGGAGAAGGCGAGACCTACTTTCCCCGACTCCAGCGAGGCGAGCGTTCTTTCGAGATTCGAGCGGGTCGGGTTCCCCGACCGGCTGTAGACGTAGCCTTGATGGACGTTCGGTGCCTTCTGTCGGAAGGTGCTGGCGAGGTAGATCGGTGGGCTCACCGCTCCGGTGGCGGGGTCGATCGGCTCCCCGTCGTGGATGAGTCGCGTGCTAAACCGCATGGGTTCCTCCCTGCTCGGACAGGAACGCGATGAGGTCGTGACGGGTAAGGACACCGAGGGGGGCACCGGTGGCTGCGTCGCGGACTAGGAGGGCACGCTCCTCCCTCAGTCGATGCAGGACTTCGGCCACCGGTGCGTCCGCCGAAACCTCCGGGAACGGGGGCTGGAGCATCGACTGAACGGTGCGGAGAAGGGACGTTTCATCCCCGAGGCTCCGTCGAAGGACTTCGTCTTCCTGCACCGATCCGACGTTCTGGTGACCGGAGAGGACGGGCATGGCCGTGATCCCATGATGACGAAGAAGTTGGAGCGCGTCACGCACCACGGTGGTCGGGTCGGCGGCGACCAGCGCAGGGGTCGTGCCCTTCCGGGCGAGCAGGTCGCGCGCGGTCGCCCCGGCGTCGAGGAACCCTTTCTCGCGCATCCAGTCATCCGAGTAGAACTTGGAGAGATACCGATCTCCGGAATCGGGCAGGATGACGACCACCGTCGACCCCTCGGGGATCGGCCGAGTCGCCAACCAACGGACCGCCCCGGCCACCGCGGAACCCGCGGAGCCCCCGACGAACATCCCCTCCTCGCGGGCGAGCCGACGGGCCATCTGGAATGACTCGTGATCGTTGACCTCGACGAAGTCGTCCATGTACTGGAAGTGGATCGACTTCGGGATCATGTCCTCCCCGATCCCCTCCACTTGATAGGGCGAGGCCTTCGCGAGCTTCTTCGTCCGGAAGTACGGACCGAGGATCGACCCCGCGGGGTCCACGGCGACGATGCGGACCTTGGGGCGGTGCTCCTTGAAGTACCGGCCCACCCCACTCAGGGTCCCCCCGGTGCCGACGGTCGCAATGACCGCCGCGAGTTCCGGTCCCCCGTTCCGGTCGATCTCGGGACCGGTCGTTCGGTAATGCGCCTCGGGGTTGCCTTGGTTCTCGTACTGGTTCGGATAGTACGCGCCCGGGATCTCCTGGGTCAGACGGCGCGCGACCGAATAGTGGCTCATCGGGTGGTCGGGCGGTAGGCCGCTCGGTGTCACGACGACCCGCGCTCCGTAGGCCCGCAAGAGGCGGATCTTCTCCGTGCTCATCTTGTCCGGCAGCACGAACACCACCCGGTAGCCGCGCACGGCGGCGACCAGGGCCAGGCCCACCCCCGTGTTCCCGCTCGTCGCTTCGACGATCGTGCCGCCGGGCTTGAGGAGACCCTGGCGTTCAGCGTCGTCGATCATGATCTGGCCGATCCGGTCCTTGACCGACCCTCCGGGGTTCAGGTACTCCAGCTTGGCCAGCACCCGATACGGGAGTGATTGTACCACCCGGCGCAACGGTACGACCGGTGTGTTCCCCACGAGGTCGAGGACGCTCTCCGGGGGGTCGTGGTTGGGAGGCACGAACGCGCGAGGAGGGCTTTCCGCAATAACCTTGCCGAGCGGGGGTTCCCACGGGTCGAAGCGAGCCGGAGTCCGTCTCGTACGTACTCGTTCGTTCGCATCGGGCAGACCGCTTAAGGCGGGGTCCCCCCTCGACGGCCCGGAGGCCCGTCGTGATCGGCACGCTCGAGACCGAAGTCCTCGGCGCCCTGCGCGAGTTGGACGAGGCCCCCGCCCGGGACGTCCGTCGCGCGTTGGAAAAGCACGGCACCCGGGTCGCGTACACGACAGTCGCAACCATTCTCTCCCGTCTCTTCGAGAAGGGTCTCGTACGTCGGAGGCGGGAAACGTGTCGAGGGGGGGAGCGATACGTCTACCGGACCGCCGACGTTGAGCAGAAATACCTCGTCAACCTCCTGCGGGGGGTCGTGGCAATGTTCGGCCCGGCGGGCGTGGTCCACCTGAACGAAGAGATCGCGAAATTGAACCCCTCCGAGGAGCGCGAGCTCCGCCGGCGGCTCGGGCTCGACTAGGCGCTCGGGGTCCGCATGGGGACCACGCTCGTCGCACTCCTCTACCTCCCCGTTCTCGCTTGGGTGGCCGTAGGTCTCGGACTGCTGGTCGCGTTCCGACGTTCGGCGTCGGCGGTCGTGTTTCGACTGGCCGCGGTCTTCCTCGGGATCTGGGCTCTCTTTGCGACGACCGGGGCCCTCTGGATTGTGACTCGGGGGAGCTGGTCCGGAGTCGTCGACCTGGCCCACTCCCCGATGCTGGTCTTTCAGCTCCAGTACGCGAGGTTGTGGGTGGCGGGAGGGGTGGGTGCGTTCGGCGTCTTCCTCCTCGCGTTCCTGTTGAGCCAGGCGGTGGGCCGAGGGTTTCTCGCCATCCTGCGACCGCAACCGCTCGGGTGGCCGGACGGGCTCCCCGCGGCGACCAACCCGACCACCTTGCTCCGTTTTGCGTCCGACCGCCCGGACGCGTTCGCGTTCACGTTGCTCGAGCGCGGCGGACGCTCCGGAATCCGACGTCACGACTTCATTCTCCTCTCCCAAGCTTTGCTCGACCTGTTGACGACGCTCGAGTTGGAGGCCGTGCTGGCCCACGAACTGAGCCACATCCGGGCCCTGGACGGTCGGTATCTCACCTTCTTCCGTACGCTCGCCCGTACGATGCGATGGGATCCGATCCTCGTGTTCCTGGCCGACCGTCTCACGGTACGTGAGGAGTATCGGGCGGACCTGGACGCCGTCGCGGCGACGCGCCGTCCACGAGCCCTCGCCCGGGCACTCTACAAGGTCGCACGACTTCCCGCGGCTCCCCGGGCCGCCGCTGGTCTCCTCGGGGTGGGCGGTCGCCGGGGTCAGCGCCAAGCGACGGAACGGATCCGACGTCTGGTTCGACTGGCGGAGAGCGGCCGTTTCCCGGAGGAGCCCGGTGGGTAGCCGGGAGGTTGGGCGAACCGCGCAGGTCACCGTCCTCCTTGTGGTGGTCGCACTGGGGCTGGTCGGCTTGCCCCACGTGGGCTCGGCGAGCGCCGCGTCGTATCCGGTGCTGCCCCTGGCCCTCGACCGGTGGTTCGTCTCGAACCTGACGGGTGCCGACCTGGCCCCGGGCGGGAGCGGGACGATCGCCTACTCCATCGGGGATCCGATGACCGGGACCCCGCTCATCTCCGTCGTGCTCACGCTCGACGTGTACGCATTTAACGAGTTTCCCGGGAACGCCACGTCGACCGTCGGCGCGTCGGCCGCACCGATCCTCCTGAACTCCACCGCCTCCGGGCTCGAGGTGAACGAGAGTGTGGGCGTCGTCGCGCCCGGCCAGGCCATCGGTGGTTCGGTCGGCGTGAGAACCTCCTCGACCACGCCGAGCGGGGCGTTTGCCGTCCGCACCGCGATTCGGTTCACGGCCGGAGGCGCGACCTACCTCCTCGAGTCGCGCGGCTGGTTCACCTCTGCCCAGTGGAAAGCGGCCACCGAGGGGGCCAACGGAAGCGTCGTGCTGAATGTCACGGCGCTTGGCGTCTCCGGGGTCGTCCCCGAGACGTCCATCCTCGTGACCTCGTCGGCGCTGGACTACGCCCTGTGGGCCGTGTTGGCGGGGGGCGTCCTCCTCATCGCTGTGGCGGCCTGGCTCTACTTCCGTCCCCCAAAGTCGAGGTCAGGGGTCCGGAACGCCCCGGACGAGACCCAGGCGCCGAGCGCTTTGGGGAGGAGACGGACCAAGGACGGGGACTGACGCAGGAGTTGCCGGGCGACGTGCGTCGGGAAATCGATGTCGCCGAACGCCACGATCGTGGCGGCCAGTTCGGAACCCTGGAGCGCCGCGATGAGCCGGTCGAGGTCCGCGTCGTCCAGGCGCTGAAAGACGCGGCGCAGGTAGAGCGCCCGATGGAACTCTTCCCCGAACTCCTCGCGCCAGCGTCGGTCATACTCTTGCAGCTGGGCCGCGGACAGGTCGCCCTGACGCAACGCGTTGTCCGCGACGATCGCCGCGAGCTCCGCGCACCGCATCCCCGTGAAGATCCCTCCTCCGGACAACGGTTTCACCTGGGCGGCCGCGTCCCCGACCAGGAGCACACCGTCCCCGTGCGTCTTCGGTACGGTCCCGATCGGGATTCCCGACACCAGGAGGGCGGTAGGGTTTCCGAGGCGCCCACCGAACCGATGTTCGAGGTAGGTGAGCAATCGGTCGAAGTAGGCCCGGGCCGAGGTGCCGTCCGCGTCGACCGCGACCCCGACGCGGGCCCCGCCCGCGCCGTCGGGGATCCACCATCCGAAGAGTCCCGGGGCGATCGTTCGACCGAGGTAGACCTCGACCGTGTCGGGGTCTCCGGGACTCCGGGGGATCTCGGCTTCAAAGGCCGGGAGGATCTCGACCGGCCGTCGCAGGCGAAAGGCCCGGGCGACCATACTCGAGACGCCGTCCGCCCCGACCACGAGACGCGCTGCCAACTCGACGGACCGGCCGTCCGGGTCGGTGAGGCGGACGACGCTCCGCCCCCCCTCCGTGCGCACCCGCCCGTCGAACCGGGTGGACGTACGGTATTCGGCCCCGGCTCGTGCGGCCCGGTCCGCGAGCTGGGTGTCCAACCCTCCTCGGTCGATGACGAACGCTCGGGGCTGATCGGCCTTGAAATGGACGGAACCTTGGGAGGGTCCGAACACGGTCGCCCCGCGCACCGGGGTTCGGACCGTCGAGTTGCTTCCCGCCAGGTCGAGGGCGCGTTGGGAGACGAGCCCGGCACATTGCACCGGGTATCCTACCCGCGGATGCTCCTCGAGGACTACGACGTGGTGTCCCCGAGAGGCGAGCCGGTGCGCGACGGTCGAGCCCGCGGGGCCGGCCCCGACCACGAGGACATCGAGCTCCTCCATGACGTACCGAGCCGGGGGCCACTCTTAACGGGCCACCCGGGAATCTTTCAGACGACTCTCCAGGGCGCCGCGACGAGGTCCGTACGTTGACGGGGGTCGATCCCGGAGGCCTCGACCGCGACCGTGACGCCCGCGCGAAACGCCAGCCATCCGTTCCAGGCGATCATCGCCCCGTTGTCCACGCAGAGCGACCGGGGGGGCACGTACATGGTGCCGCCCCGTTCCTCGACCATCGTCCGCACCATCGTCCGGAGACGTTCGTTGCACGCGACCCCGCCGCCCAGCACCACGGTATCCCGGCGGCGATGGGCGAGCGCCCGCTCCGTGATCTCGGTCAACATCGAGTAGGCCGTTGCCTCCACCGAGTAGGCAATGTCGGCCCGGGACGCCCCCCGAGCGCTCAGGGCGAGGGCCGCCGTCAGGATCCCCGAGAAGGCCACGTCCATCCCGTGGACGGTGTAGGGGAGCGGGAGGAGGGTCGTACCGGATTTGGCCTCGGCCTCGAGAGCCGGCCCGCCCGGGAACGTCCCGCCGAGCTCGATCCAGAGCTTGTCGAGAAAGTTGCCGATCCCGATGTCGAGCGTCTCCCCGAGGACGCGGTACCGTCCCCGTCCGTACGCGACGACCTGGGTGTTCCCTCCGCTCGCGTAGAGCATCAGCGGGTCGTCCATCCCGCTCCCCACCCGGCCGATCTCGAGATGGGCGATGCAGTGGTTCACCGGGACGAGAGGCCGGTCCCACGCGAGCGCGAGCATTCGGGCGACGGTCGCCCCCGCACGAAGGCACGGTCCGAGCCCGGGGCCCTGGGCAAAAGCGACCGCCTCCACATCGGCTGGTCGGACTCCGGCCGACTCGAGCGCCCGCTCGACCAGGCCCGGGAAGCACTCGACGTGGTGGTTGGCAGCCTCGCGGGGGTGGATCCCACCCTTGATCGGCCGGTACATGTCGGAGGCAAGGCCGAGGACTTCGGCCTTCTCGGTCACGAGACCCACCGAGGCGGTGTGCGCGGTCGACTCGATACCGAGTACGACCATCGACCCGACCATCCCCGGGCCCCTAAAAGGGCGCGCGGCGCCGCCGGTCACTCCTCGGAGGATTCGACCCGGAAGCAGACCTTCTTGCCCTTGAGCGCGAGCTGGATCCGGTCGGCGAACTCGAGCGACTCCTGCACCGAGACGTCGCGGGCCCAGTCGTAGACGAAGTCGTACCCCTCGGTCTCCTCGCGGAACCCGAGGTCCTCGAGACAGTCGGCGATCTCCGAGTAGGGCGCCCCTTCGCTGTCCAACTGGAGGAGGAGGAATGACTTCGTCATCGGGCGAGTTCGTCGTCCAACGGCCGCGGCCAACTTAAAGGTCTCCCGGTAGCGGACGCTCCGCGTCGCCTTCCTCCTCCGACGGGACGAGCTCCTCCGGAACCGGTCGGGCGGCGTGCGCCGTCACTCGGACCGCCACCCCGCGGGCGAGCTTCCCCATCTCGTGGGGCGCCAGGAGGAGGCGTCCGATCGCCAGCAGCTCGTCGTCGGCCCCGACCAGGAGCGCGGTCGTCCCAGGGACGAGTTCGGGATCCGCGTGGACGACGAACCGGCTGAACAGGGTCCGCCCGGCCCGAACGAACGGAACGGCGTCCTCGTGCACGGTGACTCGATGGGAGTCGCCGGGAAGAACGGTTCGGAGCGACTCGGCCCCCCGAAAGGTTGGGTGAGCTACGCCCTCGGTGCCCACCACGAAGTGCGGAGTATCCCCCCTCGCGATCGAACGGAGTCGTCCCGTTCGTCGGGAGCGCTCCCCGGTGAGACCGGGCGCCAACGCGCGGGCCGCGGTTCGTCCGTATTGCCACTCGAGGAGCGACGAGATTTGGAAGAGCGTCCAGGGCCCGGTCCAATCGCGGTCGACGTCGACCGTGGGACCGAATGTCGAACCCACCTCCTCCCGGACCGCCCGGGGCGGCCGGTGGCGAGGAGGATCGAGGAATTCTTCCACGCCGAGATACGGCCCGACCGGATAGAGGTCGCTGAGCTCCACGGGCACGAGTCCGAGAGGGGTTTCCATCTGCCACCGGAGGGGCGAACCCGCCCGGTCCTCGAGCGGGAGGTGGCGGAGGTACTCCGGACGCAGTCCGAGACGGCCGATCAGGTGCGATGGAGCGCGTCCTGCACGATAGGCGTCGAGGCGACGCCGGAACCGCACTACGGCGGGGCGGTCGCGGCTCGTTCGGTCGACCTCGCGGAACGCCCGGCGGGCCTCGGGTTCGGTCGGGAGGAACACCTCGGGGTGGCGGCGTGCCTCTTCCAGACCGGCCCGCAGGGCGGGGTGGGCGACCGCGCGGCGTTCGGCCAGTTCCCAGAGAGTGCCCTCTCGGATGGCCTGCCGGACGCGCCCGATCTCTTCCGCTGAGGTGAGCAGGTTGTGGTACGCGAGACGCCGTTCTCGTTCGGTGGGCGGCAGGTTGGCTAGTTTCGGTAGCGGTAGTTCGTCACACAGAAAGCACCGGCACGTGGCCTCGGTCACGTCGGCGAGCGCGACGGTGCCCTCCGGTAGAAGGAGGCGGCCCCGACGGGCGAACTTCTGGTACGCCGACGAGTCGATGAGGTCGACGCCGAAGAGGGCGGCCCACGCGAACGTCATCGGGTGCCCCGCTCCGAACAGGTGGACCGGAGCGGCCGGGGTGAGCTCGGGGCGGACCGCCGAGAGGATCCTCGCGAGTTCCACGAATCGGTACTGCTCGAGGAGGGGGACGACGCCGCCCACCGCCAGCACGTCGCCGAGTTCGCTCGCGGCGCGGGCGGATCGGGCCCGAAGGTCGGAATGGGGTCCGCCTTGGACGGGCACCGCGAGCAGCCCGTTCCGCAGAGCGCGGCCCGCGCGCGCGCGGTCGAGGGTCGTTTCCAGGGACGACTCCGCCACCTCATGGGGTGTCTCGGGCTCGGTGAACACGTCGAGAATGGTGGCGACGTCCGTGCCGATCGCCTCCTGGAAACGAAGGATCTCCTCGGGGCCGACCTCGACCGAGCCGTAGGCGTGTTGCTGGAAGGCCCCGGAGTCGGTCATGACAGGGCCCGAGAACCCGATCAGTCCGTGGATCCCGCGCTGCTCGGCGATGGCGCGGAGCGGAGGGGTTCGCCACGTGATGTACGACGAGGTGATGACCGCACCGAGACCGAGCCGCCGGCGGAATTCCTCGGGAGGTACCGGTTGGCGTTCGGGGTCGGGGTGGACGACCGGCAAAAGCGCGGGCGTTTCGATCGGCCCGTGGGGGGTAGCGAGTCGGCCAATGCGGCCCAGCCCGTCGCGCTCGAGCACCTCGAAGCTCTTCAGCAGGACACCCCCTCTCGTTCCGGGGGTCGACCCGACGTCTCTCCTTCATAGGAGGAGCGGATTCGCGCCAGCAAATCGCTCAGCATGGCAAACGTGAGCTTGCCGGTGTTGGTGTTCTGTGGGCTCGGGTGGTACGACGCCCACAACAACGGTCGGCCGCCACCGAGCGGGGCGCAGGCGCCGTGCGCAAACGGGGTCGTGGGCGGGGATCCACCGAAGGCCTTCGGAGCCGCTTCCCGGATCGCATCCCAGGCAAATCCTCCCAACCCCAGGATGGCCCGAGCATTCCGGAGGAGGCGAAATTCTCGTTCGAGGTAGGGGGCGCACATGTCCCGTTCGGAAGGTGTGGGGTGGTTCCCGGGCGGGGCGCACCGTACCGCTGCGGTGAGGTAGAGGTCCTGGTAGCGGAGGCCGTCTCGCCGATGGACCGACGTGGGCTGGTTGGCATACCCCACGGCGTGGAACGCACGGACGAGGAAAGCCGCGGACCGGTCGCCGGTGAACACCCTACCCGTACGATTCGAGCCGTGGGCCGCGGGAGCGAGGCCGACCACGACCAATCGGGCGGAGGGGTCACCGAATCCCGGGACCCCTCGCCCCCAGTACTCTTCCGAGCGGAACTCCCTTTTCCGCTCCCGAGCGACCGTGCCGCGGTACCGGACCAGGCGTGGGCACTTCGCGCATGCGACCACCTCCTGCCGGATCCTGTCGAACGAGTCGTCCACGAGAGCCGGGAACCGGACGGGCCTTAAGGCCCTCCCCCCGGGGGTCTCCCGGAATGCTCACCTCGCGTGACCTAAGGGTATAGTCCCCCCGGGACGTAACCTCCTCGATGAGCGACACCCAAGTTCCCAAGGGCGCCCGCGTCCGCCTCGGGGCGGTGGACGGGAACCTCGACGCCGAGCACGGCTCCACGATCGACGCGGACGGAGCGGTCCGAGTCTCGGGAGACGTCCGGTTCTCCGGGAACGTGACGGTAGAAGGGTCGCTCGCGTGCAAGTCGTTCCGTTCCGCGAACGGCCGGGTCCGGGTTCATGGCGACTTCACGGTCGCCGAGTCGGTCTCGACCGACGAGGGCGAACTCGAGATCACGGGCGCGTTCAAGGCGCGGGAGGTCGATGTCGATCACATCCTGACGTTGGGCGGTCCGGCGGTCGTCGAGGACATCGAGGTCGGGGGCCGCTTGCAGGGGGCCTCCACGCTGACCGCACGGGAAGTCTCGGTCGGCGGAAAGTTCGTCCTGGTCGGCAAGGTCGAGGCGACCAAAGTCGAGGCCGGAGGCTCCGTCGAGCTCGGCGAGGTCTCGCTCGAGGACCTGGAGGTGGGCGGGTTCGTCCGGATCCGCTCGGGAGCGGTGCGCCATCGGATCCAGGTCGGAGGGAAGTTCACGTCCGAGGGCCCCCTCACGTTCGGTGCCTTCGAAGCCGGCGGGTTCGCCGAGTTCGAAGACACCGCCCAAGGCGGGGACGTCGAAGTGGGGGGCGTCATGGTCGCCCGCAAGGACCTCACCTTCGGGAGCCTCGAGGTCGGTGGCATGGGCGAGATCCGGGGCTCCGGTCGCGGGCGGTCCGTCGAGATCGGGGGCAAGTTCTCCGTGGGAGGCGCGCTCGAGCTGACCGGGTCCCTCGAAGTCGGGGGGATCATTAGCGTCCAGGAGGGGCTGCGTGCCGACAGCCTGGAAGTGGGAGGTAAGATCAGCGCGGAACGTGCGATCATCAACGGGACGGCCGAGATCGGCGGGACCGTCACGACCCGATCTGGGCTCAAGGCCCAGCGCATCGAGCTCGGTCACAAGTCCCGGGCCACTGGGCCTCTCGTAGGGGGTCACGTCCGGCTGGACCGCGGGGCGCGCGCGGAGGAGATCTACGGAGACCTGGTGGAGCTCGACCGGAAGTGTGAGGCACGACGCATCGTCGCCCGGGAAATCCGGATCCGAGACGGGTCGAGCGTGGACGAGGTGGTCTTCACCGAGAGCCTCCAGATGGATGGGGGCTCCGCCGTCCGAGCCACTCCTCAGAAGGTCGCCACTCTGCCGGCATTTCCCCTCTGAGCCGGGGTCGGGATGATCCCAGAGCGCGCCCCCAACGACGGCGCGGCGCGGCGCCGGGAGGCGACCGACCTGTACGCGACCGTCCTCGAAGTGGTCAAGCGGTACCACGGGGCCGCCCGAATCACACGGGTCTCGTACGGCGCCGGTATGCCGGTCGACCGCCTCCGGCTCCTGATGGACCGCCTGCTCGCCCTGGGCCTTCTCCGCAGTGAGGACGTCGAGGGCCGTCCCGCCTTCGACATCACCGCGCGAGGCCAGGAGTTTTTGGACACGTACTGGAAAATGCGGGGGTTCGTCGAGGGACTCGAACGGACGAACGACCGCCCCGACGTGCGCGGTCGACGTTAACCCGACTGGCCGCGGGTCACCGTCGTACCAACCCACGTGGGGTCGCTCACACTTGGCGCCACCGCACTCCCGAGCCGATCAGCACGAGCCAGGTGATGACGTACGCGAGGAGCACGCCGCCGGAGAGGAGCGCCGTTCCGCCCGCCCCGTGGACGACCGCCACCAGGAACTCGCTCCCCCAAGTGAGCGGCCAAGCGAACGCGACGACCTGGAGCGGTAGGGGGAGGACCGAGACCGGGTAGAAGATCGGCGCAAAGAACGTGAGAATGATCCCCACGATCTGGGCGGTCGAATTGATCTGACGGGGGGTGCCCCCGTACACCCCGACCAGGTATCCGATCCCGAGGGTCGAGGCCCACACGAGGACGAACCCTCCGACCAAGAGAGGGAAGACGGCGAACGAGATCGCCACGTGAAAGGCCACGACGGCGACGCCGAGCGTGATGAGGGCGGAGAGTACCGTGAACGGTAGGAGGACGAGCGCATTGGACAGCGCATACACCACGGGGCTCACGGGGAGGGAGACCCAGAGGTCGAACACTCGCGTCGCCTTGTCGTTCCCCAACGATTGGGCGAGTCCGTTGATGTTCAGGAGAGCCGTCTCCATCATGATGGTCCCGACGAGGACTTGGACTCGAAGGTCGGGGGGGATGAGCTGGTTGAGAAAGAAGAGGATCCCGATCGGAAAGATGATGGTAAACCCGAGGACGATCCCCAGCTCCCGGAGGGTCTCCACCAGGAGCATGTGGGTCGCGATGCCGAGCCGACGAAGGGTCTGGTACACGCTCATGCGTGCTCCGTCGACGACCCGTCCACGAGCGACAGGTACGCGTCCTCGAGGGACACCGGGGCGAGGGACGCGACGATCCCGAGCGCGTTCAGTTCGACGAGTTCGCCGATCACATCGGGACTGAACGGGTCGGAGACACGGAGGCGCTCCGTGTTGCCGGCCCGGAAGGTGGAAGGATACTTTCTCTCCACCGCGTCCAGCCGCACCCTCGCTTCGGGCGTCAGGTGGTCGAGCCCCCGGACCTCGAGGCGACCCCGGTAGGGCAGCCGGTCCCGGATCTCGTCCACGGTTCCCTCCGCCACGACCCGACCTCCGTTCACGATGGCCACCCGGTCGGCGAGATACTCCGCCTCTTCGATGTAGTGCGTCGTGAGGAGGATCGCGATCCGGCGGTTCCGAAGTCCGTCGATCAGCTGCCAGACGGATCGTCGTGCCTCGGGGTCGACGCCCGTCGTCGGCTCATCCAGCAGCAGGAGACGGGTTCGTGGACCCGCGAGGGCGACGGCGATGAGGACCCGACGTCGAAGCCCTCCCGAGAGTTCCCGGATCAACTTGCGCTGGTGCGCGTCGAGACCGGTCTGGCGGAGCAACCCCGCGACGTACTCGGTGATGGTCGCGGAGGGGGCCCCCTTCAACAACGCAAAGAACCGGACATGCTCTTCCACCGTCAGGTTCAGTTTCGGTTCGCACTCCTGCGGAATGACCGAGATGAATTCCTTGGCCGCGAGCGGGTGGCGGATCATGTCGATCCCCGCGACCTCGATCGTCCCGCTCGACGGGAGGAGTTGGCCTGCGATCTGGCGGAGCAGGGTGGTCTTCCCGGCGCCGTTCGGACCGAGGAGCGCGAGGAGCTCTCCGGGACGGACCGAGAGGTTGATGTCTTCGTTCGCGACTTTGTCGCCCCGACGGCTCTTGTACGTCTTCGACACCCCGCGGACACGGAGCACGGGGAGCTCCGTGCTCGGAATGGACGGGGACGTGGGCCGTCCCGCCGGGGCGAGCGTCACGAGGTCACCTCAGTCCTCTGAGCGAAACAACCACTAACCGCCGGACGCACTGCGAACCCACACCGGAGGTGAGTGGGTCCGAACGCTCCCTCACCGATACCGAGGGACCTTCGGGTCCACGGTCAACGACCACTCCTCGATGCCCCCCGTGAGGTTGGCCACCGAGGCGAACCCGTGGTGCTCGAGATAGCTCGCGACCATCGCCGACCGAGTGCCGCCGTGGCAATAGACCACGATCGCCCGGTCCGGGGGGAGCTCTCCGTTCCGGTCGGCGATCTCGTTCATCGGGATGTGGACCGAGGGGTCGATCACGGCGAGATCCCGCTCCCAGGATTCGCGGACGTCCAGGAGCACCACCTCTCCGGGATTTCTCTGCAAACGTGCGGCCAGCTCGGTCGGCGTGAGTTCCTCGACCATCCCGCCTCCACGAGGGCCCCCGTTAGAAAGGATTTTCGGGCTCGAAGCAACACTGAATCCCTAAATCCTCTTCGTGGCTCGGGACGTGCATGAAGGTCAAAGACCCGGTGTGCGGGATGATGGTCGAGTCAACCCAGGCCGCGTCGCATGGCATGTACGGTGGCAAGGCGGTCTACTTCTGCGCGGAGACGTGCCGCCGGTCCTACGAGAGGACCCACCCGCCGGACCCGAAGTAGGTCGGGTCAGCCCGTCCTGCGGAGTCCCGGCCCGCCATGGCGACCGACCCGATCTGCGGGATGTACGTCGACGAACGGACCGCCACGCTCCGTCTTCTCCGCGGAAACCGAACCTATTACTTCTGTTCCCACGAGTGCCTCCAGCAGTTTGCCCAACCCGCGCAAGAACTCGCCCGCCTGAGGCGGAAGCTCGTCGTCGCCTGGCCGCTGTCGGTCGTCGTCCTGGTCTTGGCGTACGTGTACCACCCGCCCGCAGGACCCTGGATCGCCCTCGTCCTGGCCTCGGTCGTGGAGTTCTATCCCGGCTGGCAGTTCTTCGTCGGGGCCCGCGACGCACTCCGATCGCGTAGCTGGAACATGGACGTCTTGATCGCCGTCGGCACCGGGGTCGCGTACGGGTACAGCCTGCTGGCCCTCCTCCTGCCTACCCGGCTCCCTGCGGCCTACTACTTCGACGCTTCTTCCCTGATCGTGACCTTGATCCTCACGGGAAACTACCTCGAGCACCTCACGCGGGAGCGCGCCCGGGGCGTCCTGCGCCGCATGCAGGAACTCTTGCCGGCGATGGCCCTCGTCCTTCGCAGCGGGACGGAGGCCGAGATTCCGGTCTCCGAAGTCCAGTCCGGCGACCTCGTCCGGGTCCGCCCCGGAGGGAAGTTCCCCGTCGATGGAGCGGTGGCTGAGGGTCGCTCGACGGTCAACGAGGCGCTGCTGACCGGCGAGAGCTTGCCGCTCTCCAAGGCGCCCGGGGACACCGTGATCGGTGGGTCGGTGAACGGAGAGGGGAGCCTGATCGTTCGCGCGACCCGGGTCGGAGCAGATACCTCGCTCGCGCAGATCGGCCAGCTGGTCGCGGAGGCCGAGACCAGCCGGGTTCCCTTGCAACGCCTCGCGGACCGGATCGCGGCGGCGTTCGTTCCGCTCGTCCTCTCCCTCGCCGTCCTGGCCACGGTCGCGTGGTATCTTTCGGGTGTCGGCGTGGCGGTGGCTGTCCTGGTGCTCGTCTCCGTGGTCATCACCGCCTGCCCCTGCGCGTTCGGCATCGCGACCCCGGCCGCGATCGTGGTCGGAACGGGCCGCGCCGCCGAGGAAGGGGTCTTGTTCAAGGGAAACGACTCGTTGGAACGAGCCAGTCGCGTCGACGTAATCCTCACCGACAAGACCGGTACGTTGACGCGAGGTCGACCCTCGCTCACCGACGTCCTCCCCCTCGGGGGGGGATCGGCGGAGGACCTGGTGCGACTGGCCGGTGCGGTCGAGCAGGGGTCCGAACATCCGCTGGCTCGGGCGGTCGTCGAGGCCCTCCGACTCGGCGGGGGGGTCGGTCCACCTGCGATCGACGTCCGGGCCGAACCCGGTCGGGGTGTCCGTGGCACGGTCGGGGGGGTAGAGATCGCCGTGCTCCACGGCCGGGCCGCGCGTGAACTAGGGGTCGACCTGGGGCCGTGGACGTCCACGACGCTTCGGCTGGAGGCCGAAGGGAAGGCCTGGTCGGTCGTGCTGCGAGCGGGGGTCCTCATCGGACTGCTGGGATTCTTTGACGACGTCGCACCCGACGTCCGCGCCGCGATTCGTACGCTCGCCTCCGACGGTATCCCGGTGGTGCTCGTGACGGGCGACCACGAGGCGGCCGCTCGCCGAGTCGCCGGCCAGGTAGAGATCCACGAAGTCCATTGGGACATGACCCCCCGATCGAAGCTCGACCTCATCCGGGAATTCCAACACCAAGGAAGGTGCGTCGCGTATGTCGGGGACGGCATCAACGACGCTCCGGCGCTCGCCGCTGCCGACCTTGGGATCGCCGTCGGCACCGGGGCGGACGTGGCCCGGGAGGCGGGGGGAGTCATCCTGACGCGTCCCGGGTTCGCCGGCGTCGCGATCGCGCTCCGACTCGGCCGCCGTACGGTACGAAAGGTGCGGGGAAACCTCACGTGGGCCATCGGGTACAACGCGGTCCTCCTCCCGGTCGCCATGGGCGCCCTCGTTCCCGTGTTCGGGATCGGAGTGTTCCTGGTGCTCCCGATCACGGGGGCCGCGGCGATGGCGCTCTCGTCGACGTCGGTCGTCCTGAACTCCCTCTCCCTGCGCTGGGTCCGTTTGGGCGCGAGACGCTCCGCTCGGCCAGGGCGGCCTGGCGTAGGTCCGGCGGCCTCGTAACGGGCGGTCGGGCCCGCGCGACGCCCCACAGCCTTTTCAACTACCCCGCCCCAGCACGAGCGCTCTCGGAGGACCCAGGTATGACGCCCAGTCTCGAAGCACGTTCGCTCACTCGCCGCTTCGGCTCGTTCGTCGCGCTCGACCACCTCGACCTGAAAGTCGAGGGCGCGAAGTGCGTGGGTTTCCTCGGCCCGAACGGTGCCGGAAAGACGACCACGCTGAAGATGTTCACCGACCTCATCTTTCCGACTTCGGGAGAGGCGTTCATCAACGGCATCTCCGTCCAAAACGACCGAAAGCGGGCCCTGTCCGTCTGCGGCGACCTGATCGAAACCCCCGAGATCTACCCGTCCCTTTCGCCCCGGGAGGCCCTCGAAATGAGCGGTGCGCTCCGCGGGATGGACCACGCCGAGATCCGAAGCCGGACGGAGGAGGTCCTCGAGGAGGTCAAGATGTCGGATTGGGTCGACAAGAAGATCGGCCGCTTCTCCAAGGGGATGAAGCAACGGATCAACATCGCCGCGTCCCTCCTTTCCGATCCGGAGGTCGTCCTCCTGGACGAGCCGAGTACCGGCCTCGATCCTCGGGGGATGTCGGAGGTCCGCGACATCATCCGCGGCCTGAAGAAGGGGCGCCGCCTCATCTTCATGAGCAGCCACATTCTGAGCGAGGTCGTCGACGTCTGCGACGAGGTCGCCTTGCTGGACCACGGGAAGCTCCTCTTCTTCGATACCCTTTCCAATGTGACGTCGAGCTTCGCCGGAGGCACCCCGTCGGTCGACTTGAGTTTCAAGGCGCCGATCTCCGACGCCGACGTAGAACGGCTGATCGTCCCGCTCCCGGGGGTTGCCGGTTGGTCCCGCCTCGACCCTCGCCGGCTGGCGGTGAAGGTCGCCGGGGGCGCGGACGGCCAATCCCAGCTGCTCGAACAACTCGCCGGCCTCCGACTCGGCCTGGTCGGGTTCCGGGAATCGCGAAGCGCGCTCGAGGAAGTCTACCTGCGGGAGATCTCCACGGGGGACTCATGAGCGGTACCGGAACTCCCTCCGTGGCGATGTCGGGGGCCGAGAGCTCCCGGGCTTCGCTCGGACGCGTCCCGTCCACCTGGGCCCAAGCGGTGATCCTCTCGCGGTACCAGTTGAGGGATTACCTGCGCTCGCGCCGGTTCGTCCTCATGATGTCGATCGTCGCGCTGGTCGGGGTCATTCTCACCGCGGTGGTCGCCTACTTCCGGCCGGCGAGCCTGATCGACAACTCCTCCGATTTCTACGGGGGCCTCTGGGCGGGAGGCGCCTCGTTCGTGATCCTCTTCGCGGGCATCATCTTCGGAGGCGACGCCATCGCCGGCGAGTTCCAGAACAAGACCGGCTACTTCCTGATGGGCCTCCCGGTCCAACGGACCACGGTCTACACCGGAAAATACCTCGCCGCGCTCGCCGCCTCGCTGGTCACGCTCGTCGTCTTCCTCTTGATCGTGGTCGGGAACGCCGCCTTCTATCTCGGCCCCGGAGCCTTCACCAACCTCGCCCCGCTGTTGGCGTCGTTCGTCCTGGCGCTGCTGTATCTCCTCGCCCTGCTCGGCTTCACGTTCCTGTTCAGTTCGCTGTTCAAGACGAGCCTCTATGCGGTCCTCGTGGTCGCGGTGCTGTTCCTGTTCGGGTTCACGATCATCAGCAGTGTCGCCACCAGTCTCGCGCACATCGAACCCTGGTTTCTCATCTCCTACGCTAGCAGCATCATCGGATACCCGCTCACCGGCACACCTCCCCATATCGCGCACATTCGGAGCCCGTTCGGTGGAGGCACCATGACCGTCTACAGCCCCTCGATCCCGGAGGGGATCGCGATCATGGCGGGGTACTTCCTCATCACGTCCCTCCTCGGGCTCTGGTTGTTCGAGCGGGAAGAATTCACCTGAACGGGCCCCGGGGCTCGGACTAGGCTCGGTTGGCCTCCGAGTGGATCCTGGGCGTGACATAGAACGACAGGAGGAGGAGGGCCGGCACAGCCGGGACGCAGAGCAGAGTCCAGGTGAGTACCGGGCTACCGGTGACCGCCAGAACGATCCCTCCGAGGGTCGGGGCCAGCACGTAGCCGGCGCCCGTGATGGCGAAGAACGCACCGTTGTAGGCGCCGACATCGGTGGCGGGAGCCAGGTTCGAGGGCAAGGTGGTCATGGGGATCGACAGGACGTTCTCGCCCATCGTGAGCACGATCACCGCTCCGAAGAAGACCCCGAGCACGAGGGCCGGTACGAAGGCCACCACGGCGAGGATGAGGAACCCCACGACGTAGAGGAGGACCCCCAGGTAGAGGGCGGTCGTGTGGCGATGACCGATCGCGGCGCGGGTCGTGGGCGCCTGGGCGACCACCACGAGGACGCCGTTGACCGCGAATCCCAGTCCTAGGATGGAGTAGGGAAGGTGGAGGACCGTGTTCACGTAGAGGGGGAAGGTCACCCCCCACTGCCCGACGGTGAGGGAGGCGATGGCCACGGCGCCACAGAGGACCAGGAAGACGCGGTCCTTGGCGAGGACCCGCACGGTGTCTCTAAGCCCATAGGTCGTACCGCCGACACCGCGCGGAACCCCCGCGGCCCGGTCCCGGTCGTAGGCGGACGGTTCGAGGCCGGCTGCAAGGAACAAGGTACTGACCACCAGGATCGCGCCGGCGGCGAACCCGACCTCCGCGAAACCGAGGAACCCGATGAGGGCGCCCCCGGAGAGAACCCCGGTGGTGAATCCTACGTTCCAGCCGATCCGAATGTAGGTGAACCCTTCCGTGCGGGCTGATCCCTGGACGAAATCCGCGACGTACGCGGAGAGCGCGGGACCCCCGATCGCTCCGGAGGTCGAGACCGTGATGACCGCCGCGAGGAGGCCCACGAGCGAGCGAACCTCCATCGCATAGGCCGCGACGAGGATGGCACTCGCCTCGATGGTCAGGGAGACCAGGAGGATCCGCCGTCGTCCGACCCGGTCGACCACGACGCCCGCGAACGAGACGATCGTGAGCGGTAGGATGCCGGTGAGGGCGGAAAGGAGGCCGATCTCAGCGTATCCCAGACCGAGGACATTCCGGAGGTAGAGCACGGCGAAGGGCAGGATCAGGCTCACGCCCGTGGCGCGGATCACCGCGCCGAATCCCAACCATCGGATGTTCCTCTCCATCGGCGCTACCGGCGGAAGGGCGCCCGACGCAAACCTCCCGAGAAAGCCTTATGGGTCGAACCCCGGTCGAGCACTGCTCGGATGGGCGACCAAGACCTTTCCTCGGAACTGGTCGGGCAGGGGTACCAGCTCGTCGGCCGGCACAGCGCGGTCAAGCTCTGCTACTGGACGAAGGAGTCCTTGGTCCGTGGGAGGGACTGCTACAAGGGTCGATTCTACGGGATCGAGAGCCACCGGTGCCTTCAGATGTCACCGGCGATCGACAGTTGCAACCTGCACTGTCGATTCTGTTGGCGGAACCAGGGATGGGAGAACGACGCGGTCATGCCGGAGTACGACGATCCCGAGACGCTCCTCGACCGTTCCGTGGACGCCCAACGACGCATCCTCTCCGGATTCAAGGGCGAT
>JAKIWQ010000016.1 GCA_022749935.1 Thermoplasmata archaeon | reverse complement strand
GGAGTCTACGCAGGGTCCATAGAGGTTGCAACTGCCGAATGATCGCGGGGCAGTGTGTGGGCGCAACGTCCAATGCGCCCACCCTCGAGCGATTCCCGACTGACCCAACTCGCCGACCCTCGTGACGTGGCCCGGACCCATCTAGAGCGGTCCCGCGGACGGAGCTACAAGGGCCGTTCGATCGACCGCGGTTACCCAGTCGCGCACCCCCGAGCGAGGGCAGGGCGTGAAGTGAGATTGGTCGCTGCGGAAGCACGGGGCTCCTCCAACCGGAGGAATGGAGTGAGCAGGTCGACGGCGGGCCGCTTATCATCGAGACAGCCCTTGGTGGGCCGTGATACTACCCGGTCTTCTTTCACTCGCGTTCTACAAACGGGCCCCTACGCGGGTCCAGGTAGTCTTGGGATTGGCCGCAACCGTGGTCTTCTCTGCCCTCCTTGGTTACATTTCCCCCGGAGGACCCCTGGGTCAAGTCGGTTCGGTCATTGTTGCCATAGCGGGCGGAGTAATCCTCTATTTTGGGATTCTCGCGTATCTGTTGTATCGGTACCAGCCGAGACATGCAAGGCAGTCGGTGCCGACCCCTCCGCCCATGCCTCCCACAGCCTGAAAAACCAGGGCCCGAGCTTCCCAGCCGCAACGCACGGCGCCCAAGTAAACCGCGGTCGGCCTCCCCCCTACGATGCGGTGTGGGCGACCACCCGGTCGAGGAAATCACGTTGGGTCTCCATGTAGAGATCCCGCTCGCTGAACAGCGGGCCGTGAGCGCTTTTCTCAAAGATAACGAGTTTCGATCCCCGAATGCCACGATGGATGCGACGGGAAAACCGGACGTCGACGGAGTCGAACCGTCCTACCGAAACCAGAGTAGGAAGCCGGATTTCCTTCAATCGGGAGGTGACTTCCCAATCTTTCATCGACCCGCCCGGAGGGCTCAAGACGCCGGGCTGGTCGCCGTAGAAGAGGCGGTCTATCCGGGGGTTCAGTGTCTCCCACATCTCGACCACCTCCCATGGGCGGACCCTCAACGTGCTGAGGAGGGCCGGGCGGCCCTCGGAAGTATGGCGGGGCAACGACTCGTACTCCTTCCTGGCTTTCAGGTACCGAGCGTCCTTCAGGTCTCCCTGAGATTCGAACCTCTCGATGATCGATCGTATTCTCTTGGGGGCCTCGGCAAAATGCCGTCGCTCGTCATCGTAGAGTTCCTTCGTGCTCGAGAACCCATCGGACAGGCTCAAACTCAACAGGCCACTCGGATGCCGCAACGCGGTCTCGAGCGCGATCGGCACCCCGAAGCTGGTTCCATTCAAATGGACCTTCCCGAGTCCGAGCGCGCGACGGACCCCTTCGGCTTCGTCCGCCCGCCGTGGGAGAGTGTAGTTGGCCGGGTCCCAGGGTCGCTGGGAGCGTCCGCACCCGGATTGGTCGTACCAGACGACCCGATATCCAAACTGGGCGAGATCGGCGAACGGGAGCAGAAGGACGTGGCCCGCGGACGGTCCGCCGTGAACTAACAGCACCGTTCCCTTTTCGGGCTTGCCCCGGAGGCGGTAGAATAGTCGGAGACCGCCGACCTGGACAAAGCCGGTACGAAAGCCGTCCGGCATCGATTCCGCAGGGAGAATCTTGGCTTAACCCAATCCGTGTCCTCACTTTCTTCCGGATCGATCCATCTTACGCCAAACCAAGATTGGGCACTACGGTGAGTCCCTGCTAATGGATCGACTCTCGGATCATCCCGTGCACAACCGTCTGAGAGGCATGGATCAGTCCCACCTGGGGACAGCGGTCGACGTGCGTTCACGTCGTAAGGACGATCTTTCCGCGCGCGTGTCCAGCGATGAGATACCTTAGAGCCTCTGGGACCTGATTCATGGGGTAACGCCGGTCAATCACCGGAGTTACCTTCCCCGCCTCGATGAGACCGCTGAGGGCGACTAGGTCCTTCGTCCGGACCGAAGCGACATAGAACTTTGTTCGAGGCCCAACGATTCGTGCTCCGAGGAGGACCCTCAAGAGTCGTCCGAGGAGTTGCCCGACCGTGCCGGGGCCAGCGCCGACGATGAGGAGGAGTCCTTGGGGATTGAGGGTGTGTCGGTAGGCCTTGAGGGAGTGATTGAGTTGAGTATCGAAGATCACGTCGTAGCGTTCGCCGCTCTGGGTGAAGTCTTCGCGCGTGTAGTCGAAGACTCGATCGACCCCTAACGACTTGTTCAACTCAACGTTCTGTGGGCTGCAAACCGCGTGGACAACGGCACCCATTGACTTCGCGATTTGCACGGCAAAGGTGCCGACTCCACCTGACGCACCGTTGATCAGGACTCGCTGACCCGCTCGGAGCTGTGCCTTGTCACGAAGGCCCTGCAGGGCCGTGACACCCGCGATAGGAATGGCCGCGGCTTGCTCGAACGTCAGCCGCGTCGGTTTCGAGGCCAATTCGATCTGGTCGGACACCGCGAACTCGCCGTAAGCACCCCGACCCACCCCGTAGACCTCGTCCCCAACGTGGAGATCCTTCACGCCGTCGCCGACCACCTCCACGCGACCGGCGAGGTCGAGCCCGGGTCGTCCGTATTTCGGCTTGAGGAAACCTTGCCTTCTACGGAACATGAACGGCGGGCGAAGCGAATGTCGGTCGGCAGGATTCACTGAGGAAGCAAGGACCCGAACTAGCAACTCGTTGCCGTCCTTAAACGATGGGAACGGGACGTCACGGAGCTCCAGATTCTCCGGGGGACCGTACCGCGCTAGCACCCACGCTTTCATCGTACCCGGTCGACTTGGGGCTGAGGTTGCCACTTCCGCCACTACTCCAATAGGGCGGAGACGTACTCGAGTACTTGTCGTCACGTTCCCGGAACCCATGGATGGGGGACTTGCCAACGCGCTCGATTCTCCCGACCTCGCTTCCGGACTGATGCCCCTTCGCGACGGAGCCGTGGAACTCGGGGGACCGAGACGGAGACGAGGCGGGGGCTTTTGCTCGGCCCCACCCGATTCTACTCTGGTTGAGAGAGCGCAACCGAGTCCTGCCCTGACGTGTCGCCCCCGGGTCTACTTTCGAGACGCGCGCAACGAACTTGATGCACCGTCGGTTCCAACCCTTTCGCATCGTAGGAGGTACATCACAGCTCTCGTTGCCGTGGGCCACCCTAAGGAGAACGGCACCCTTAATCGCGTAACTCGTTTCACATCCCTCGACCCATGGAGTGCGGTAGTTGCGGGCGGCCCCTCCGTCTTGGGGTCAACCAAAGCGCGGGGCGGTGCTCCAAGGATCGCTTGTTCCTTTGTTACCACTGTACAACACTCGACCGAAAATGCCCCTTCTGCCAGTCTCGAACCTCTGACCCTGCCGGTGGGTTACTGTATGGTGCACTGTTCATGGCCCTACTCATGGGCCTAATTCTGGGGCCACTGTTCATTCCGCTCACGCTCACCAATCTGAGATTGGATGCTTTGCCCACTACGGCACTCAGTGGAGTCCTTCCCGGAAACAGCTACAAGGTCTATGCGACGGTCGCGAACGGCCAGTCGAACGTCATCGTAGGTTCCTGGGGACAGACGGGCAACGGAGCCAACTCCTGGGGTTGGACGGCCAAGAACTTTTGGATTTCCGAGGGCGGCACCCGGTTGTTCGTCAATGTTTCCGGGCTGATCAACGTTCGTCAGCCGGGGAGTGCGTGGGGAAGTCAGAACGGGAATGTGGTGTACACCGCGGGAACTTTGATCGCCCTCTACGGGCCGGCTCGATCCTCTTCCAACGGGACATCGCTGTTCGTCCAGTACGCTGCTCAGTCTCCCACAGCCATGGGGCACGTTTCGGGCGACTTGTGGCCCATGGTCGTAGCCATCGTGGGTGGCTCTTCGGTCGTCGCCGCAGTTTCGGGGGTTGCTTGGCAGGCGCAACGACGCCAGCATCGCCGGGCCATTGCGCTGCATCCACCGAGCCTACCGCGCGCCCCGCCGGTCCCCCAGGGTACAAACGGGAGGGTGACCCGCTACCCGAACACGGACCTCCAGGGGTTGATTCGAAAGTCGTGGTGGGTGACGGCGATTACGGCGCCGACCGTCGTCCTTGGGGGTTTTCTCTGGTTCGTGAATTTCTTTGTGGGGACCTTCCTTGTCAGCATGGGTGGCGTGTTCTTCGTAATGAGTTTCTTCAACCGGATATCCTACAACAAGGCCGCGACGGCGGTGATCACGGATGACAACGGAATCCTGCTCCCTACCCTCGGCCCAACCACGGGATCCGTGGACCAGTTCATCCCGTGGGGAGGGTTGCACAACTTCCACGTCTACTTCGGGAGAATTCTCGCTCTCAGGACCAACCGAGGCGAATTCACTTTGCCGTACCTTGCCGCCACCGCAGTCAGCGCCGCATCCTCTGAGCTCCAATCCCGAGGGTTCTCCTCAACAGAGGATTCCGTGTTTCACCCATTGGTCGGTGAAACCCCGCGTCTTAGCCCACTCCGGGCCTTGGGACCGTCAGAGTGGCATGACCGGTTGACCGTACAGAGCCGACGCTTCTCCCTCTCCGTAGCGACTCTGATGGCCGTCACCGTCGCCCTTGTGACGTTGCCCGCCGGAGTCTACCTCTCGTCCCTCTCCCCCGTCCTCGGTGGGGTGCTCCTTCTCATCGGTGCGACGTCGGGGGCCGTCTCCGCTGTACTCGCTCGGCAGCTCCGGAAGCTTCGAGAGATAGTTCCGCCAGGAGACGAACCGATCCGGATTTGAACCCCAGCCGCTGGGTCGGTGAGATCATCGTCCCGGGGGGTGCTCAGCTCGAGTCCGGGTTCGACTCACCCGAGGCGCGCTCCCCCTGGACTTAGGGCGCCTACGCGGGGCGACCCTAGAGCTCGGGGCTCACGGCAAGAAGCTCAGACACTGATCACTTGTAGCGGGAAGAACTGTCCGGAACAAGAGAACCGACGAGAAGAACGACCGCGACGATAGTGAGAGCGATTCCTCCGAGAACGAGGTCCGTGGCGCCGGCGCAGTCGGTGAAGGTTGGGTCCATGCTCGAGCCTCCGACGGTGCAGCCGATATGGACGGATCCCGCGAACCACAGAAACACGCCGATGACGAGAATCGTCAGTCCAAGGGCCAGCAGGTAGGATCTCAAGGGTCACCTAGGGAGCCTCTGGGTGGACGATCAATGAATTCGATCGATTCCATGTGACTGCGGCGACCGGCGGTGGGTGGTTCGCCCGGGGCGAAGCCGCTCGAGGAAGGTGGGGGATGATGTTGCGTGAGACACCACCACGTCGAAAAGTCCGTGACGGTCGTCTCCTCACATGCGAGGGCCAACCCTCGACTGGTTGGATGCGACACCCGCCACCGGACACAGGTCTCGATCGCGGGCCGGGGTCTTCCGCTATGCCCTCTTGAGCTGCGCGCGGCGACGCGACTTGATGCGGGACGTCGCCCGAGCGATTCGTTGACGGGTGGCACTCCCGATCCGCTTCCCACCCCTGCCGACGGTACGCCCGACGATCGCCCCCACTCGCTTGACATCGTGACCCACGGTCTTGCTGTTCTTCACGAGTTCCGTCCCCGCCCAGAGCATCCCTCTCTGGACGTCGAGGCTGATCGTCCTGGACTTCGCCCCAACCTTCTTTTCAATCCGTTTCCGGTACTGTTTGTCCGACATGAGTAACTCTTGGTCTCTGCTAGATTCTCCAACACAGTTAGCCCCCTCCTCAACTGAAATTGAGGAGGAATCGCCCCTGCGATACCCCGCTGTTGGGGGGCATCCGGGCCAAGGCGTGTGGAAAAAGTGCTCGAGGAGGTGTAACTGAGATTGCACATTCGGTTGCACCGACTCATTTCGAGGTGGAACGCGGGTCATCGTCACTCGCGGATGTGAGCCTAAACGCGTGACGGTCCTGCGATGAAATCGACGCCCCGGCGACATGGTTAACATCCCCGATGCACCGTAGGTCAGAACCCATGCCCGAGCTAAGTCACCGAGTCTACGGCACGCAGAAATTCCGTGTATCGACGACCGTTCGGGCCCCGATTCGGTATGTGTACGACTGGTGCACTGATTATCGTAGTGACGATTGGAGGTTGTCTCGAGCCCGCCCGCACCCAAGGTTCCGTGTGGTGAAGCTCTCTCCTCGACGGTTGCTCAGGATTCGACTTAGGCCAACCTCCAAGGGTGACCCGGACGTAGCCGTCGACCTGATCCGGTTGGAACCCCCCAACTCGTGGCACACGGATCAGACCGATGAACGGGACCTCGCCGCGGTGGACTACAAACTTACCGCTCTGGGACCTAGGAAGACTCGGGTGGATCTCTATGTCATCGAACGCTGGATGACGCCCGACCACCCTCGTCTCACCGACTATGTCCAGGAGGTTCAGAGCGTTTGGGATGGCTACGCGGCCACCATTGAAGCTCGCTTCCTGAAGGGCCAACCCGCCAAAGGTTGATCCGGCGGGCGCTACCGGATCTGGGCCACTTATCGGTGACTCGAAATCCGGTGGCCGCGGCGAGAATGGGTTCGTGGGAAGGAGGGGGAGGGTTTTCCCGACCTACATCATGTCTTGCCAGACCATCAGCAAGTTCCCTTCGGTGTCCTGGAAGAAGGCCGACGCTCCGAACGGTTCCCATGCGATCGGTCCATCGATCTTGGTGTCGGGACCCATCTTCTCCGCCCGTTTGAATTTCACGCCCTTCTGTTGCTTGGCCTTGACGAAGGACTTGATGTTCTTTACGAGGAACGTGTTGTAGGCGAGGGTCCGCTTTTCCCGCTTCATCGGGGCGATCAGCCAGACAATGTCGTCGCCCAGGCTAACCGAGGCCCAGAAGTCCTTCATCGCGCCCCGTCCCCGGTACTTCAACTTCCCACCCATCGCTTTGGTGTAGAATTTGATCGCGCGGTTCATCTTCCTGATTGGGATTAACGTCGCCAGTCGCGCTCCAGATGCCATCGTTGCCACCTATTCCGTTCCCCCGTTGTCGACGAGAGATACAATCCTCGTCCAACCTCGCCTAGATTATTAGGTTCGCCCCGAGGGCATGCCGGAGCGTTCTCGCACTCCTTTCCCCGTCGCGGGCTGGGTGCGAGGCTCCTTGCAGCCACCCGATTTCCAGTGATTTGGCCGCACCGAGTACCGTCTCGTCCTTCCTGTTCGAGAGCGGCTACAAGAGGCGGCCGCGCCCCGGCCTACTTCTTGTGGCTGAACGACTTCAGACCGGCTGAGTCCTCTTGAAAGACTTTTTCCAAGTTGGCCATGACGGCCTTCTCGAGTTGGGCCGGAGGGATCATCTTGGAGTTCCACTCGCCGACGACCACGACCTCGGTCTTGCTTCCTTTCGGGACATAGTAGTTGAAGAACTTGGAGCCGGCCATGGGGCCCTCCGTAGGTTCCACGAAGAACCCGATCGGAGGATGCATGGTGAGCTTGTTCGCCATGTGGATCCAGTTCCCATCCATCTCTTGGTCCCACGAGAGCATGACTGTGTTCTCGTTCACGACCTTCCGGTCGAAGTTGCGGCGGCCCTTGTGACTGTCCCCGTGATCCGTATCCGATTGAAGATACTTCCAGATCACGTCTACCGGCGCGTCGAATGTGCTCCCCCAGTCTGCCACGAACACCATGCCTTCAGGAACGATTCCCGGTAGAATACTTCTTCGACGATGCGCCCCCGGCGGTCCCCTCGGGCCTCCCCGCTCTAGAGCGGTAGAATGTGACGGCCCCGCCACCTAAGATGGCGGACGATGCGAGGGCCAAGTACCAGCCCATGGCCGGACCCCATGTGTGGTGCTGTCCACTCACGTTGTCCGTTCCAAAGAACGACGATTGTGGCCCTGGGGTGATGCCGGAGTCGAATCCATACCCAGACCCCCCGACTCTCGGCGTGACGATATCCCAGCTACAGGGGATCGACATGCCACCAGTGTCGTTCGTAGGTGGGCCGGCCAGCGGTGTGCTGCTGCCGGGGTGCGAATCTGAACAGATGGCAGCCGGTTGCTCTACAACTAAGAGCAACGGTCCAAGGAGGGCGATGATGACCGTGAGAAGGAGGAGCGTTGACACTAGTCTCCGACGCGCATCGGATGCCCCCTTTTTGATGAAGTATCCCGCCAAAATGCCGAGAGACCCACCAATTACGACTAGAAGGGCCACAACGAGGTAGAGCGTCCCGACGTGAGGTAGACTGACGTCGGCAAAGGGGGCCGGGTCAGCGTAGATCTTTCCCTCCTGCGAACCCATGAGAAGGGTGGTCGTCGGGAAAAAAGTCTCTCCGTTGTAGTATGAAGCACCAGATAGGCTGGTTGAGTACCAGGCGAGGAATAGCGTGGATAGCAGCAACACGGACCCTAGTATGGTGAGGATGAAGGGTGTCCCAGCTCCCCCGTGCCCGCGTTCCGGCATTAGACGTGGACTAGCGACCCGCGTGATAATCGTGGTGGCGCGGTCCTTCGTTTGGTCCACGAACTAGGCTGCCCTGGGATTGCACGCGGGGCGCCCGAGCGACGTCATTTCGAGGGAGAGGAGTGAAAGGGGGTTCGCTCAGATTCCGCGGGGGTCGGTCCGGCTTCTCACGTGGAGGAGGCACGTGCAGGTCCGTTGGATGGTAGTAACGCCACTTGCATCCACTCGGGCGCGGCGGACCGACCCGTTGGACGTCGGGAGAACTGTTCCAACGCCAGACTCGGAGCAACCGGAGGGTATGTTATCAACCCAGTGCTTAGCGGACGGTGCTACCGCCCTACCTGAAGACGGGCCGGGAGCCGCAGCAGCCGGTTAGGGTCCCTTCGATCGAGTCGAATGTACTTCCCGAACCCATTCGCACTTGATTCCCGCGTGCTGGTGGTGCCGCTCCACGGACTCCCGATCGGGCGCGTCGAGGACACAGTAGACTCGATCTTCCTCTTTGTTGTACAAGATATCGTGATGCGTCACTCCAAACTGATCCTTCGCCGCCCCCTGGAGATGTTCCAGCTGTTCGGCGGTCAGCTTGCCCATCGGGTGGGTGTCCATGAACTTCGGCATAGCGCCCGGGAATGATTCAGCCGTATTAAGAACACTCCAAAATCAATGGGCGCTTCTGGCCTCCGTAACCATCCCGACTCCACTCATTTCAATCGATCGGGTGAGCGGTGGCGCGACCTCGGCTCTTCGAACCTCGACTACCTGAGTGGAACGGGTGATCGCCCGTCGGCTAAGCGACCGAAAAGAGACGCCGCTGCTCCGGGAACCCCTTCAGGGAAGCCAATCCGCGATCCTCGAATCGGAAGCCCGATCCGGCCACGAGGTCCCGAACCGTGCTCGAGACCATAATCTCCCCCGGTCCCGCCGCAGCAGAGATCCGTGCGGCCAAGTGGACGGCGACTCCCCCGACATCGTCCCCCATGAGCTCGCACTCGCCGGTGTGCAGGCCCGCTCGACTCTGCAGACCCAGCCCGCCCAGGGCCTCTCGAGTCGACCTCGCACACTGGATCGCGCGACTTGGGCCGTCGAAGATAGCGAGGAATCCGTCCCCGGTGTTCTTGACCTCCCTCCCCCGTGCGTCGGCCACGGTCCGTTGACCGATCTCGTTGACCCGAGCCAGGAGCGTGCGCCAGGACGAATCCCCCAGTTCGGCGACCTTGCGAGTCGAGTCGACGAGGTCCACAAACAGAATGGTCGCTAACACTCGGTCAGAATAGGCCGAGGAACGTGACCCCGTCACGAACTCCTCCACCACGGGCAGTACCTGATCGACCACGTCGAGCATCCCATGGGTCGCCCCCGGGAATTCGAGGAATCTCGCCCCGGGAATCCGTGCGGCCAAATCCCGGGCGGCCTCCACGTGGGCGACGGGGTCTCCGGTCCGGTTCATGACGAGGGTGGGCACCCGAATGGAAGGTAAAATATCGCGCGTGTCGATATCAATATTCATCCGTTCGAGCGCGGCCAGAGCGGCGGGGCTGCCGCCGGCGCGTCCGTACCGGACGAACCAATCCAAGTACAAGGGATCCGCATTGGCGCCGGCTCCCGCGCCGGGACCTGTGACGTATTCCCGATCGATCCCGGTCCTCGAAAGCTGTTCGATCTCCTTCTCAGCTTCCTCTCGAGTCGGGCCCCAGGGATAGTCCGGCGTCTGGGTCCATCGAGCCTGAACGCCCCAGAGGAGGAGCGCCCGGGTTCGAAGCGGATACGTCGCCGCGAAGACGCAGGCCATCGACCCTCCTTCAGATACGCCGAAAAGGGCTGCCTGCCCGCTTCCGACCGCATCCATTACGGCGCGGATGTCGTCGACCCGCTCGTCCAACGTGGCCGCGTTCGTCGGGCGATCCGACAGGCCCGTACCGCGCTTGTCAAACCGGATGAGGCGGCAGAACACGCCGAATCGTTCAAAGACTTGGGCCCGGGCGGGCCACTCCCAATCCATGTCGAGGTGGGAGACCGTGCCCGGTGCCCAGACCAGGTCGATCGGGCCCCGGCCCGTAACTTGGTACGCGATGCTGACCTGTCCGCTCTTCGCGTACCTGGTCTCGGGTCGCATGATTCGGGTCCGGGGAGATCCACCGGCGTTCGACTGCAATCCCCGGGGGTATGAGAGCGTACTCCCGGTGGGTGCAACGCCCGTTGCAACTTCCGAGAGGAGATCCCCTAGGCCCAGCAGAATCCGACGAGCCTTGTCGTTCTAGGAGGTCCCGCGTTGAGATCGAGGGGGCGCTCGGCTTCGAGATTACTATACTTCTGTTCCCGACCCGTCTCTAATAGTGGGTCGGCCATCCCCGGAGCATGGTGAGAATCACCGACGAAGGGAGTCATTTCGACGCGCCGATTACCAAGGTCTGGAAGCTGGTGGAGTTGCACGGAGAGAAGCTATCCGAGATCCACCCGGAGGTCCAGCACCCCCACATCGAGATGGTCGGTGAGAACCAGGGCATGATCAGGTATACGATGGAAATGAACGGACAGAAGATTCCGGTCCGCCTGCGGACCACCGCGCTTCCGCCCCTGGCCCAAGTTCTCGAACATCTCGACGGGCCTCTCGCCGGTTCGAAGATCATCAGCTACTACACCGCCAAGGGTGACAAGACGGCGGTCACGGTAATCGCCGACTTCGAGTCCCCCATGATGACGCCTCCCCAGCTGGAGGCCGCCGGACGCGAGTTCCTGGATCGCGGCTTCGATCAGGACCAGGCGTACCTGAAGAAAATGCACTAGGCCGATTTCGCGGGTCGAAGGCCACGCGGGGCCCGGTCAGCGTGCCAACTTCACCGGCGCCTGAGCGCCGATAAGACGGCGTTGTGTTCTTCGACTCGGAACCCCTTCTTGCCGGGCGAGTTCCGAGCGGACACCCGTGCTATCGAGAATCGCGTCAGAACCTACCCTCCGCCCTGAGTCGGCGTAAATATCCCGTGGTTCGTGGGGGTTAGCTGTGAGCGTGGACCTCGACCGTCCCCCGGTTCGCCTCGGACCGTGGGTCCCATTCTGGGTCAAGCTCGGTGTCGTTTGGGTTGGAATGTTTGTCGTCTACATCGTCGACCTGATCCTCCTAGGCGAGCGACCTCAGCTTCAGTTCGGAATCATCCTCATCGTCATCGGCCTGGCCGCGACCACCATGATGTCGTATGCGAACCTACGATTGGGTGCGAGCATGTCGACGGGCGCCATGTATCTCTCTGCGAGGGGATATCCGGTCGGAAACACGGACGACTCAGTTCGACTCTCTGACCGGAAGGAACGGAGCGCGCGTCGACTCTTGCGGCGGGGAGTTATCGATCGCCCCCAATACGAGCGCATCATCGCTCGCCGGCATTTCGTCCATGGTGAGATCACGCTCGTCGAGTATCACGAGATCCTGCGGGAGATCGCGGATCGGGACCTCCCTGGAGGAGCCGCCGCTCCACCGTCCCGTCGCTCGCTATAGTAGTTCGATTCACGCTTTACTTGGAGTCGCCCCCAGGTTCGTCCCGGACTCGGTTTCCCCTCAGGAGACGACTTCTCGGACCCCGTCCGGCGGGTTTCGCCCGACCCTAACTCGCCCACCGCGGGCAACGGCCCGGCGTGAACTCGGGTTCGTCCCTTGGCCGTCGACTTTATTCCGACCGGGGCGTCGAGGTGGGAGATGACCCGGGTCAAAGTCGAATTCGTCTACAGTGGGTTCCGGGTCCGGGACCTGTCCCGATCTCTGCGGTTCTATCGCAAGCTGGGCTTTCAGGTTCACTTCCGCGGCGTCATGGGCCACGGAGGGAAGTGGGTCCACCTCAAGTTCCCTGGGGCGGCCCAGCGAATCGAGCTGAACTACTATCCTCGGTCTAACCGATTCTATACTCCGATCCGCAAGGGCACGGAGTTCGACCACCTGGGATTCCGCGTCTCCAATGTGGAGGCGTGGGAACTCGAGCTCCGGCACCGTAAGCTTCCGGTCGTGGCCCGAATCAGAGAGCCTCACGAGAATCTCGTCTACACTCGCGACCCGGACGGGAACTGGCTAGAATTCTTTGGTCCGGTTCCGAAGTGAACTGAACCGGTGCCGTGAGTGGGCTCCTCAAAAGGGCCCATACATTCTCTGAGTCTGAAGTCACGGGGTGCGGGTCGCAGTGGACCCCTACCCGACCTACTCCGGGTCGCGAGGGGTGTCGGGAACGACGGGTGGATGTACTTCGTCGTGCGCCGAAATCTCTGTAGGTCGAGTTGAGGCGGAGTCCGTCGTATCAGGCGAATCCCCGTTGCCACCGCGCCAGATCGTCGATGACCGCAGTAGCCCACCCGACGTCTCGACGCATCCCCACGACGAGATGACGGGCCTCCTCCGCCGTTTCTGAGAGAGCGATGTATCTCATGGTGGCTAGCGGAGCCCGGGCGATAGCGAGCGGGAGGGCCGATCGCTCGTCGGAGGTCAGGTGCACCTCGAGTTGATGGTCGTATGCATTCACGAGCCCCGCCAGTCGCAGGATGCTCGTGTCCGACAGGGAGTCCTGGGAGAGCGTCGAATTCGCGTAGTACAAGGTCAGTGCCAGGTCCTCGATCCGGGGCTGCGTGCCCATGAAATCCAGGTCGGTCACCAAGACTACCTTTCCATTCCGCAAGAGAACGTTCGCACCCCAGAAGTTTCCGTGGACCAGTTGGACCGACGGACGACCCTTCACCGCACGGTCGCTGTTGTACAGGCGGACGGCGAGGGTCTCTGCGGTCCCCAGGAGTCGGAGGTTTTCCTCACCGAGGGACCAAGACTGGACCCGTTTCATGGCTCGCGGGGTCCACTCTTGCAATTCCGCGAATCCCAGATAGTTGGAGACGGGAGCCTTCGCACCGGCAGGGCTCACGTTCAGGGTGCTCAGGATCGTGTGGACACGCCCCAGGACGGGAAGCCCCGACTCGAGCGACCCCCAGGAGTCCAAGCGCGAGTTGTGCTCGACATATTCCTCGAGTTCGATGAGGTGCCCCTCGTGGCGGGACCAAGATTCACCCTGCCGTGTTTGCAGGACTTGGGGTGCGGGAACCCCCTTCGCGTTGAGGGCCTTCCGGGCCGCTTGGATCGCCTTCAGCCGGTCGAGGGACATCCCGTTTCGATACGCCCGAACGACCAGCATCCCCGCCCCGGTGGTGATCATCAGGTTCAGGTTACGCGAACCTCCCAGATCCATCGTGAGTTCGATGCCGCCGATGGCGTACGTCTTTCTGAGGTGCTCGAACAAGTCCGGCGGTACTATCGGACGAAGGGCCCCCACAACCGCCGACATCGTGTCTGTCTTCAGTGCGAGGCAAGCAGCGGACCCACCATTAACACTCCGGAGGGGGTGCGTGGGCCGACACGGAGAATCCCACGCCCAACGGTCGACCGGCCGCGTAGCCGGGTACCGCGGGGCCCCGATCCGTGCGCCTCACTCCAGGGGTGACCGCCGTCCCGTCCGTCTTCGAGAAGAGTATGCGAGTCGGGCCTCGGATTCCCGCACTTGTTCCGAAACGAACGCGTGTCTGAGAATCGACACTCCGCGGGTCTAAGTAGCGGATTCAAGATTGGGTCCCATGGCGCCGTTCGCGAATCCACAACCCGTTCGGACCGACCTCCCGATCGCGCAAAAGCCGCGCAAGGCCCCCGCTACCTCCTATCGTGCAGGAGAGCGCCGGAGGCTTCTGTGGGGGGTCACCATCGTCGTGTCGGTCGGCGTCGTGCTGCTGATGCTCACGAGCGGTGCTCAGGGACCGACGGTGGGAGGGGGGATCCAGGCGCCCGCCTCCCACGTGCGACAGGGCCCGATTCACGGCAGCCTCCCGGGCCTGCTCGCACTGAGCGCCCAGCTTCATGCCGGGTACAGCGCGAAGTGCGGCGTCAAGACGAACCCTCAGTTCGCCGCCTACGACCCCGTGAACCACTACGTCTACGTCTCCAGCCTGTCCAACTACGTCGCCGTGATCAACGATTCGATCACCAGCGGGGCCTGCCACGTCAAGACCAACATCGCCTTGCCGGCCGGGGCCGCACCGGAAGGAGTGGCGTACGCCCCGATCGATGGGCAGATCTACGTCGCGGACAACCGCTTGAACCAGGTCTATGTGATCAACGGGACGAAGGTCGTCGGGACGATCACCAACACCACGTGCCAACTCTCCGTGTTCAACTGCGCCTTCACCGAGCCCTACGCGATCGCGTACGACCCCGACGACGGTCACCTGGTCGTGACCAACGCGGGGGCGGACAATGTCACGGTGATCGGCCCGCTCTCGTTCCAAGGAGCCGATTACAGCATCACGACCGGCGGGTCCGTCCCGGACGGAGTGGCCTACTCCCCCGGCGGGGATGCCATGGTCGTCACCAACTGGGGCAGTAACGACGTGAGCTGGTTTGCGGCTCAATACTCCCAGACCAACCCCGTCGGGACGATTCCCGTGGGAACCGAGCCGGTCGGCGTGGCCGCCGACCCCTTCCTGGCCATCACCGGGTACTGCTACGTGGCCAACTATGGGTCGAACAACGTCACCACCATCGCCCCGAACGGAGTGCTGGGTTTCGCCCCTTCGATCGCAGTCGGGCAAGGTCCGGTCAGCATCGTGTTCGACCAGGCGAACCTGCGGATGTACGTGACGAATCACTTCACCCACGACGTCAGCGTCATCGGGGGAGATCCGGGGTCGGTTCTGAAGACGATCAATCTCCCGTCCGCCACCTACCCGTTCGGGGCGGTCTACGATGAGGAGCACGCTGACGTCTACGTGATCGGCCTCGGGACGAGTTCGGTCTACGTCGTCTCCTAGGCGAGCGGGAGAACTCTAGGGTGACGAACTCCAAATTCGAGTACATCGAGAGGGAACCCTAAAATTTCGAACCTGCTTCCTGCCATCGTGTCGCCTCGGGGGGCTCCCAAGACGAATCCGGTCGACGACTACCTGGCGCGAGTCCCCCCGAAGTCCCGGGCCGCTCTTCAGCGGATTCGAAAGATTGTCCGGGCCGCCGCTCCGAACGCGGAGGAGGTCATCAGCTACAAACTCCCCGCGTTCCGCCAGAACGGGATGCTCGTCTACTACGGCGCGTTTGCCGACCACTGCAGCTTTTTTGTGGGAAGCGCTCTCGTCCGGCATCGGTTTGCCGCTGAATTGAAACCCTTCGAGTCCGGGAAGGGGACTTGTCGCTTCACTCCCGATCGGCCGATACCGGCCGCCTTGGTCACGCGCATCGTGAAGGCGCGGTTGGCCGAGAACGCCTCGCGCCGCTCCAAATAGGCCCTGCCTATCGGAAAACGACCAGCAACCGCTGAAGTCTTTTCGCGGCGTAGTGGTGCGGGTCCGACCCGTCTCCGGGGCTCGGGTTCGGTCAGACCGAGCAGGTTTCGTCGAGAGTTCTCCAAACCGAGGGTTCAACCACACTCGCATCCCGTCGTCGGGGAGCCCCGCCTACGACGAGTTGAAGGGAGGGAATTCCGTTTCCGCCGAATGAGTCCGAATCCCCGCAACAGGCGGAGGGACTGCCCAAACCGCTGCGCCGGTCACCAGGCCGACCAAGGCCCCAAGCCAAGACCCAAGAAGCATTCCTCCGGGAATTCCCGGTCCGATTCCCCAGCCGGAGCACGACGCTCCAAACGTTACTCCGCCGGGGCCGGTCCCAGGGGTGCACGGGGACTGAAACCCCCCCGCGTATCCGACCTCCCCGCCGACCAGCATCCCTGCCGTCAACCCAACGAGCACCCCGAGGCTGAGAAGGAACGCCAGTCGTGCTCGCCGGGAGGTCGGGACCAACTCGAGGGTGACTCGCCCCGACAGGAGGAGGGTCGCGACGATCGTGAACGTCAGAAGGGCTGTGATCTCGGCCCAACCCCCCAATCCCCCCGCACTCACGAGATCGACCCACCAATTCCCGATACCTGCGGTCCCCCACCCGACGAGGATGCCCGAGAAGGTTCCCCCACAGATGGCGAGTAAGCCGAGACCTGGGCCACGTCGAGTGAGGACGATGAGATAGGCTAGGCCGGCACCCACTGCACCGGTGATCGGTACGCCGAAGAGCAGGGCCACGAAAGGGGCGTTCAGCCCACGGGGAGGTCCGAATCCCATGGCACCGACCGTGCCGGTAGGGTTCAGAGCCCCCCCGACGATGAGACAAAAAAAGGACCCAAAGAGCGCTGAGGCGGCCGCACAAACACCGACGAACCAGATCGGTGCGGACGGGGCCGAGGACCTCTCGCCCCTCTGCACGACTCGAGAGGAGGACCGAACTCGGGATAATCCGTTCCGCCCAAGATGTCTGCTTGCGCCCGGCCCTGGGTCGTGGTGAGGTCGACCGACGATCTTCGTGGGTGCAACCACTTCTGCACCCACTCTTCCCCCTCTCTGGCTACGGCGAAGATAGGGCGAGTCAGGTGCGTGCCGCGTGGTCGGAGAGTCGCGCGTGAGATGACGCTCCCCCGACCTAGCGGGCCGAGGGGGACGGACCGACCGCCCCGTCGCGAGGCGCCGAGTGAGCGATTCGAGAGGGTGAACGGCGGAGCCTCCGGTCGATTTGAACGGCATCGGACGGGATCGACCGAGTCGAGACCGGGAGCCGGTCAGGACGCCGCAACTTGTGGGATAGGGAGTCGTTTTTCCTCTGATGGATTGCTCGACGGCCGAGCCGAGCCTTCGATTCCCTATCGAGGGGGTGATATTCGGCCGCGCGGCGCACGGCCCGATGGCTCAGCTCCGAAGGAGTCGACCAAGTGCTGATCGGACACCGCCACGTGAGGAGGTCCTCGAAGTAACGTGTTCGGTTTCCCGGCTCTCCAATGGAGATGGACCCGTCTTCGAAATCGAGGTGCGCGACCCCCTGTTCCAGGAAGAGGACGATCCTCTCCGGATCGAGCTTTCCCTCTTCTATTCGGTCCGCTAGAAGTCCCAACTCCCAATTGAGGCCGAGCATGACGGCACCCAACGGCCAGATGACGAAGTAGCTCTGGACCGGGCCAGAACTCAGGAGCCGCCGAAATCCTCGAGTGTACGAATCACCCTGCCTCTTGGGCCAGTCCTCGAATGTGGTCGCCTCGAACCCATGAGTTGCGAGCTCTTTGGTGAGCGCCCGGCGAAGTCCAAGGGGAGTGATTCGTTGGCGCCAGGTACGGTAGAGCCGATGAGGCCGAACGATATCATACAAATTTGGGGGAACCGTTCCCGCCGAGGACCACCGAGTGGGGCCTAGGATGAGAGTGACACTCATGCCGGAAGCCAGTGGTCCATGCTGGCCTCCGGTAACAGCCGGGCATTGCGTCGAACTGTGTTACGAACCCCGTCGGTGATTTCGAGGAGGTTCCTCCCCGTCTTCGTCAACTCGATTCCGATCGGAATCCGCAAAATACCCGGACTTCTGTTACCAGACGGTTTCGGACGAGGCAACGCCCGGACTGAAATGAGCGCAAATTCATCGAGGTCTGAAATGAGCCGTCGGAATGTCTCTGGATGGACACCTACAGACTTCCGAAGAGCGAGTGGGACCATGAATGGCTGCCCTCGGAGCCGTTCCAGCACTTGTCGCGCGGGGCGGTTACGGAGGACGAAGCTGAGCGGGTCCTCCCTCTCGATCAGTCGGGGAGCTCCACGAGGACGAGCCATGGTTCACATTAAGTGAAAGCACACTTAAAAGCTATTCGGATCGTTGTGAGCAGACCTGGATTCGTCCGGTAATTCGCTCGCAAGCGGTACCACGGGCGCATTCTCAAACACCGGGGGCAACCACCAGTGCAGCTCCGAGCCGTCGGTAGGGCAGGACCGGGGTCGGACGGGTACACGCTGACGCGCGTCGGCCCGGGGATCGAATCACCCCGAGTCGAAGCCGACCGAAGAGGCCCGGGCGCACGAGATCGGGTCCTAGGCCCAACGAGCCTCGAGGCGTTCGTCGCTCATGGCAATGAGAGTGGGCTCGTGGTGCCTGAGTACGAGCCCGTCCCCAGGGCCTGGAACGTGTAGCCCTGACCGGCCGGATTACCGTTCCCGACATCGATTACGATCGTGTACAGATTGGTGATTGGGGTCGAAGGGTTCGTGCCGTTGACGTACGCCCAGCCTGACGTCATCGCCATCGTCCTATTGGCCGGACTCGAGAACGTGACCAGAGCATTCGAAACATCTGCGATCGAGAATCCCCCGGCGCTCGCGGCGGTGAGGACGACCCCCCCTGAACTCTTCACCTCGAACAGGACGCTTCCAAAGGTCACCGTCGAGGACTCGATCGTTAGCGTGTACACGTAGTCCCCGCCCTGGCAGAGGTTCGCCCCGTAGACGCTCCCCGTCGAACAGGTGTTCAGGATGGGGTTTCCCACACCAAACGCGGTCCCGATGGGGGTCGAGTTGGACGTATTGGTGGTCGAGAATGTGATCGGAACGACGACGGCCCTTCCGGCCACTGCGACACTACCGAAAGCCGGGGCCGCCGAGAAGCCGGATACCGCACCGACGGTAAACGGGTAAGTTCCGTTGGGTTCCAGCAACGCGACCGTTTCGATTGCTGAGGAGTGGTCGGAACCGCCCACATTCACGGACCAGGAAGTACCGACCGACAGTCCGGTCTCGAAGAACTCGAGACTAAACATGACCGCTGAAATCTTCGTAAAGACGATCGATACAGACTGTGCGGTTCCATTGACTCCGATGGTCCCCCCGTTGGGCGCCGCTCGGTACGCGGGGACGGAGCCGACCGAGTAGGAATACGTCCCGTTGGTCTCCAAGAACTCAATCGACCCCGTCGTGGAATTGAGCGCCGTGCCGCCAAGCGTGATCGACCAGCCCACCGACCCGGGGAGTCCGGTCTCCGTGAAGGTGATTCGGCTCGTTCCGGCGTCCGAGGGGCCGAAGGTAGTGGACAGCGAAACGGGTGCACCGACGACCTCGACCGTTCCGGTCGTGGGATTCCCCGTGAAGCGATCGATCTCTCCGAGATGGAAGAGGTAGGAGCCATTGCGTTCCACGAATTGTATCGGCGAACCCGTCGCGGAATGCATCGTGCCGTTGAGTGTCACTTCCCAAGGGCTCGCGGCGGGGAGGCCGGACTGGGTGAACGTCACATCGTAGAGGCCCGAGGAGTTGCCGCTCCCCGCTCCACCCGAAGCCCTCCCTAGGTGAAATCCAGGGATCAGATTGTCATAGCCCAGACCAAGGACCGAGAGCGCGACCGCGATCACGATACCTATCGACAGGAAAACTGTGGTGAGCGACGGTCGAGACCTCGGAGGCGCGATATTGGACTTCGGTGTTGCGCGCCGGTACTCGGGAGAGATATTGGCGGGTGGGGTTGGGCCCGAGGAGCTAGCACTCATCTCGCGGTGGGCGACGCATCGCCCCTCCTTCGAGGAGTAGGTCCCCGACCCATATTTCAGGGTCGGACGCCCTCAAGGAGGAGAAAGTGAACCCATGGCGCCGTGGGGGTGCAACGCAAATTGCCACCCCACCCGGTTCCGCCGGAGGAATCGCTCCGTGCTTCGATGGGTCTCGCAGGAATCCTCGGTGAAGTGCGTAGCGTCACCTCAGTAGAGCCCAGGGAGGAGTGTCCACGTGCTCTCCCGGTAGCGCCCGTATTCCTCCCCGAACCGCTCGACGAGGGCTTGTTCCTCCACGTGGATCCGGTACCCCAGGCCGATCGAGGCGACCCCGAGGGCCAGGAGGACGCCGAACACCGCACCGAGGATGAGGCCGATTCCGGCGACGATCAGGACCAGTCCCGTATACGAGGGGTGCCGGATCCACCGGTACGGGCCGTCCCGCACGATCCGATGGTCCGCTCGGATCACGACGGTCGGGGAAAAGAATCTCCCAAGGACGAAGAGGGCCCATTCCCGAACGCCGATCCCGATCAGGGTCAGGACCGTTCCCGCGACGGCGACCCACAGGGGCAGAACCGGGCCGAGGCCCCTCGCCAGAAACAGGTAGGGTGCGCCGAGGGCGATCACGAGAGCGACCATCAGGGCACCGAACGACCAACGGTCCTTGGAGATCACCGATTCTTTCGGACCGCCCCGCGCGCGGGAATTCGCCCGGACGAGACCCTCCGTGACCCCCCAGGCCAGGATCGACAGGTAGGCGAGAAGGATCCGGCTGAGGTAGGAAGTCCCGAAGGCGAGATGGCCGAACACACCCCGTCGGGGCCACCGACACCTAAATCATAGTGGGGCCGGCCCGAGCGGGACCCGTGTGCCTCGCGCCGGAGTCGCTTTCGCCGCTCACTTGTAGGTGGACGGGTGGACCTTGCCCTCGTCGTCGGTGATCGTGATGCACTCCCCCTCGCACTCGAAGAGGCACGCCTCGCACACGATGCAATCCGGCCCATGAATGACGAGGGACTTCTCCCCACGGAATTGGAATTTCGCCCCGACCGTGGGGTCGTCCACGATGTTCGGGAATTCATCCCGGGGCTTCAATTCGAAGACGTTCACCGGGCACACGTCTCGACAGTGGGCGCAGCCGGTGCACTTCTCCATCTCGACAACGACCTCGACCACGTGGGACCCCTTCGGGCAGGCCAGTATGGAGGGTCATTTAGAATGTGCGGAGGACTCGGGCGGGTCCTCTCTCCGACCCCGAGTTCGATGGCTCGGTAGGGGACCCAGGACCGTCCTTCCACCCGTTCTCCCCTCGGGGGGGCAGGGCCGGAGCCGCCGAGGGGGCCCTTCGGTCGAGCGGGACCGAGGCGCTCGGGGGTTCCGGCCGAGCGAGTGGTCGTCCCTTCGGTCCGGAATCCTCGTTCGGCCCGGGAGCAGGCTCATAGCCCTAGCGCGTCGTCACTAGGGTGTGTCCGACGGGTCCCTACCGATGTTCCGCCCGGGCAGGCCGAAGGCTCCCCCTTCTCGGTCGTCGGGGGGATCGACCGCCCCTGGTCCACACCCGCCCCGGGCCGCGGAGCTGAAGGGGCTGCTGGACGATCTTCGGGGTTCGGACAGCCTCCGCGCGCGGACGGCCGCCCTCCGTCTGGGGGAGTTAAGGGTCACCCGAGCGAGAGTTCCCCTCGAAACCGCGCTGCGGAGTCCGGACGCCGGCCTTCGCGTGGGAGCGGCCTCGGCCCGCGGGGCGCTCGGCCGGCAGGTGAGTCGGGGGGCGCTCGAATCGACCCTCGAGGACCCGGATTGGCGGGTGCGAGCGCAGGGGGCGTATGCGCTCTCTCGCCTGCATAACTCGAAGTCCACTCTGGCCCTCATGCGGGTGCTGGCCCGAGACGAGAGTGCCCTCGTGCGCAACGCCTGCGCCCTCGCCCTGGGAAGGATCGGGGACCCGCGGGCTGTTCCGGTGCTGGAACGAGCTCTCGATGACGAGTCGGACCGTGTCCGACGGGAGGCGGTGTTAGCTATCGAACGGTCGCACGACCCGGAGGCCGCTGCCAAGGTGCGCCGATTCCTTCACGATCCGGCCCGCCGGGTTCGCATCGTCGCGTCGGTCGTCATGGGGTTACGTCGGGATCGTGACGGCGTGGGGATTCTCCTAAAGTACCTGGGCCGTTCCGACCAGTGGGAGAAGCCCGCGTTGCTCGTGGCGCTCGGGCGGATCGGGACCCCCGATTGTGGTGAGGCGCTCGCCCGCTCCGCGGACGACCGGGCGATCTGGGTACGAGTATGCGCGCTCCACGGTCTCGCGGAAATGCGCTCTCCCCTCGGGAGGACGGTCGCTTTAGCCCGTATCGGAGACCCGTCGTGGGCCGTTCGAGGGGCGGCCGCCCTCGCCCTGGGTCAGGTCGGCACGCCCGGGGATTCCGAGGCGCTCATCCCCCTGCTGGGAGACTCCGGTTCATGGGTTCGCCGGGGAGCGGTCTACGCCCTCGGTCAGTTGGGGGCCCGGAAGGCAGCGGCCGAGATCCGAGCGGCGCTGGACGACCCGGATCCGGAAGTCCGCTTGGCGGCGATCTGGGCTCTCGGACGCCTCCGGGACCCCGCCTCCACGACCCGATTGATCGAACTCCTGGGAGTGGCCGAGCCCCAGGAGGATTCTGCTCGCCCTCTCCTCGTGGAGGGAGATGGAGCGGTCCGACTGGTTTCCGACGCGGACGCCCGGTGGTTCGACGCCCTCGTCGAGGCCGTGGCCTCGCACGCCTCGGGCCGTACGGATTCGCCCGCGCACGAAGCGCTCTCTCGGGCCCGGGGCCGTCTGACCAAGAAAGAGTTGGATCGGCTCGCCCGCCTGCCCACCCCCCTCGGACCCGGTGAGGGCTCACGGACCCTACGGAGCCTGTTTGATCTTCCGGGGCTCCCCGCCGAATCGGGCCCGTCCTGAGCGATCGGTACGCGCCCCACCCTCCCGCGGGAAGGACCGTCGGGAGGCGCTATACCGCCGCTGGACTGAGCCACCGGTACGGAGAGTACATGCCAACTTCCAACCCGGAGGAGCGGTACTTCGAGACGGACGCGTTCAAGTTTCTGAGCGATCTGTCGCGGAACAACAACCGGGAATGGTTCCAGAAGAACAAGGCCCGGTACGAGAACGCCGTCCAGACCCCCGCCCTCCGGTTCATCGAAGCGATGGGTCTTCGTCTCTCGAAGCTCAGCCCACATATCGTGGCCGACGCGCGCCCCTTCGGAGGTTCGCTCTCACGGATCTATCGCGATACCCGCTTCTCCAAGGACAAGGCGCCCTACAAGACCCACGTCGGGATCCACTTCGCCCACGACCGGGCGACCAAGGAGGAGAACCTCCCCGGATTCTTCCTCCATCTCGCACCGGGCGAGAGCATGGTCGCGTCGGGCGTCTGGCACCCCGTTCCCTCGGCGTTGAAGCGGATCCGGGACTCCATCGTCGCCTCGCCGACGAAGTGGAAAAAGGTCCTGGACGGAGGTCTGGCGATCGAAGGAGAGTCGTACGTCCGAGTCCCCGTGGGGTACGACGCGGAGGACCCGCACTCGGACGATCTGCGGCGAAAGGATTTCTTTGCGACTCGTCCGATTCCCGACCGGGAGGTCGTCGGGGTCCGCTTTGGAACTACCTTTGAGGCCGCCTGCCGGCAGCTCGACCCCCTGAATGCGTTCCTCGCCGACGCGGTCGGCGTGCCCTGGTAGCTCGAAACGATCGCTTCGCACTCGGACGGCCCCCCAGGGAGTACGAGCCGCCAGTGGCGGGACGTGCGAAGGGGCCCACCCGGCCGGACTGGGGACGGACCCGCCGGGGGGGCCCCCTTACGAAGGACGGTCCCGTCCCGTGAACAGCGTGTCCGCGTCGACAAAGCACAGCGGGTTTCCGGCGGGGTCGTCGGCGTAGAAGGAGCGTTCGCCCCAGGGCCGAACGACGATCTCGCCGGCCGGATCGTCGTGTACTTTGAGAGGAGAGAGACATCCGAGCGCGCGAGCCCGCTCGAACACCCCGTCGAGGTCCGAGGTCGCCAAGTACAGAGGTTCGGGCCAGGCTCGAACCCTCGCCTCCCCCTCGGACGCGGGGTCGACCAAGCCGAGAATGACGGGCCCGCAGTCAAAGTAAACACGACCCCCGCCGACCGGTCGCCCCGGTACCGCAAGAAGCCGTTCGTAGAATCGTCGGGATTGGTCGAGGTCAGCCGCCTGAAGCAGGACACGGAACACTCGAGGGGTCTCGGTTGCTGGCACGGCGGACTCGCCCCCCGTAGGACCGATTCGGAGAAAGCGGTGCCCGGCGACGCTCGTCTCGGGTTAAACCAGTAACATCGGGGTTTATGTCTGTCCCGGGAGCTTACCCCCGAGGTCGAACATGGCGAAAATGCCGGTGCGGGGCGAGGGGACCAAGGCGAAACCTTGGGTGCTAAAGACGCCGAGCGGTCAATCCGAGTTCAATGCGTACCAGGACCCTGCCGCCGACCCGCCCGTGCTGGTCGTGACCGTGGGAAAGACCGAATTGAAGTACCACCTACGTGGGATCGACGACCTTCGGGCGATGCTGGCGTCGAAGAAGGACTGGGTCCTCCTGGGGAGCACCGACGAGCAGAAGGAGGCGCCTGCCGGGACGGTCGAGGCCTGGGCCCGGTCGAGCTCCAATCCGGTCGGCGGTTGGTATGGACTGAAGAAAGGGCTGCGCGGACGGTTCGGAATGTACGTGCCGCCGGTCCTCGAGGCGCTCGGCAAGGCCGAGGTCGAGCACAACCCGAAGAACAACCGGATGCGGGCGACCTAGGCCGACACGCTCGGCCCACCGATCGTCGTCCGAGGTCGTTCGCCCGTCGACCGGTCAGGCGGGATGCACCGCCTCCTCCGGGGGCGGGAGTCGGTGGAACCGGGAATAGAGGGCCACGTCGTACCCGATCTTCAAGGCGCCCGCCAACGCGAAGGGGGCCGCGATCCACGGTCCCCCCGCCGCGATGAACGTTCCGGTCACCGGGGCCGCGAACGCCTGGCAACTTCGGGCGGCCGTCGTGTACCCGGCCGCCGCCGGACGGTCCTCGGGGGGAACCACCGCCTGAGTGTACGATTGGCGCGTCGGGACGTCCATCTGGGACAAGCTCGAGCGGGCCACCCACAGAGTCGCGGCCCACGGGAACGTGGGAGCGAACACGAACAGGATGAGGAACACGTTGGAAGGAATGTGGCTGAAGACCATCGTGTTGACGAGACCGATCCGTCGGGCGATCGGCGCGGCGAGGACGAGCGACAGGGCAGCGGCCAGGTTGCTGACGAAGAAGAGCAAGCCCAGGACCTCCACGTTCGACCCGAATCGGACCGAGAAGTAGTACACGACCAGGCTGTTCACTACCAACCCACCTCCGAAGGCGTCCACCGTGAACAAGGCGGACAACGCGTAGACGGTCGGGCGGCTGGCCGGCGATAGGGGAGACGGACGCTTCGACGACCGATCGCGGACCCTTGGACTCGAGAGGCTTTGGTAGGTAGGAAGCAGGCCCAACCCGAGCAGTCCGTACAGGAGGAGCGTTACATCGTGGGGGCCAGATGGGAACCCGACGAGCGTGGGACCGACCACCGTCTGCAGCGGGCCGGCCGCGAGGGCTCCGACCGCGACCCCCACGTACCCGAGCAGGTTGTAAAGGGAGAACGTGCTCGTACGTGCGCGGTCCTCCGTCGCGCCGGCCAGCTCGGCTTGCTCCAGCGCCCCCAGAGGACTGACGTCCGCTCCGCCGGTGACGATCCCCCCCAGGAACAGGGCCGTGAGAAGGACGGCGGGGTTCGCGAGGTCGACCCACAAGAGCACACCGCCGATGGCCAGCGCGCCCGCGGAAAGGGCGAAGGCCACGCGACGCCCCCAGCAATCCTGCAGGTACGGGACGGCGAGAGCCCAGACCGCCGCCCCTCCGAGCGCGAGACCCAGGACGAGTCCGATGGCGAACGAGGAATACCCGGATTCGGAGAGGTCCAGCGCGATGACGATGGACAACGCTCCCGCACCGAACCCTCGCGCGGTCCGCGCCCCCATCAAGAGCGTCCGGTCACGGCGCTCGGTCGGACCCGGCGGCCGAGGGGTGGGATCCAACGTCAACGCCTCCCTCGACAGCGCCCTACTCAAGAAGGGGAGAAGCGCGTCTCACTCGCTCAACCGCCCGTGTGTTCGAGCCGGCCCCCTTCCTTCAACTTCCAGGCACAGTACTCGTAAAGGGCGTCATAGAGAGGGAACTGGAGCCGTTGATTCTCCAGATCGCTCGTGGCGAGGAGGCGGAACCCCGTGGCGGCCGCCTCGAGTCCGGCCGCTTCGGGCTCGCTGCCGGAGCCCCCGTCCGCCACGCGCACGATCTTGGCGAGTTCCAGCAGGGCAGGATCGGTCAACCGATACTTTCGAATGATGGCATCGAAGGTGACGAACTCCTTTCCATCCTCCTCGTAGTGATTGAGGACGGCCCCCGGAGCATCGTACGACGTCGCTCCCTGCTGAGTAGCCACCTCGCTCACCTTCTCCGCCGGCACATACAGGAACTCCGCCTGGGGGTCGACAAAGCGCCGAATCATCCACGGACACGCGATCCGGTCCACGCGCGCTTTTTCCCGAGTTACCCACTTCATGGCCAATCCTCGTCGGCTCCATTCGAACTCGTGAGATAGAGGTAGCGGAGCTCCCCGCCCCTGGATTCGACCGGGCCTGACGGTAGGGTTCAGCGGGAATCCAAAACGACGAAAACAACGGGCGACCCTTCCTCGCCAGGGGGTCATTCACCTCATGAGAGGCTACCTTCTCGGGGGTCTCGTCCCAAGGGCAACGGATCCCGGGTGCGGATGGATGTCGACCTCCGAGGTGTTGGACACCGTCCCGGAATTCGAAAACCTATGGCGAGAGATTCGACGATTCCCGGTACGGGTCCAAGTAGAGGAGTGGGCCCGATTCTATGGAGCCCGGTGGCCCGAACTCTTCGTGAAACAGACGGAATCCTACCGGTCGAGCCGCGTTTCCTGGCGCCGCGTGGCCGAAACGCGGGTGTTCCCGAATCTGCCGGCCCGTTGGAGCCGGATCGTTGCCGCGCGGCGGAGCCTTCGCTCGGTGATTCCCTCCGTGGACGCCCGGGTGCGGGCTCGCTTGGGGTTCCGACACCCGGTGGTCCACATCCTCCATGTGGGGATCGGGTGCGGCGCGGGCTGGGCGACGAAGTATGGGGGGAGGCCGGCGATTCTGTATGGCCTCGAGAACGCCGCCGAGTTAGGATGGACGGGCTCGCCCCGCCTCGCCGCCCACGTCGCCCACGAGTTGGCTCACTTGGCCCACTCGGACCTTCGCGAACGGGCGGGTCGGGGTGGATTGGAACGAGTTCGGGGCGCGTACGGACAGCTGTATGTGGAAGGGTTCGCGACTCGGATGGAAGCGGAGGGGCTCGGTCGCTCGCGTTCGGGGGGCTCCGAGCGGGACATCGGTTGGTCCCGCTGGTGCCGAGACCACGAGGGGGAGCTCGCGTCCCGATTCTTGGGGACGGTCCGCCGACATCGGTCAGTTCGGCGATTCTTTGGTTCTTGGTACCAGGTCGGCGGCCACGTCGAAACCGGCTACTGGTTGGGGGAACGGGTGATACGATCTTGGGAATCGTCGAGGACCCTCCGAGAGATCGCCACGCTGCCCCAGCGATCGATCCGGGTCCTGGTCGGTGAATCCCTCCGAGCCGGTCGATGGCGCACGGGGGCCGCGCGTCCCGACAACGTCTAACCTGAAAGATTCCCTGCCGAGGTTCCTGGGGAGCGAACTCCGGTGAACGCGGCGTCGCATTCTGAGGCGCCGGTCTCGGCTCCACCCGGTCTGGTCTGGGCGGCCCTGGTCGAAGTATTGTTGGGAGCCTTCTCGCTCTTTGGGGGCGTGGTCCACCTCCTCTTCGGGGTCGGCGGGTTGGTCACGGTGAGCGGGAAAGATGTCAATCTCGGAAACCTTGCCGCCGTTCTCGGGGACGTGCTCACCGCGGCCGGACTGGTCCTCGTTGTCGGGGGACTCGGGCTCTGGAAGCGTACGGGGTGGGCGTGGTCGGTCAGTGTGGGCGTGCTCACCGTCGGGGTCGTGGTCAGTATTGCGGCGTTGGCCATCGGCTCCATTGCGGCCCTGCCGGCGCTGGTGGTGACGATCGTACTGCTGGGCTACCTCTGTACAGGGAAGGTCCGGACCTACTCCGCCTCCCTCGCGTCTCGCCCGGCGGCCTGATGGGAGCTCGCGGGTAGCGATCTCGATGGGTTCCTCTCCTCTCCTCGGGAACTCCGTTCAGCTTCGTCCGCTCCGACTCTCGGACGCTCCCGGGTTGGACGTGGTCCTGAGAGACCCGCTCGCCACCCAGATGCTGCCCCCCCGGGTCCGCAAGGAACGGGGAATCCATTTCGTTACTCGAGTCCTCAACGAGCAACGGACCGACGGGGGGGTCTCGTTCGCCATCCTGCCCGCGGGCTCGAGAGCGGTCGTCGGGCAGATCCGGCTGTTCAACCTGTCCCCCCTCGAACGAAGGGTCGAGGTCGGCTACTGGATACGTCGGGTCGATTGGGGTCGGGGATTCGGAACCGAGGCTCTGCGGCTGGCCTGTGGGTACGGGTTCCGGGTCATGTCCCTCCATCGCATTGGCGCCACGGTCGTCGTCGGGAACGACCGGTCCCGGAAGGTGCTGGAGCACGTGGGGTTCCGCTTGGAAGGACGCGCCCGAGGCGGTGCCCGTCTCGCGCATCGTTGGGCCGACGTGTGGATGTTCGGTCTGCTCCGTGGGGAGCTTCGGCCGGGCTAGACCTTTCCTCCCGAGCCCGCACCGATTCCCCCGAGAACCCCCGAGGTTCTAGGGGGGTAGGCAACTCGGCTCTTCGACGCCCCCTCGGGGACCGGTCGGATGAGGCACGCTTGATGAGTCGACCGGCGCTGGGGGAAGCATGTCCGCTCTCGGATTGTCCGAAGTGCTCACGTTGACCCAGACCCTCGCGATCATCGGCGCTCTGGTTCTCACGCTGTATTTTTCACGCCGCCAGCTCCAGGCGCTGAAGGAGGATCTCGAAACTCGAGTGCTCAACGATTTGGACGAGAAGTTCCATCGGTTGGGAGAGATCTTCATCGACAAACCCGACCTCGTACGAGTGATCTACGACGGTCCCGAGGCGCAGAGCCCGGAGGTTCCGCTCGCCTACTATGTTCTGTTCTTCTGCGCCCACATCTTTCACATGCGGCAGCGGGGCATCCTGAGCGACAACGAGTGGGTCGGGTGGCTCGCTTGGATCAAGAATACGTTCCGCCAGGGGAGGATGGGAAAGTACTGGCACGAGTCCAGGATGGAGGCCTGGGTCGATCCCGCCTTCAAGGAGTTCATCACCCGCGAGGTATTGGATGGATCCAGGGGTCCTCCGGAGTCCTCGTTCCCGGGGGGAGGGTCCTCCGGGGCGTAGTCACTCTCCCCACCCCTGGCACGGCGAGGGCGCGGGAGCCCTGTTCGTGGTGGCCCTTCTGGGTCAGGTCGTAGCATTCGCGGCGGAGGAGTCCGATGCGAACGACGTCGGAAATGAGTCCATCGAAATCATCCGGTTCGCCGGGGCCCTCTTCCTCGCGTTCGTTGGAGCCCCGATGCGACGCGTCTCACCGCCCGGGGATTCCCTACCCGTCGGCGTTCAACGAACAGAGGGCTGGGGCGAGACGCGTCGAATCAGTCGCGCGGTGTATTGCGCCAATCGTCCGCCGCTCGTCGGCCAGCCACGGGAGCGCGGGCCGGTGAACTGAGTTCGCTCGAGGATGAATTCCTTCTCGAACGTCTGGGCGACCTCGAGGAGGGAGAGGCGATGGGGGGGGCCGAACGCTCCGGGCTGCTCCCGTGCGATCCAAGCCAGCAAGAAGGTGCCGCCTCGTCGAACAACTCGGGCCACCTCGGTCGCATAATCCGGCCGCCGAGCGATCGGGATAGTGTGGAAACAACCGACATCGAGAGCCGCGTCGAAGGACGCTCTCGCGAAAGGAAGCCGGAGGGCGTTGGCCACCCGAAACGCGGCTCGCAGCTTTGCGCGTCGTCGTCGTTGTTCCGCCGCGGCGACGGCCCCCGTGGCAAGGTCGACCCCTGTGGTCCTGAATCCTTGCCGAGCGAGCCAGAGTGAGTTGGTCCCCG
>JAKIWQ010000015.1 GCA_022749935.1 Thermoplasmata archaeon | reverse complement strand
CTCGCCCTCGTGAAAATGGATTCCGTAGTAATCGCGGGTCAACATCCCGCGGTGAATGTGCCCCTGCTCTTTGCACACACCGCCCGTCAAGTCATCCGAGTTGGGTCGGAGTGAGGGTGGCTCATCTGGGTCGCTCGAACTTCGGTTCAGCAAGGGGGACTAAGTCGTAACAAGGTATCTGTAGGGGAACCTGCAGATGGATCACCTCCTAAGAGCGCCCTTCAACAGGCGTTCTGAAATTCGTGGTCCGATTCCGCTGACGGCGTCTTCGATCTCGTCGACCCTCGGGCCATCAACCCTTTTTTGAGTAGTTACGCACTTATTATTAGGCCCGCGCTCCGTACCTCGCCCGATGCTGGACATCGCCGCGCCGAGGACGCTCGCGCCCGGACTTCGCGCCGCCGTCCGGTCGCTCTCCGAAGGGGAACCGGTGCTGATCTTCGATGCCCCCGACCGGGAAGGGGAAACGGACCTCGTGTTCCTGTCGGAGAAGGCGACCCCCGAACTCGTCCGGCTCGCCCGCCGGGACGCGGGAGGTCTCATCTGCACGGCTGTCTCCGACGAGCTTCGGACCCGGCTCGGGCTGCCGTTCCTCTCCGAACTCCTCGCGCTCGGGACGACCGAGTTCCCCGGCCTGGTCGGGATCGCCGAGCGACCCCGGTACGACCGGCGCAGCGCCTTCGGCATCACCGTCAACCACCGGTCCAACTTCACGGGGGTTCCGGACAACGACCGGTCGACCACCATCCGTGCGGTCGGCGAGCTCGCCCGCGACGGGGCCCCGCTCTCGGAGGAGGAGCTACGGGAACGATTCCGGACCTCGTTCATCTCGCCCGGACATGTCCCCCTGCTCTACGCCGCGCCGGCGCTCATCGCCGAGCGAAAGGGACATACGGAACTCGCCATCTCGCTCGCCCGGATGGGCGGACTCTCCGAGTCGGTGACCGTGTCCGAGATGCTCGGAGACTCGGGCGGGGCCCGGGCCGCCGACGCCGCCCAGCGCTACGCGGAGGACCACGGCTGGCCGTTCCTCGAGGGCCGAACGATCGCAGCGGCGTGGCGGGCATGGTCGTCCGCGTAATGGCCACGGGGGTCTTCGACCTCCTGCATCCGGGTCACGTCTACTTCCTCGCCGAGGCGCGCAAGCTCGGCGACGAGCTCGTGGTCGTGGTCGCCCGCGACCGAACGGCGCGGCGCCTGAAGCACGAGCCGTACGTGTCGGAGGCGATGCGTCGGGAGATGGTCGAGGCGCTCAAGCCCGTCGACCGGGCGATCCTCGGGTCGTCCACCGACATCTACGAGACGGTCGTGCGCGAGCGGCCGAACATCATCGCGCTCGGCTACGACCAGATCTGGAACGAGGCCGAGGTCGTGCGGGAGTGCGCCCGACGCGGCGTCCAAGTCACGGTGGCCCGGATCGGGCCGTTCCCGCACGACGACCTCGCCAGCAAGCGGATCGTGGAGCGGATTCTCGAGCGGGGCCCGCCCCCTCGGGAGGCGAGCCCCTGAAGAAGATCGGGGTCGCGGACACCACCTTCGCGCGCGTCGGGATGGCCGACGCCGCGGTCCGGGCCCTGAAGGGACGAGGGACGGGGTTCCGCGTCGTCCGTCGGACGGTGCCGGGGATCAAGGACCTGCCGGTCGCCTGTCGACAGCTCTTCCTCGAGGACGGCGTGGACCTCTGCCTCGCCCTCGGGATGCCCGGGAAGGCGGAGTACGACAAGACCTGCGCCCACGAAGCCTCGCTCGGACTCATGTTCACGAGCGTCCTCGAGGCGAAACCGATCGTCGAGTGCTTCGTCTTCGAAGGGGAGGCCGACGGGCCGCGGGAGCTCGAGACGCTCGCGCGCCGACGGGCCGAGGAGCATGCCCTCAATGCCTACTCCATGTTGTTCCGGCCGCACGACCTCGCCCGCCGGGCGGGGGAGGGCCTGCGTCAGGGATTCCCGGACGCGGGACCGGCGCGCCGAGGGCGATAAGACCGCAGTAGGTACCGAACGATGGCGAAATCCAAGGGAGACGGAGAGGGCGTCCGCGTGGCGATCGTGGCGAGCGAGTACAACTACGACATCACGCTCTTGATGCTGGAGCGGGCCAAGGACGAGATCGAGTTCCTCGGGGCCCGTCTCGGCCCGATGGTGAAGACCCCCGGCGTCTTCGACATGCCGCTCGCCGTCCAGGCGCTCTATCGGCGGAAGGACGTCGACGCCGTCGTCGCCCTCGGCGCCGTGATCGAGGGCGAGACCGACCACGACGAGGTCGTGATGAACCAGGCGTCGCGCAAGTTGACGGACCTCTCCGTCGAGCACGGAAAGCCCCTCGGGCTCGGCATCTCGGGCCCCGGCGAGACCCGACTCCAGGCCCAGGACCGGATCGAGAACGCAGCGAACGCCGTACGCGCCGTCGTCAAGATGGTGCGTCGCCTTCGCGAGATCGGGTAGCGCTGCGTCGACGACCCCACCGCGATCGAGGTCCCGCGGCCGATCCCATCCAGGGCTCGCGAGCGCCTACAGACCGAATCGTCCGCGGACCTGGTCGAAGGCGGCTCGGCCCTTGGCCGTGTGCGGGACGACCCGGACGTCGGCGGGCATCGAGGCGGGCCGGGTCCTCGTGGCGAGGAGCTGGTGCAGCCGTTCCTTCGGTGCGTGGACCGACACATCGGGGGAAGGGGAGGACCCCGCGACGACGGTGACCTTTCCCGTCGGTTCAATGCGGACGGTGGTCGCCTCGTCCTCCGTCTCGAAGACCCAGACCTGGGGCAGATACGCCCGAACGAACGAGCCGATCAGACCCTGAAGCCGGGGCTGGAGTTCCTTCTCGATCTGCGGTGCGATCTTCTCCAGAAGCTCCGCGGTCGTCGCCACGGGACCCCGCAGCTCCCCCGGCCTATGAAGATGGCGCGGGCTCGAACGCCACGGCGGAGGATTCCCCCTCCCGGGGCTCGCGGGTCCACACAACTGTTAAGCCCGTGGGGCCGTCAGGACTCTCGGAGGCGTCCGAGTGGAACTCCGGGAGTTCCGGGCGGTGCTTCCGTCGACCCAGACCGAAGCGATCCGCAGGGCCCGGGCGGGGGCCCCCGAGGGGACTTGCGTGGTGGCCCGCGCTCAGTCGGACGGCCGCGGGAGGCTGGACCACACCTGGGCCTCGCCTCCGGGCGGGCTCTATCTCAGTGCGGTGTTCCGCACCCCGACGTTTCGCTCTTCGCTGCTCTCGCTCGCCGTCGGCGCTCGGCTCCGGTCCGCGTTCGATTCGGAGTTCGGGGTCTCGTCCTCGTTGAAGTGGCCGAACGACCTTCTGGTCCCGAGTCCCGGACGGCCTCGGAAGCTGGCCGGAATCCTCGTCGACCAGGTCCCCTCTCCCACCCTCGGGTCGGCGTGCGTCATCGGCCTCGGGGTGAACGTCGCGAGCCCGAACGACTCGTTCCCTTCCGAGCTCCGGGACCGGGTCGCCGCCCTCGCCGACTTCCTCACGCCTCCTCCCTCGCTCGAGAAGGTCGAGGAGGTGGCCGTGGCGGCCACCCGGTCGGCCGTGCGGGCGCTGGATTCCACGACGGGAGGTGAGGCGATCCTGGCGGAGTGCCGCGAGGCCCTCCATGGGGTCGGGCGGAGGGCGTCCGTGGACGCGACGCGGTACGGGATCATTCGCACGCTGGGCGACGAGGGAGAGCTCTGGCTCGACGCCCCCACCGGCCCGTTCGCCGTATTCGCCGGAGACGTGGTGGTCGAGGAACCATGACGCACGCGTTCGACCGGTGGACCGCGCTGAAAAAGCGGGCCCGGGAGGGAGGCGGGGCGGAGCGCGTCGAGAAGCACCGGTCCGGCGGGAGGTTGACCGCCCGCGAGCGGTTGGAGACGTTCTTCGACCCGGGGACCTTCACGGAGATCGACCCGTTCGTCACGCATCGGGTGGAAAAGTTCGGGCTGGCAGAGCGCCGGATCCCGGGCGATGGCGTCGTGACCGGTTGGGGAGAGGTCGACGGGCGTCCGGTCTGCGGCTTCGCACAGGACGCCACGGTCTTTGGCGGTGCGCTCGGCGAGGCCCACGCGATGAAGATCGTGAAGATCATGGAGACGGCCCGGAAGGCGGGCGTCCCGATCGTCGGCCTGAACGACTCGGGGGGGGCCCGCATCCAGGAGGGAGTGATGAGCCTCGGAGGGTACGGCGAGGTGTTCTTCCGGAATGTCGCGCTCTCCGGCGTCGTCCCGCAGATCTCCCTCATCCTCGGGCCGTGCGCGGGGGGCGCGGTCTACTCGCCCGCGATCACCGACTTCGTCATCATGACCCGCGGCACGTCCCAGATGTTCATCACGGGCCCCGACGTCATCCGGGCCGTGACGGGCGAGGAGGTCTCGTTCGACCAGCTGGGCGGGGCGGATACCCACGCGTCGGTGAGCGGAGTATCGCATCTGACCGCGACCTCCGACGCCGACGCCCTCGCGCTCGCCCGCCGCCTCTTGTCGTACCTTCCCCTCAACAACCTCGAGGAGCCCCCGTCCGGCCCGACGTCTCCCCCGAGTGCGAGCGTCGCCGCCGAGTTGAGTCGCGTGGTCCCGGAAGACTCGAACCTGCCCTACGATGTTCATGCCGTCGTCGAGCGCGTGGTGGACGTCGGGTCGTTCTTCGAGGTCCACGCCGCCTGGGCCGCCAATATCGTGGTCGGGTTCGCGCGCCTCGACGGCCGGCCCGTCGGGGTCGTCGCGAACAACCCGGCGGTCCTGGCGGGCACGCTCGACATTCCCGCGTCCACGAAAGCGGCCCGATTCGTCCGTTTCTGTGACGCGTTCAACCTCCCGCTCCTCACGCTGATCGATGTCCCCGGATTCCTCCCGGGGACGGCCCAGGAGTACGGCGGGATCATCCGGCACGGGGCGAAGCTCCTCTACGCGTATGCCGAGGCGACCGTGCCCATGCTCACCGTCATTCTCCGAAAGGCGTACGGGGGCGCGTACGACGTCATGTGCTCGAAGCACATCGGGGGCGACCTCAACCTGGCGTGGCCCATGGCCGAGATCGCCGTGATGGGCGCCGACGGGGCCGTGAACATCCTGTTCCGCAGGGAGATCGACGGAACGCCCGAGTCGGAGCGGGCCGCCCTCCGGGAAAAGCTCGTCTCCGAGTACCGGGCCGAGTTCCTCAACCCGTACTTGGCCGCCGAGCGGGGGTACATCGACGACGTCATCGACCCGGCCGAGACGCGCGCCCGACTCGTGGACGGCCTGAAGCTCCTGGCCTCGAAGCGCGACGACCGCCCGGCCCGAAAGCACGGGAACATCCCGCTCTAGCCCAGGTCGGTCCGCGATGGTCGGCATCACCGAGACGGTCCTGCGGGACGGTCATCAATCGCTGATCGCGACCCGGATGCGGACCCGCGACATGCTCCCCGCCGCCGAGCGGCTGGACGCGATCGGGTACCGCTCGCTCGAGGTGTGGGGCGGGGCGACGTTCGATGTGTGCCTCCGGTTCCTCCGCGAGGACCCGTGGGAACGACTCCGTCTCCTCAAACGTGCGATGCCCCGCACTCCGCTCCAGATGCTCCTCCGGGGGCAGAATCTGGTCGGCTACCGGCATTATGCGGACGACCTGGTCCGCAAGTTCGTCGCCGAGTCGGCCCGTCAGGGGATCGACATCTTCCGGGTCTTCGACGCCCTCAACGACCCCCGCAACATGGAGGTCGCGCTCGCGGCGGTCAAGAAGTCCGGGGCGCGCGCACAAGCGACGATCTGCTACACCCAGTCGCCGGTCCACACGCTCGAGGCGTTCGTTCAACTCGGCCATCGCCTCGCGGAGATGGGGGCGGACGAGCTGTGCGTGAAGGACATGGCCGGCTTCCTGCCTCCCGCGGAGGGAGCTTCGCTCGTCCGGGCGCTCCGGACCGAGGTCGGCCTCCCGGTCGTCGTCCACACCCACTCGGCGAGCGGGATGTCGACCCTCACGTGCCTGGCCGTCGCCGAGGCCGGTGCGACCGCGGTGGATGCCGCCTTGAGCCCCTTCGCGGGAGGGGCGTCCCAGCCGCCGACCGAAACGCTGGTCGGCGCGATGCGGGGGACCTCCCTCGACCCCAAGCTCCCGCTCGACGCCCTCGGCGACCTGGCCGCGTACTTCGGCACGGTCATGGACCGGTACCGGCCCCTACTGAACCTACGGTCGTTGCAGACCGACCCGGGGATCCTGACCCACCAGATCCCCGGGGGGATGCTGTCGAACCTGCTGAGCCAGTTGGCCGAGCAGGACGCGTTCGACCGACTTGCGGAAGTGTTGGTCGAGGTGCCGCGGGTCCGGGCCGACCTCGGGTACCCACCGCTGGTGACCCCGACCAGTCAGATCGTGGGGATCCAAGCCGTCATCAACGTGCTCACGGGAGCCCGTTACCGCCAGGTCACGCAGGAAGTGCGCGATTACGTCCGAGGATTGTACGGCACCCCGCCGGCGCCGATCGACCCCGAGCTGTACCGGACCGTGACGGCCAGTTCCCCCGCGATCACCGGACGCCCCGCGGACCTGCTGGCTCCGGAGATGACAAAGGCGATCGCCGAGGTACGCGCACTGGTGCCGGCGGCCGACGAGGCCGAAGCGCTCAGCTACGCCCTCTTCCCCGCGGTCTACCGATCGTATCGCTCGGCGGTCGACCGGGGCTTGACCGTCGACGTGCTCACGGCCGCTGCCCTAGGGGTGGTCGGGGCGTTGCGCACGGCGCCCGCGCCCCCCGCGGGTCCGGCCTCTTCGATGGAAGGCCTCGGGCGCATGAGTCCTTGGGCCCACGAGGGCCGGGCCCGACTTCATTCTCAGCGGAGGTGGGTCGATGCGACTGCGCGTCGTACGCGACGGTAAGTCGGAGGAGGTGGACGTCGCGCCGGACCTCTCGTCGGTGACGATCGGCGGCCGGACGTTTCCGGTGGTCGTGGTCCGCTCCGAGGCGCTGCGGCTCGAGCTCGAGATCGGCGGAGAGAGGGTCCTGGTCGAGAACTGGCCCGACCACTTTCCCGAGCCGCCCTCCCCGGTGGATATCAACGGGGAGCGGTCCGTGGTGGTCCTCGAGCGCATTCCGTCCGCTTCGACCGTCTCGCTGCCTCGAGAACCGGCCCCTCGCCCGGCCCCCACGGCTCCGTCCGTGCCCACCCCGACGGGAGCCGGCACCCCGATCGTCCCGCCGATGCCGGGCAAGGTGATCGAGCTCCGGGTCGCGGAGGGGGCGCGTGTGGACGCGGGCATGGTGGTCCTCGTCCTCGAGGCGATGAAGATGCGGAACGAGGTCCTCACGCCCGTCGGAGGAGTCGTCCGTGGTCTCCGGATCAGCGTGGGCACGAACGTCCGCGCCCGCGAACCGATGATGTACGTCGAGCCCGCCTAGAAATGGGGTGCGGAGTGCCCGCAGGACGGGCAGATCGGAGCGCCGGGGGCGAGGGGCGCGGCACAGAAGATGCAGAAGCCGAGGTCGGCGGCCCGCGTCCCGGGCGAGAGTGGGGACGAGGACGCGAGCGCCCGATTGGGAGCGCGCGAGCGACCCACCTGTCGGTTGGACCAGGGCCCGTAGACGAGCACCAGGCTCCCGAACATCCAGCCGAGCAGGATGTAGAATGCGACCCCGGCGTACTGCGGGAAGACGAAGAGGACCCCGATGGCGACGGCGATGGTTCCGAGGTTGACCATCGTGAGGAGCGTGCGCAGGAGCATGGGACCCGTCGGGCAGGTACCCTAGCGAGCCGTGGCGTAAGAGCCTATGCGGAACGGACGGTCCCCGACGAACCGGTCTCTCCTTCCCCTCGGAACTCGGACGCGCGACCGGGCGGGCGGGAGGGCCAGAGGCCGGCGCTTTCTCCCGGAACTCCGGTAGGCGTGGCCCGAGCTTCTATACGTAGCCGCGTTGGCCGCCCGCCATGGAGAGGGTCCCCCACCTCGTCCAGTTGGACGAATTCACCTACCGGATCGACCCCTCCGAGCAGGCCGGCATGCGCGTGCCGGGGATCCTCTACTCGGACGCGGCGCTCCTGAGCGCCGTGACGGGGGACCCGTCCCTCGCCCAGCTCGCGAACGTCGCGACCCTTCCGGGGATCCAACAGGCGGCCCTGGCCATGCCCGATATCCACTTCGGGTATGGATTCCCGGTCGGGGGGGTCGCCGCCTTCGACCTGCAGGAAGGCGTCGTGTCGCCGGGCGGGATCGGGTACGACATCAACTGCGGAGTTCGATTGCTCCGAACGAACCTGACGGTCGACCAGGTGCGACCCCGGCTCAACGAACTGATCGAACGGCTCTACCGGGAAGTCCCCTCGGGCGTGGGCTCGCGGGGTGGGAACCCGCTCACTCCCGGCGAAGTGGACGAGGTCATGGCCGACGGGGCCCGTTGGGCCGTCGCGCACGGGTTGGGACGTGCCGAAGACCTCCCGCTGCAAGAGGAGGAGGGCCGCCTTCCAGGGGCCCTCCCGGCGAAGGTCTCGGAGAGCGCCCGGAAGCGCGGTCAGAAGCAGCTCGGAACGCTCGGCTCCGGGAACCACTTCCTCGAGGTGCAGGCCGTCGACCAGGTGCTGGAACCCGAATTCGCCGGGGTCCTCGGACTGACTCCGGGTCGGGTCGTCGTGATGTTGCATACGGGTTCGCGGGGGTTAGGCCACCAGGTCGCGACCGATTACATCGCGCGCATGGACCACCGACTCTCGTCCGAAGGAGTCGCGCTGGTCGACCGCCAGCTTTCGTGCGCGCCGGTCGCGTCGGACGACGGACAGGCGTACCTGGGAGCGATGGCCGCGGCGGCGAATTTTGCCTGGGCGAACCGGCAGGCGATCACGCACGGGGTCCGACGCGCGTTTTCCTCCGTGTTCGGGCAGCCGGATACGGAACTCGACCTCTCTCTTGTCTACGACATCGCGCATAACATGGCCAAGGTCGAGACCCACCGGGTCGACGGGGGGGAAAAACGCGTCCTGGTCCATCGAAAGGGTGCGACCCGGGCCTTCCCGGCCGGCCGAGAGGAGGTGCCGGCGCCGTACCGTCCCTTCGGACAACCGGTACTGATCCCCGGTGACATGGGTACCGCGAGCTACGTCCTGGTCGGACTTCCCACCTCGATGGAACGGTCGTTCGGCTCGTCGTGCCACGGGGCGGGCCGGCGGCTCAGCCGCCACGCGGCCGTCCGAACGTTTCGGTACGAAGAGGTCACCCGGGCCCTCCGCGAGCGGGGGATCGTCGTGCGCTCGGCGTCCCGAGAAGGAGTCACCGAAGAGGCACCCGGTGCCTACAAGGACGTCGAAGAGGTCGTGCGCGTCGCCGAAGGGGCGGGTCTCACGCGACGGGTCGCACGGCTGATTCCCCTCGGCGTGGTCAAGGGGTAACCCTCGAGGCGTTCGACCCCCGACCCCGGCGGGCCAGTATCCCGGCGACCAGGGCGGCCACCACCCCGCCGACGAGCGCGTACTCCGCGAGCGGAGATGGCGAGGAGTGGGTCGTCAGGTGAGTGGGTGGAGGAGTGTTCAGTACGACGATGGTCCAGTTCTGTAGGACCAGGTCGGTGCCTCCGTCCCGGACCGTGAGTGAGGCCGTGAAGTTGCCCGCGGTATCGTACACGTGCGTGAACGTCGCGTTGATCGCGATGGCCCCGTCGCCCGTTTCCCACTGGAAGGAGTACGGTAGAGAGCCCCCGGCGCCCTGCGCCGTGAAATCCACCGAGAGAGGGACCGGCCCGCGTTCGGTGGAGGGACCACCTTGGACGGTGAGCGGAGGGGCGGCGCTGACCAGGACTCCCAACTCACCGGACGCCGAGTCTCCCCAGGAATCCGAACCCGAGACGTTGACGTCGTAAAGGCCCGACGAGGGGAACACATGGCGAGTGGTCGGCCCCGAAGCCGTGCCTCCGTCGCCGAACGCCCAACCTACCGTACCGGATCCGGGAGCCGACAGGGCGGCGGAACCGTGCCATACGAATCCCGGGAGACCGCCGGGCGTGGAACTATACTCGGAGAGGTGGAGGTCGTTGGTCCGGGGCACGAACGCTCCGGCCTCCGTGGCGAAGAGCTGCGGGGATCGGAGCGTGAGGGAGACGTTCTGGGAGGTACTCCCCCAGGCCGCGGTCAACCCCACGGACAGTTCTGGGCGGACGCCTGTCACTCCTGTGTAGTACGTCTGGGTCGCACGGGGTCCCCAGGCGGAGCCGTTCTCACCGAGGTCCCAGGAGAAGTTCATCCCCGACTCGTTCGAGCCGGAAGCAAAGTGCACGGTCGTCCCGGAGGAGACGTTCACCGCGGGGGCGAACGAGGCGGTCAGCGCGGGGACATTGGAACCTCCCGAGGGGAGCACGTCGATCAGGAACCCCTCGCTCGCGTTCCCGAAACCACGGTCGGAGACGTCCCCCGTCGCCGAGTAGTACCCGGGAGTCGTGTAGACGTGGGTGACGTAGTTGCCGACGGACGTGGCGCCGTCGCCGTAGTTCCAGACGGTGAGGTTCGCGTTCGAGAGGTACCCTCCCGTCACGTTGGCGTGGAACTGGACGGTGAGCGGTGCGGACCCGTACGTCGTCGTGGTCCAGAAGGCTCCCACAAGCGGTGGGGCGACCGTGACGTTCGTCTCGTTCGACGCCTGGTCCCCGATGAGATCGGTCGCGGTGAGAGAGATGTTGTACGTCCCGGCGGCCCGGAAGATCGTGCACGAACAGGCGACCGGATACGGGTCCGAGGAGGAGTACGCGTACGTCGCTCCAGTGTTGCCGGGGTCCAAGACACCGCCACTCAGCTGGAAAAGAGACGGGAAATCGGCCGGAGCGTCGCGAATCGCCGGCGCCGTTTCAGCGCTCAGGCGGAACGCGGCCGAGGCGTTCGAGCAGACGGGGGTCGCCGCCCCACCGACGGCGATCGCGACCGGCGTACTTCGGGCCCCGTCGACCGGATGGCCGGAGTCCTCGGCGACCACATCGGCACAGTACCCTCGGGCGGTCGAGTACGAGTGGACGGTCGCTGCGGCCGAACTGAGGTTCAGGAAGGTCCCATCGCCGAACGAGTAGACGTACTTGTACGGCGAGGTGCCTCCCTGGACGGTGGTGGTGAACGTGACCCCGAGCCCAACGGCCGGACTCGAGGTCGACGGGGTCAACGTGACGTTGAGGGGTCCCCCCCCACCGACGACGATGGCCAAAGGGTCGGAGACCGTCAGATTGCCGGACGAGTCGGCGACGAACCCCATCGTCACGAACACGCCGGCGACGGAGAAGGTGTGAGAGACCGAGCCCCCGGAAGCCAGCCCCGAAGTACCGTCGCCAAAGTACACCCCCTCGAGCGGGTAGGTCCCCGACCCGCCGGCCGGAGCGATGGCGAAACGGACTGTGAGCGGAGCTGCGCCGTACAGTACATTGGCATAGAGTGCGGCGGAAAGTGTGGTGACGGGGAGACTCGGCCTCGCCAGGTCGCGAACCATCTGGCCCACGATCGGGCTGCCGATTCCGGTGATGGGGTCCCACCCGGTTCCGGCGGCGTACCCGTTGTTCCCGCTGGTGATGTCGTGGAAGTCCGTGGAATAGTTCGTCGCCCGGAAGATCGAGTAGAGGGCCGGATCGAGAAGGCCGAGCGCGTGGCCGGCGTACTGGTCGGAGATCGCGGCGATCCCCGCCCATATCGGGGTCGAGAGGCTCGTCCCGCCGACGCCGCCCTCCCCGCCTCCCAGGACAATCGTGACCCCGTTGACCGCATCCTGGGAAACATCCGGAACTCCCCGGGTTGCGGGGGAGGAGGGAACGCCCGTGCCCGCCTGCCAGTAGGGCCGCGGGAAGGGGGAGTAGCCGCCCCCGGAACCGCCTCCGTTCTGGCAACCCGGTGAACTAGCACCCGAGGAGTTGCCGCTCCAGGCAACCTCCGACTGGTAGACGCCCGTCGCGTTCACGGAAAGGTACGTTCCGCCGACGCCCGTGACGGAAGGGTCGGACGCGGGATAGTCGGTCGAGACGCCACTCGTCCCGTCGGCCGAGCCGCAGTCGCCGCTCGCGACGAACACGCTGATCCCCTCGACGGCCGCCGCGGCGAGGACGGGACTCAAGATCTCGTAGGAGCCGTCCGAGGTCGCGTTGCATTCGGTGACACAAGCGCCGCTGTATGCGTTGTAGAGGCCGACGTCCGGCTCCCCCCAGCTCAGGGAGATCACGTCGGCCAGGTGGTACGAGACGATCCAATCCACGGCGAGGTAGAGCCCGACTCCGGCGTTCGGGGCGAAGGTCATCGCGAGGGAGGCTCCCGGAGCGGAGGCGTGAGACCACTCGAGATCGAGGGCCTCTTCGGCGCTCCACCCCGTGAACGTGCTGTTGAGTGCGACCTGGGTCGGCACCGGATAGTTGTAGCTCACGACCGGGGTCGGCAGCCCGAAGAGTCCGTCGAAGGATGCGAGGTCCGAGGCCAATTGGGTCTCGGGCTCGCCTGCGTCGTACGCATCGACCACGGCGATCCTCTCTCCCGCGCCGTTCGTCCCGTTTGAGATGAGACCCGCCATGTCGTAGGCCCCCCAGATCTGGCACGGGGAGAGCCCGGCGGGTCCGGTCGTGCAGCCCGCCGCGGGACCCGCGAGGGGGGGGGACGATCTCGCATGGAATCCCACCGGTGCGAGCGGGGTCACATTCCCGAGGCCGTACACACCGGCGATCCCCAGGTCCGCGGGAAGGCTAGCGGCGATGGAGTGGCTGAAGAACACCCGTCCGTCCGCGGCCCGGTACTGGGCGAAGTTCGTCCCGAAGGCCCCCGCGACGGCCGCGGCGGGTCCGCTGACGCTGACCAGCAGTCCGTCGGCGCTCTGCGTCACCGCGAGGCCGTGGCCCCGGAAGTAGTTCTGCGAGGCGACGACCGACGCGTGCGAGGGTCCGTACCGGGCGGCAATCCCTTGGGGTGTGAGGTAATGATGAAACGCTCCGGAACCCGGGATGTACGCGGACGTTTCGTAGGCTTGGAAACCGGAAGCGTCCCGGGAGGGGAGACTGACCAACACCGTGAGAGGAGCGGCCGCGGGCAGGGGTCCGAGATTCTCTACCCCGAGGGGCGGTGCGTAACCGCGGGCGACCACGACCGCTCCGGGGTGCGCCAGAGGAGGCGTCGCGTTCTGGGCGAGTGGAGTCCCTGGAGTCCGGGCGGCGCCCGCCGGCGGAAGTACGACCGCGGTCAGGGCAAGGAGCGTGACGAGGGCTACCACGACGGGAAGCCCACCGCGGGATCTCGGCGCCACCACCGAATCGACGCGACCGCCGCGCTTAACCCTGATGGGCCCCGCTCTACCGCCGCTCGCCAGATTCCTTCATAAACGCCCTCCGGAGTGAGGCGCCAGGGAGTTCTTGGACCCGTACTTCGGCTACGAGATCGCCGCCGTGGTGATCGCGGCGTACCTGGTCGTCATCGTCCTGTTGGGACGGGCCGGGTACATCGCCCCGAACCGGGCGGTCTCCTTCTTCGGACCGGCGCTGATGTTGAAGACCCAGCGGGGCCGGAACGCCATCGACCGGTGGGCTCGGTTCCGGCGATTCTGGACGGCTGCCAGCGACGTTGGGGTGGCCCTCTCGGTGATCGCGATGGGGACGATCATCGCGCTCCTGGTCCTGGATGCGATCGTCTCGTTCCGGATCTCGCCCTCGCAGGCCCCCCAGGTCTCCGAAGCCCTCGGCCTTCCCGGTATCAATCCGATCATCCCGATCGGGTACGGGATCGTCGCGCTCGTGGTCGGGATCGTCCTGCACGAACTCGCGCACGGGGTGGTCGCCCGCTCGCAAGGGATCGGCGTGAAGAGTCTCGGGATCCTCGTCTTCGTGGTCCCGGTCGGGGCCTTTGTCGAACAGGACGACGCCGACATGATGACCGCCTCGCGGCGTCGCCGGGACCGAGTCGCCGCCGCGGGAATCCTCGCGAATTTCGTCATCGCGGTCGTGTTCTTCGTGGCACTTTCGGCCGTGGTGTCCTCGTCCGTGGCTCCGAACGCGACCGGAGTCGGGGTGGCGTACGTCCAGCCGGGCTCCCCGGCGGCCAACGCGAGCCTCGCGCCGGGGGACATCATCACGTCGATCGCAGGCACGGCGACCACGAGTGCCGCGACGTTCCAGGCGAGCCTCGCGAACACGACGCCGGGCCAGACGGTCGCGGTCGACTACTACTCCGCATCGCTCGGTCACGCCGTCTCGGCGCAGGTGAAGCTCGCCCCCAGCACCTCCATCAAAGGTCGCGGGTTCCTCGGGGTCGCCGTCTCCTTCCTGACCCCCAACGAGATGAAGCAGACACTGACGTCGCCCCTGTCGAGCTCGAGCGGGCCGCTCGTGGGCGCCGTGGACTGGTTGGTCCTCCCGCTCGCTGGGCTCGAACCCCTCAGCGGCGCCTCGACCAGCTACTTCCATCTGACGGGACCGCTGGCCGCTCTCGGCCCCAACGGCTTCTGGATCGGGGCCAACATCCTCTACTGGATCGCCTGGATGAGCCTGCTGCTCGGGCTGTCGAACGCTCTCCCGTTGGTCCCGCTGGACGGTGGGCTCCTCTTCCGGGATTTCGCCGCCTCGGTCGCGGCCCGGTTCCGAAAAGGATGGAGCGCGGCCCGGCTGGACGAGTTCGGAGGACGGGCCGCAACCGTTTCCTCCGTCCTCGTCCTGGTGCTCCTCGCATGGCAGTTCATCGTCCCTCGACTCCTCTAGACGCCACGTCGCTCTACGCGGAGTATCCGTTCCTTCCGGGGGCGGAGCGACTCGTCCAGGGCCAGTCGTGGACCGTCCGGACGTTGCTGGAAGACGCGGCCTACGGGTCGGCGCGGGTGCTCGGGCGGGCCCGGATCCTCGCCGCTGCCGATGACCCCCGGGCCGCCAAGGACCTCCGGGAGTTCGCGGGGGCGTCGCCGGAGGTCCGCTACCTCTCCTTCCTCTTTGCCCGCCTCGTACTGTCCTCGGCCCCCACTCCGGCACCGCTGCGACGGTGGGCGGTCGCCGAGTCGAAACGGAGCTCGAGCCGGCTCGAGTCGCTCCAAGGCGCCGAGCAGGCGGGGGAGATCGAGGCCGTCGCGGACGCCCTCCACTCCCTGATGACTCGCGGACCGCTGGGGATGGAGATTCCCCTGGTCGAGTACATTCACCTCGCGACGCCCATCCGCGAGGCCGATTACCGCCTGGCCCGCCAGGACGTCCGGCGCGGCCACGTCATCGTCCGTCCGAAGCGGGCCGCCCGGCTCTTGGAGGAGGCGATCCGGCGCACGCTGGCCGAACCCATCCCCCTGACCGACGACGTCGTCGCCCTCGTGCGGACCGGTGAGGCCGAACTCCTCTCCGAGGTCGCGGCCCGAATGCCCCTGCCCGTCGCGCGCCCCTCGGCGGGCGGGGGGGTCCTCCGACCCGAACGGTTTCCACCCTGTATCCGGAAGATGCGCCGAAGCCTGCAGAAGGGCGAGAACCTCTCCCACGCCGGCCGGTTCGCGCTGGCCGCATTCCTCCACCGGGCCGGGGCCGACGCGGAAACGATCGTGGACGCGTACCGGGGGGCTCCCGATTTCGACGAGTCGATCACCCGGTATCAGGTGGAGCACATCACCCAGCACGCGGGGGGTTCCGGCTACGAGCCGCCGGAATGCGAGACCCTCCGCAGCCACGGTCTCTGTGTCCGGGACGGGGATCCCACCAGCGACACCCCGTCGGACCGAGCCCGGGACGCCCTCTGTTTCGAGGACTGGCTCCGCCACCCTCTCCAGTACTATCGAGTTCGCGGCGGCACGGTGGTCGAGCGGACGGATCCCGCGACGGATCGACCGGCTACCCCGTCGGGGGGAGCGCCCGGTACACCCGGACCGCGCGGAAGATCGCGGTCCACTGCCCGGCGATGACGAAGTAGAGGAACGCCACGTCCAGCACGGTGAACGTCAGACCGGCGACGTGGAACCGGGACCAGGGTTCCGTCGGGGCCCACGGCCAGGGGAGCGACCAGTCGAATTCCAAGAACGCAGCGAGCGCGAGGACGACGAGACGGTCGGCCCGCGTAAGCAGTCCCCCGTACTGGCGTCCCTGACCTACGGCTTGGGCCTGCGTTCCCATGTAGCTGGTGAGCAAGAGGCTCGCGAGCGCGAGGAGCGCCAGCCACGGGTTGGCATACCCGGAGACGGCGATCCCGAGGACGATGACCACGTCGGAGTACCGGTCGAGCACGTGGTCGAGGAAATCGCCCCGGACGGACGTCCGACCCGTCGCCCGGGCCACGGCTCCGTCGAGGACATCGAACAGCCCGGTCCCGAAGATCAGGAGCGCGACCGGCAGGAAGAGTAGGGGCGAGGTCCAACGCACCCCGGCCGCGAGGAACGATGCGGCGACCGCCAGGCCGAACGCCAACCAACTCAGTCGGTCGGGATTCCACCCGAGGAAGGGCCGGGCGAGACGGGCGACATACGGCGCCACGCGCGCCCGGTACTCCTCGAGGACCATGCGGCGTACCTACGGCGCCCGGTCCAAAAGATAGTCGGTGACGGCGGCGTCGGCGAGCCAATCCACCGGGACGCCGGGGAGGGACGCTCGAGACCGGACGAATCGACGGACCCCTTCCGCGATCGACGTGGTGGATCGACGGGTCGTGTCGAGTTGCACGACCCGGCGGCCCGGTCCCACGGCCTCTGCGAGCACCACGTCGGTGGCCTCGGCGACGACGTTGTCGACTCGTCCCCGCGCGGCTCTTCCCGTACGCTTTCGAAGGCGACGCTCGAGCTCGAGGGGATGGCAGCGAAGCACGACCACATCCCGAAGTGGTAGAAAGTGGGCGAGATGCCCCACCACCACATCGACGTCGCCGAGGGCCCGGGATCCTCGGGCGACCTCGATCATCGCATTCAGGTCGACCTCCACCTCCCCCCGTACGGTCCGAGCCAGCCCCCAGGTGCGGGCGAGTTCGCGGACCTCGACGACCTCGAGATGGACCAGGTGGCGGGCGACGGAGGTCTTGCCGGTACCGGGGGTGCCGGTCAGGGCGATCGGTCGGACCATCGTGCGCGCGACCCGCGACGACAGGATGAGGCCATCGCTCGCGACCCTCGCCCCTAGGCGAAGCGGAGCCCCGAGAACGTCTTCCGCCACACGAGGACTTCGCGGCCGACCCGCTCGGACCGGAGCCCGCCGCGGACGAGCAGGTCGGCCAAGCGCGGCATATCGTTCGGTTGCAAGCCCAGTCGGGTGACCTCCGCCGTCCCGATCCGCCCGACGAGGTCGATGAGCAGCCGCTGGCGCTCGAGCCGGCGGGCGAGGGCGCCCGCTCGAAGGTGCGCCGTCGCCTCGAGGCGGGGGCGGTCGATGTGAAGCTGGTGGGAACGGGTGAACCCCTGGGCCTCGGCCACGAGGGGGACGCCGAGGTCGGAGAGGGAGCGGCCGAGACCCTGGGCGTTCGCTACGATCGTCCGTGCATACTCGGCGCCGCACCGCTCGAGCTCGAGCAGCGTCTGGCCAAGGGCCGCGATCCGATTCCAATGGGCGTTGTCGAACACCCTCCAGACGAGGGCCGGGTCGATCTGTTGGAACAGGTCGTCACGGTCGGTGAACAGGATCCCTCCCTGGGGACCGGGGAACGACTTGTGCGTGCTCCCGAAGACGACGTCGGCCCCTTCCCTCAAGGGGTCCTGGAACTCGCCCCCGGCGAGGAGGCCCAGGACGTGCGAGGCGTCGTAGAACACGAGGGCGCCTTCCGCGTGGGCGGCCTCGGCGATCTCGCGCAGCGGGTAGGGGAAGAGGAAGAAGCTCTGCCCCAGCACGACCGCGTTGGGTCGCTCCCGATGGATCGTCTCGGCGGCTCGGGTAGGATCGACCGTGAACCCCGGGCCGTCCGCCGGTAGGGGACGGACGGTGTATCCAAAGAGGGCCGGGATGAATCCGGGCGCGTATCCGTCGTAGCCCCCCTCGTCCGGGGCGATCGCCAGGATCCGGGATTTCGCCGGAAGCAGCGGCGCCAGCGCCGAGAGGGCCGCGATATGCCCGGAGAGCGGTCGGGTGGTGGCAAAGCGAGCGTGGAACACGCGGGCGGCCGCGGCGTTGGCGAGCGTCTCGATCTGGTCGGTGTAGCGGGTGCCGGTGTAGCTGTTGTCGATCGTCTCCCCGTGAAAATTCACCTCGAGGGGGAGGGTGTACCGACCGGCGAGGTCGCTCGATAGGTACTTCCGGGCCCGGGCGGAGACGGCGTTCTCGCTCGCGAGGAGGTTGAACACCTCGCGGCCCCGCCAGCGGTCGTGGGCCCGGACGAGGCCGGCGAGCCGCGCCTCCTCGCTACCGGGAGGAGCGGTCATTCCGGGCCGGCGGTTCGGGGCGCGGTCCCTGGGCGAGCTTCCTCCGCTCGGTGTGGCCGCATCGGGGACACACGAGCTCCTTCGGGCCGATGCGCAGCAGCGCGTGGCATACCTGGCACCGGGCCGCGACCACTCCGAGCGGGGCCGGGGCGGTGGTAAGCTTCACGGAGGGATGGGCCTGGAGCACCCGGGCGACCAGGATGTCGCCGACGGCGAACTCGCCGGAGAGGCTCTCCGTGTACCCTTCCTTCGCCTTGGAGATGTGGACCGTACCTTCCGGAGCGCCCGGGACGGTGCGGGCGCTCGTCGCCGTGGAGAGGATGGTGCAGATCGCCATCGCGGTCTTCAATTCGTCTACGCGGGCGAAGACCAGGTCCCCTTCCTGGATCTCGGGGATCCCGTTCCGGGCCTCGACCCGGATGCTCCGGTCGCGAGGGTCGACCTGGGGCGTACCGAGCAGCGAGGCGTAGATTCGGCCCCGGTTCTCGTACGTCCCCCGCCCCGGGAGGAACTCCTCCGCGGCGCCGAGGTAGTCGCCGGGCAGGACGAGCTTCGGTAGTTCGGGGTCACTCATGGTTTCGTTCCGGTCGCGATCACCCAGAGGTCGACGGGGATCGCCACCCGAGCGCGGGTGTGGTGCGGAAAGATCCGCCCCAGGGACCACGGCACGGGGTGCGTCTCGACGATACGGGCGCCGCGTGCGACCGCCCGGCGTGCTATAAAGGTTCGGGAGTCGGAGAGCGCGAACCCGTAGACGGACCTCCGCGCGAGACGGAGACTCACGTCCCAGAAGGGCCGGTCGGCGTGCTGCCGCTGGGCGCCGAAGGGCGGGTTCATCACCACCACGTCCGCAGGCCGGTCCCAGTCCGCGACGTCGCCGGCCGAGAACTCGACCGTGACTCCCGCCACCTCGGCCGCCCCGCGCGCGAGGCGGAGCGCGTCCTCGTCCCGTTCGACCCCGCACACGGGAGAGGCCCCGAGAAGGGCCGCGCCGATCGCGAGGCGCCCCGTCCCGCAACCGAGGTCGGTCACCGCCATTCCTTCCAGACCGTCCAGGCGGACGGCGGTCTGCAGGAGGTCGGCCGCCGCCTCCGCGGGCGTGACGACCTGCTCGAGCTCGGGACGGGGGTGGGCGAACGCCGGCACCGATTCGATCCGACGAACGAGCTCGGAGTGCCGCACGGCCCTCTCACTCTCCCGGGAAGGATGACCCTCGCGGCGGTCTCGGCGGGGCGGGTGCGATGCGGGGAGCCGGATTCGAACCGGCGAACGCCTTACGCGACAGGATCTCTTCGCCGGGACGCCGGCGTTTAAGTCCTGCGCCGTTACCGGGCTTGGCTATCCCCGCGGGGCTAGCGGGCCGCCGGGACGGCAGCGGGTTCCTCGGCCTTCGCCGCACGCGCACTGGCCTTCTTGACCGACACGCGGCGGGGGAAGTACTTCAGCAACACGACGTCGTTGACGGCCACGACCCACCGATACGGGACGCTCGTGGGGCGCGAGTCCTCGACTAACATCGGGCTCGTTTCATCGACGTAGAGCCCTTCGATCTTGGCGGCTTCGACGTCGACGATCACGTTGTCGACTTCACCGAGGAGGCGTCCGTCCGGGGTGTAGATTTGGCGACCCATCAGTTCGGTCATCTCGACCAGCATGGACTGTTCCCGAGTGTCGCCGACGCGGTCTGCCCTTCTTATGTCTTTGGGCGGAGCCGTAGCTCCGGACGGGCCGGTCTGCCCCTCGGCGGGATCTCAAATGGCGAGGGTCTCCCCAAGACGAACCCGGGGGTCGAGGTAGGCTACGATAATGTCGGCGATGACGTTCGCGACCACGACCATGAACGTCAGGGTCAACGTGGCCCCCGTGATGATCCCATAATCGATCCCCCCGCCTCCGGACTGAGCGCCGAGGGCCACGATGAGACCGACCCCGTTGAGTTGGAAGAGGAGCTCCGCGATCGGCAACCATCCGAAGAAGGTCGCGAACGACACGGCGAGGACCGTCACGGTCAGGGTGAGGGAGTTTCTCGCGGTGTACCAGTTGACCACGACCCGTTCCGAGAACCCGGAGGCGCGCGCGGTGCGGACGTAATCGAGGTTCATCACCTCGAGCGTGCCGTTCCGAACGTAGCGGAGCAGCAGTCCGAGGTGGGCGAACGCGATCACGACCGCGGGGAAGATGAGCCGGAGGAGGGTGTCGGCCCCCAGCCAGGGGGCCCCGTTGAGGAAGGCATCGAGGGTCGGGAACCCGGTGGGATGGCTGATGACGCCCATGGTGAGCCAGCCGGGATACTGGTTGTCCGGGAAACAGAACGAGCTCGGCCACGACCCGAGGACCTCCTGCCAGGTGGTCTCGCCGGCGGGGCACCAGGCGGACTGGCCGAAGAAGCCGGACTTGTAGCCGACCACGAGGACGAAGACGGTGATGAGGATCGAACCGAGCAGATAGGTCGGCAAGGCGAACCCGGTAAACGAGAGGGCGCGGGCGGCGTGGTCGACCGGGCGATTCCGGTTCGCGGCACCGAGCCGCCCGAGGGGCAGGGCCACCACGAGCAGGATGCCCATCGCGAGCGCGACGAGCTCGATCGTGTAGGGGAGGAACCAAGAGAGGACGGTGGTGACGGGCTGCCCCGCCGTCTCGGGGAACGCGAACGCGACCGTGCTGCCGTTGCTAACGTACCCCCAGTGGAACGTGAAAATATTGCCGACGTACGTCGCCCACTGGACCGGAACGGGAGCCGACAATCCCGAACGGTTGAGGAAGTAGTAGTACGTCGGGTTGTAGCACTGCTGGGACGAATGGGGCGCGGGGCACGGCTCGGTCGGGCTGTAGATCCACGGGTCGTGCGGGTTCGGGCTCCCGTAGAGCGCCGTCAACCGGGTGGGGATCGGGAGCGCGCTCACCAGCACGAACGTGATCGAGACCACGCCGATGATCACCGGGAGCAGGAGGAGCACCCGGCGGAGGAGGTACACGGACAGGCGCATGGAAGGACAGCGGCTGGGGACCGCTTCTAGCTAATGGGATTGGCGGCGGTCGGAGTCGACCCTCACGGGTGCCGGGTCAGCCCGACTCTCCCACGGTTTCGGGTTTCTCCTCGCTCGCTTGGCGGACCTGCGAGCGGTACATGTGGACGAGCTCGAGCGAGGTGGTCGCATCGGTCGGCCCTTTCTCCTCGCGGATCCGGCCGGTGAAGCGCGGGAACCGGAGTGCGAGGCCCACCCCCGCTCGAACGGCCCCCAGTCCGGCCGGATGGACCGGGCTTAAGGTCAGCTCCGCGCCCCGCACCTCCAGCACGAGGCCCGGCCGGAGCCACTGGTCGGGGGCGGCGCTCGTGTCGACCTCGGGGGGCTTCTCGGCGGTCAGGAACGGGTGGAGCCGCTTCGGCATCTCGGCGAGCGCCGCGTCGTCGAACCCGCTCCCCACCTTGCAGAACGACTCGAATCGGTCCCGCTTCGGGTCGTACACGGCCAGAAGAAACGCGCCGAACTTCCCGGCTCGTCGGCCCCGGCCCTGGAAGGCGCCGACGACGACCCCGTCGATCGAATCGGTGAGGCCCACCGTGTAATCCCGCTTGTACTTGATCCACCAGTACCCCCGGGCGCCCGCCCGGTATCCGCTCCCGGGGGCGACCGACTTCGCCATCAGCCCCTCCCCTCCGGCCGCGACCGCCTCGTCCAAGAACGCCAACGCTTCCTCGGCCGTCGTGACCGTCCGCTGGGTCGCGAGCCGGACCCGCTCGGTCGGGCGGAGGATCGATTCGAGGAGGGCGCGACGCTCGGCGAGATCCTTCTCGTAGACCGGCTCGCCCCCGGCGAGGAGGACGTCGAAGAGGAACACGCAGACCGGGATCTCCTCCTGCGCTTTCTGGAGGTCGTGCTTCCGACCCCGGCGTCGGGAGACCTCCTGGAACGGCTGGATCTCGTCCGTCTCGAGGTCGATCGGCACGACCTCGCCCTCGACGATCGCGGGAAGGGACCGAACGGCGTGCGGTAGGTCCGCCACCAGCTCCGGGAACTGGGCGCTCGTCTCCTCCAGACGCCGGGAGAACAGACGGACCGACCGGTCGCGGGCGATGTGCGCCTGGACCCGGAGTCCGTCGTACTTGTACTCGACCGCGGCCTTCCCATGCATCCGCTCGAGCACCGCCTCGAGGCTCGGCTCCCGTTCGGCGAGCATCGGCCGGATGGGGCGTCCGACCTCGAGGCCGATCTTTTCGAGGGCTTCCACACCGCCTTCCACCAGGGCCGCGGCGACCAATCCGAGGTCGCTCGAGAGGTTGAACGCCGCCTCGATCCGGGTCCGTCCGGCCTTCGACCCCTCGGCGTACACCTCGGTGAGCGCGTCCAGGATCGTCAGCTCTCGAACCCCGACCCGGAGCGTGCCGAGGACGAACCGAACGAGGAACTTCGCCTCGACCGGGGTCGCCCGGCCGAGGAGCGTGGTCAACACCTGGACCTTGACGTCCTGCGACCCCTCGCCCTTCGCGACGGCAATCCGCTCGAGCTCGCCGTAGACGTGGGCGACCGTCAGCGGCTCGTCGGACTCGAGGCGGTGCTGCTCTTCGAGGAGCTGACCCACGGTCGTACCGAGGTCTCCCGTCGATTTTGTCTGCCGGGCGACCTCGGTGTCCTTCGTGTGGGTCGCGAGCGCGACCGCCTTCCGGGCGAGGGAGTCGGCGACGCCGAGCTCGACCCCCTCGTACTCCGGACGCAACATCCCCTGGGAGAGGTAGAGGACCCGGGAGAGCTCGGGCGGTCGGAGGGGACGGAGGAGCTCGACGAGGATCGCCCGCATCTCCAGGCGCTTCTTCGTCGACTCGAGTCGCGCGTACGCGTCGGCGAGCTCACCGAACCGCACGCCGAGCCCCCTCCTCCACCGCCCCCCGGAGCCGATGGAGGTTCTCGCCGACCGACCCGCCCGTGAACACCGAATTCCCGCAGACGAAGAAGCTCGCCCCCGCGGCCGCCGCCGCCCCGGCGGTCTCGGTCGTGACCCCCCCGTCGATCGATACGTAGCCTCCGGTCCCGAGCGCGGCGAGCCGCTGTCGGGCCGCCGCCACCTTCGGCAGGACGTCGGGCAAGAACTTCTGGCCGGAGAATCCGGGATGGACGCTCATCACGAGGAGTTGCTCGACCCGGTCGGCGAACGGCTCCACCGCCGAGAACGGGGTGTCGGGTCGGATCGCGAGGCCGACGGCGGCGCCGAGCTGGTGGACCGCGCGGATGGTCGCTTCCGGGTCGGAGCGGGATTCGATATGGAACACGAGGGTGTCGCCCCCCGCGGTCCGGAACGCCTCCGCGTACCGCAGGGGCTCGTCAATCATGAGGTGGACGTCCAGCGGGAGCCGGGTCCGGGCTCGGACCGCGGCCACGAGCGCCGGACCGAAGGAGATGTTCGGGACGAAGTGGCCGTCCATCACGTCGAGGTGGAACGCGTCCGCCCCGCCGGTCTCCGCTGCCCGCACCGCCTCGCCGAGCGCCCCGAAATCGGCGCTCAGGAGCGAGGGAGCCAGGCGCAACCGGGGCTCCGCCGACGGCACGGCGGCTCGCAGGTCGGCCTCCTATTTAGGGGGAGGCGGCGCCGCGGGACTAGAGGAATTCCTGCGGGTTGGGACCCTGCGGACCGAGCGCGGCCCGGCCATGCAAGCGGACCATGGTCGCCTCGGGAGTCCACCGGCCGAACTCGACCGGACGCTTCCAACTCCGTCGGAAATCCCCCCGGACCGGCCGGTCCAGGGAGGGTCGGAACCACAGACAGCGCCACAGGAGGAACTGGAGATACGATGCGGGAATTAGGAGAGCGAGACCCACGACCGGGAGACCCGCCTCGAATCCCCCGGCGATGATCCAGGTGTCGACGATCAGGAACCCGAGCCCGATCCACCACTTCACGCCACTGAACAGGAACCATTCCTTCCACGGGGGACCCGGGTCCTCGAGCGCGCGCCGCTTCTCCTCGACGACGTCCTCCAACCGTTCCCGGTAGGCGAGATCGTCCTCCGGAGTCCGCTCCGGCTCCTGTCCGAACGGACTGGGCGCCATGGTTTGGGTCCTCTAGCCGGCGGTGGCCGATGGGGCGGACCCGAGCACGTTGGGGATGTTGATCGCCACGGCCTCCGAGGAGGCGGCGTCCGAGATTCCCTGAGGGTAGAGGTGGCAGGCCACCCAGTGCCGTCGCCGGACCTCCAGCATCGGAGGGTCGATCTGGGAGCAGACGGGCATGACGGCCGGGCAGCGGGTGTGGAAGCGGCACCCGGAGGGAGGGGCGGCCGGGCTCGGCACGTCGCCCTGCAGCACGACCCGCTCGCGCTTCAGCTCGGGGTCGGGGATCGGGATGGCCGAGAGGAGGGCCTGCGTGTACGGGTGGAGCGGCTGGGTGAAGAGCGGGTCGGTGTCGGCGGTCTCGACGACGACCCCGAGGTACATGACGACGACCCGATGGGCCATCGCTCGGACAACCGAGAGGTGGTGGGAGATGAACAGGTAGGCGAGGCGCTGGTCCGACTGGAGCTTCTTCAGGATGTTCAGGATCTGGGCCTGGACCGACACGTCGAGCGCGCTCGTCGGTTCGTCCAGCACGATGAACTCGGGCCGGAGGGCGAGCGCCCGGGCAATCCCGATCCGCTGCCGTTGCCCGCCCGAGAACTCGTGCGGGAATCGCCACTCGTGCTCCGGGTTCAGACCGACGTCCCGCAGGAGTTCGGCGACGCGCGCCGACCGTTGTGCCCGGGTCCCGGCCCGGTGGATCTCGAGGGGCTCGGCGAGGATGTCCCGAACGAGCATCCGGGGGCTAAGGGAGCTGAACGGATCTTGGAACACGATCTGGAGTTTGCCGCGGAGGCGCCGGATCTTCCGGGGGGACATTCGGTACAGGGAGTACTTGTCGGCGAGGCCGTCCAGCTCGTCCAGCGCCCGCTGGGCGGCCGGGGAGGTGGCCCGCCCGTTGTCCTCACTCGTCGGCGACGGGAGCTGCTTGTACAAGGTGTCAAGCCGGTCCTCCACCTCGGGCGTCGGCCGGTAGTAGGCGTGGCCCGACGTCGGCTCGATGAGCCGGAGAAGCATCCGTCCGACCGTGGTCTTGCCGCAACCGGACTCGCCTACGAGCCCGATGGTCTCCCCTTCCCGAATGTCGAGGCTGACCCCGTCGACGGCACGAACGTCGCCGACGCGGGTCCCGAAGAACCCCCCCCGGATGGGGAAGTACTTGCGCAGGTTTCGGACCGATAGGACGACCGGGGGCTCCGCTCCGTCCATGCTCATCTCCCCGCTCCGGAGCTCAAGAGGTTGCGACCGGACCCTGATATAAATAACACGCGACGCTATGATCGGGCCCCTCGATCGTCATCGGAGGGACCTCGACCTTGCAGATCGGCATCGCGTAGGGGCAGCGGGGATGGAACCGGCACCCACTCGGCGGGGTGATCAGGTTCGGGACCGACCCGGGGATCGAGCTGAGCTCCTTGCTCGGCTGGTCGAGCCGGGGGATCGAGGCCAACAGGCCCTGGGCGTAGGGGTGGAGCGGCCGCCGGAAGAGTTCGCGAACGGGACCCTTTTCAATGATCCTACCGGCGTACATGACGCACACGTTGTCAGCAACCTCTGCGACCACGGCGAGGTCGTGCGTGATCAGCAGGATGGCCGTACCCACGCGGGTCTTCAAGTCCCGCATCAACTCGAGGATCTGGGCTTGGATCGTGACATCCAACGCGGTCGTAGGCTCGTCCGCGATCAGCAGGTCGGGTTCGGAGGAGAGGGACATCGCGATCATGACCCGCTGGAGCATTCCTCCGGAGAGCTCGTGCGGGTAGCCCCGCGCGACCTGGACGGGGTTGGCGATCGACACCCCTTCGAGGAGTCGAACGACGCGCCAGAACAGCTCGCGCTTCAGGGGGCGTTCCAGCCGGAGCTTGATCCCCCAAAGCCGGTAGTAGAAATGGGTGAGGCGGAGTTGGCCGGCGCGACGACGGAGGTTCAGTCGCTGGGTCGTGTGCGCCTGCCGCTCCTTCATCTCGGAGAGGTAGACCTCGTTGAGCTTCCCCTGGATCTCGATCAACCGACGCTGGTGCAATAGGAACCTACGCACGGAGGGGCGGATCCGAAGGCGGTCGAGCGACTTCCCGAGCTCGCGTCGCATCTCCTCCGGGCGGCTCGATGCCGCCCGGACGATGTAGAAGGCCTGGGTTCCGAGCGAGGGGGCGTTCGCCGCCGCGCCGAACGCGAGTGCGGCCGCACGGATCCCTTCCCGGTTCCCGGCCCGGGCGGCGTCCAGGAGTTGGGCTCCCGCCCGTCCGACTCCGGGGGCGTCGGGAGTCGCACGGAGGAGCTCGTCGATGATAGTCGTGCCCCGGTGAAGAAGGAGCACCTCGCTCAGCTGGTCGCTGATCGAGAAGACCGGGTTCATCGCCTGGGTCGGCTCCTGGAAGATGGTCGAGATCGCCCGGCCCCGAACGGCCGACATCCGTTCGTTGGCGGCCTTGATCCTCCGGAACTTCCGCTTGACCTTGACCCGGCCGGAGTCCCCGATCGGGAAGTACGTCGCTTCCTTCTCGAGCCCCCAGAGGAGGTCGGCTCCGTTGAACAGCACCTCCCCGCTCATCACTCGGCCCGGAGGGTCCGAGATGAGCCGGGTGATCGAAAACGCGGTGACGCTCTTCCCGCAGCCGGTCTCGCCCACCAGGCCCGTGGTCTCTCCTCGGTGAACGGTGAACGTGACCCCGTCGAGCGCCTTGACGACGCCATCGTACGTGTAGAAGTACGTTCGCAGGTCCCGAACCCTGAGGATCGCGCCCTCGTCGCGGGCCGACGCCCCGCTCGGCGTCGCGGAGGCCGCTGGACTCAACGCCGGACCGCTTGGGTCCTGGCGGCCCTCGGCGAGTGGACGGGAACTGATGGTCGAACTGGCCGAGACCGCCGTGGGGATCACCTCACCGCCGCAGGCGCGGGTCGAGCGCGTCCCGCAGCCCATCGGACAGGAAGTTCACACTGATCGCGAAGAAAAAGAGGACGAGGCCGGGGAACAGGATCTGCCACCATGGGATGACGCACCCCGTGGCCGGCTGGGTGCAGGTGTCGAGGAAGAGTTGGAGCTGGGTCACCGAGTTGGCCGAGATGGCACCCCATTCGGGGAAGTAGGGGGAGGTAAAGAGGCTGAACCCCAGGTAGATCAGGACCCCGATGAGGAGCGGGATGGTGCCGACGTCCAGGGACATCTGGATGAAGACCGGGTAGACCGAGTTCGGGATGATGTGACGGCGGATGATCCGTCCCCGGCCCGCCCCCGCGGCCCGGGCGGCCTCGACGTACTTCTGTTCTCGAACCACGAGGACCTGACCCCGAACGACACGGGCGTAGAACGGCCACCATGTGACGAGGAACCCCATGATGAGGAGGAAGATGTGGGTGTCGGGGGGGTTGAGACCGATGACCTGCTGATTGCCTTCCGTGATCACGGCGATGACCACGATGACGAACAGGATCTGGGGGATCGATAGGAAGATGTCGACGAGACGCATCAACGCCTCGTCCACGACGCCGCCGTAGAACCCGGAGATGGCTCCCACGACAAGGCCCACGATGGCGCCGCCCCCCACGATCGCCGTCGAGATCAGCAAGGACCAGTCGGACCCACGTAACAGGCCGTGATAGATACTGAAGAACCCGGAGGAGGTCGCGGGGTTGAGGGTCAGCGAGCCGAGCGGGAGGGGGCCCGTGCTGAACTTGGCCAGGTTCAAGGTGGGCGCGATGTCGGAGGGGTTACCGGCGGGGGTCTGGTAGCACCCGGGTCCGGGTACCGCCGAGCCGGCGGGGTAGGTGCAGACCTGCTGGGAACCGGTAATGCAAAGATTCGGGGAGGTGTAATTCACGGCCACCTGCCAGTCGGTCTGGGGCGGGAGGCCCGTCTCGATGAACCGGACATCGTAGCTTCCGGAGATCGCCGGCGACAGGAGGGACGAAGGGGGGGCGATGGTGGTGGGAGCCTTCGAGAAGTGAATGAACACGATTACGGCCGTGCCGGCAATCCGAAACGACCCGTTCGTGGGGGAGGGCGTGAAACCGTTCACAGGGAGGATGTGGTAGGCGTACGCCCCATTCGGGAGACCCTCCGGAGCGTCGTTGGTGTTGTTCTGCGTCTCCCACACGGTGGGGTTGCTGTTGTTGGTCCCGCAGTAGGACTCCATCGCGTAGTACGGGAGCGGTTGGGAAATGGCGTAGACCGCCACGATCACGAAGAACACGAGGACGGCGAGGCCGAAGAGCGCGAGCGTGTTGCGGCGCAGGAAGTACCAGGTCCGCTTGTACGAGTCGAGGCGTGGGTGGGGTCGACCCGGTTTCCGTCCACTCGGGTTGGGAGAGGAGGGGGCGCTCGTAACAGCTCACCCGAGCCGGACCCGGGGGTCCAGGTAGGCATAGAGGACGTCGACGATGATGTTGGCGATCACGACGATAAAGGTGAACAGGAGGGTCGCGCCGAACACCAATCCGAAATCGATGCCCCCTTTGGTCGACTGGACCGAAAGAGCCAGCAAAAGCCCGACACCGCTGAGATGGAACACATCCTCGATGATGGGGAATCCGCCGATGAACGCGGCGAAGGTAAGGCCCAAGACCGTGATCGTCACGTTCAAGGAGTTCCGGCCCGCGTGGCGCTTGATGACGGTCTGCTCCGGGATCCCTTCGGCCCGGGCGGTGCGGACAAAGTCCAGGTTCATGACTTCCAGCATGCTGTTGCGGACGAAGCGCAGCAACGTCGCAATCGAGGCGAAGGCGATCACGATGGCCGGGATGATGATCCGAAGCACCGTGTCGAGCGCCAGCCAGGTCTGGCCGTGGTAGAGCGCGTCGATCGTGGGGAAGCCGGTGGGGTGGCTGATGTATCCTGCCGTGAGCCAATCAGGATAGCCGCTGTTTCCGATCAGCCCGTAGCAGTGCTGGGCGGGCCAAGAATAGGAGAACTCGTAGAAGGTGGTCTCACCCGTCGGGCACCAGGGAGGGTGGCCATTGAATCCGGTACCGGAGCCAAACGCGATCACTGCCCCCATCAAGGCGAGCGAACTGAGCAAGAATCCAGGGAGCGCGTATCCGGAGAATGACAGGATACGGGCCGACTGGTCGACCGGCCGGTTCCGGTTAACCGCGGCTAGATTGCCGAGAGGGAGCGCGATCAGCAAGATGATGGCGAGGGATAATGCGGCGAGTTCCAACGTATACGGGAGGAACCAACCGAGCACGGTCGTTACCTGTTGGCCCTGAGCCGCTTGGAAATAGTAGCCCGCCGAACTACCGTTTCCGACGGTCCCCCAGTTCAGAGAGAAACTATTCACAATGTACAATCCCCACTGATACGGAATCGGTTTGTTTAACCCGGCTTTATCGAGGTAGTGGTAGTAGGTCGGGTTGGTGCATTGATGGTTGGCGGACCCCGGACAGGGCTCGGTCGGGTTGTAGATCCAAGGAGTCCGTTGTGGGGCGGTGCCGAACTGCGACGCGAGCCGTGTGCTGGTCGGGAGGGCGCTGATCAGAACGAACGTAATGGTCATCACTCCGATGACCACTGGTACGAGCAGAATCAGTCGCCTTAGGATGTAAATCCACATCCGCATGTGTTTGGCCCCCGGTAGCCTGACCCCACCATCACCGTGAGTATTTTATAGGTATCACTCGCCGTCGCACGGGTCCTTCTCTTCTGGGGTGCGTCGCTCCCGGATTCGCCCGCTCGGGAGCTGTGATTCGCTTTGCCTAGTGAGCCGCGGTTGCAAACAACGAGGCGTCTGGTCCTCCCCTGTGGACGACAACTCTTCTGACCGGGGGGAAACGCACGGGTTCGTCGAGACCTGCTGCTACAGTCGAATGTGACAACTGGTGGGATGAGGAGGGAGATTGATGCAGGATAACCAGTGATCGATGGGGGTCCAGCGGTCCGAATTTCGAAGGGGCTGGATGAACGTTACCGTACTTCCGAACGGCGAACGATGTGAAGAGGCTCCCGGGCCGACGGAATTCGGACCAGTTAAATCCCAGAGAAAATCTCGTTGTAAGGTTTATATCGAGAGTCCCGTTGGGTCTCGCCGGTTGGGCCTCCGGGCCCGCAACGCGGAGTTAGAGAATGCAGAGCAGGAATAGATGGACGGCAGCCATCGTGGGAATAGCCATCGTAGGTCTGATGGTCATGAGCTACGCGCCTACACACAGCCTTGTGGGTAGCGCGGGAGCGATGGCACCGGTCCTCACGACGCTACACTCCGCGAGCGGTGTGCAGGCGAAGGCCGAACTGAAGCCAGCATCGCCCCATGCGGCGCCCGTAAGCCCGCACCCTGGGACGATCGAGATTTGGGAGGCCACCGGCGGTGGTCCTTCTGAGTCGGACCCGAGCGTATGTTATTACACCGTTTGTGACGAGCCGATTTCCAACGTGTACCAGACGCTCATCGCGTACAACGGTACGCTCGACGGGCCCACCCCGGCGAGCTACGTACCGCAGATCGCGACGTGCGTACCCGGTTCGTTGGAGTGCGCGGCCCAGTTCGGCGGCAACAACCTGGTCTACAACAACGCGACGACGGGCGCGCCGCAGTACTACACGTTCGAGAT